>CANJIM010000082.1 GCA_947474495.1 Rhodospirillaceae bacterium
ACGCCCGGCGCTTACGGCGGGGAAGGCTTCGTCTATCAGGCCTACACGCAGATTCCGCAGTTCGACGGCAACCATGCCGTCATCGGCTCTTGGGTGATCGCCAGCCAGCCGGCCGGCATCGGCATCCGTGAGGATGTCAGCGCCATCACGCGCGATACCAGCCGCTTCGTGCCGCATTATTTCGAATAGGGGGAGCCAATGACCATCCTGATGTCGCTGCAAACTGTCGGCAGCTTCGCGCTTTACTTCATTGCGGCGCTCGTCGCCGTGGCGCTGTTCCTGGCGGCTTATATGGCCGTTACCTCGCACCATGAAGTCGACCTGATCAAAAAGGGCAATACGGCGGCGGCGATCAGCCTCGGCGGCGCGCTCATCGGCTTCACCCTGCCGCTCGCCAGCGTCATCGAGCACAGCGTCTCGCTGGTCGATATGGCGGTGTGGAGCGTGATCGCGCTCATCGTGCAGATCGTCGTCCTCAAGATCGTCGATGTCGCGCTGCGTGAAGTGTCGCGCCATATCGAAGAGGGCAATGTCGCCGCCGGCGTCACGCTGGCCGCTGCCTCGATCGCGCTGGGCATCGTCAACGCCGCCTGCATGACCTACTAAGGTCCGAGGCTCCGGGCTGGTTTTTATCCAGGTATAAACTGGCGCTTATCCTGGTATGATAGCGCCATGCGACGCCCCAGCTTTCAATCGGCCGACGCCCGCCGCAAGGCGCTCGGCGACTTCCTGCGCGCCCAGCGCGAGCGTCTGACGCCGGCCGAAGCGGGCCTCGGCTCAGGCGGGAGACGGCGCACGCCAGGCCTGCGCCGTGAAGAAGTGGCGCAGATCGGCGGCGTCTCAGCCACCTGGTATACCTGGATCGAGCAGGGCCGCGAGGTCTCCGCCTCGGCGACCGCCCTGGCGCGGCTGGCCGAAGCGCTGCGCCTGTCGGCCGCCGAGCGGGCCTATCTGTTCGAGCTGGCCGGCAAGCGCGACCCCGAGGCCGATGAGCCGGCCGCCACGGTGGAGCCGCCGGTCGATTTGCAAACTGTCGTCGACATGATCGGCTGCCCGGCCTACGCCATGGATCGGCTCGGCACCGCACGCGCCTGGAACAAGCAGGCGGCGCATCTGTTCGTCGGCTGGCTCGACAAGAAGCCCCGTAAATCCCAAGAGGGCAAGCATGAGCGCAACCTGCTGCGCTATGTCTTCCTGGAGCCGGCGGCGCGCAAACTCATCCATGGTTGGGAAGAACGCGCCAGCCGCGTGCTCGCCGAATTTCGCGCCGACGCCGGCGCCCATCTCACCGACGACGCGGTCAAGGCGATGATCGAGGAGTTGCGCGCCAAGAGCCCGCTGTTCGCGCGGCTATGGGACGCCCAAGCGGTGCTCGGCCGCGAAGGCGGCGAGCGCACCTTCGACCACCCGGACGACGGCTTTCTGCGCTACCGCCAGATCGGCTTCACGCTCGCGGCGCGACCGGACTTGAAGCTGGTCATGCTGGTGCCGGAAGCGTGAGGTTTCGTTTAGCCCATTGTTCAGTATGAGAGGATATCCCCGATGATTGGAAAGCTTGTCGATTCGTCGCCGACCTTGCTCAAGAAGCTGCAACCCGACATCGGCGTCCACTATGCCGCCATGCGTGAGGCGGCGTTCAAGTCGGGGCCGCTGGATAAGCCGACCTGCCAGCTCATCATGCTCGGCGCCTTCGTGGCGGCTGGTTACGAGATGGCCTTCCGCAATCATACGAAGTGGCTGAAGGAGTCGGGGATTCCCAAAGCCGCCGTCGAACAGGCAGTGCTCGTGACCTTGGGCTCGACGACGGACGTCAATCAGATCGGTCCGGCGCTGAGCTGGATCGAGGATGTTTACGGGCCGGCGGAAAAGGTCTGATCGCGAAACCCGCAAAAAAACGGCGCCCGGATCGGCTCCGGGCGCCGTGGGTACCTCTCGTCAGGGCAGACGGAGGGGAGAGTTGTCGCGCGCTCGCGCGCGCTTATCGAAGAAGCATCGCGCTTACTTCGTCAGCTTCAACGCCGGATCGCTGACGATCATGATCTTGGTGCGCTCGCCGGTGATGCCGAAATCGTCGTCGTTGATCATCAGCAGGCGGCCGTCGTTGAGGAAGGCGAGGCCTTCGATCTTGACCGGCAGCTCCTTGTGATCGTTTGTGTCGAGCCGCAACGTCTTCGGCGTCGGCGTAATGCCGAGGGCCGCGGCATCCTTGCCCTGCTCGAGCGACGGCGCGGTGGCGAGGTCATCCCACTTGCTGCCGAGGATGTTGGTCGCGCCGGCCAGCGCAATCTCGTGCAGGCGCGTTATTTTGTCGGTGCGCTCCAGCACCAGCAGGCGGTCGGGGCCCATGGCGGTCATCTCGCTGATGCGGCCGGCGCTCATGGTCTTGGAGCCGTCTTTATAGACGTTGAAATCGTCGAGCGCGTAGACGTACTCGCCGACCAGCGTCTCGCTCGCGCGGTCCATCTTATAGAGACGGGTATGGGCCGCGTCGCGGTAGGCGGCGCCATCCGGATTGGCCAGCGGGTTCTGCACGATGAAGTAGAGGAACCGCTCGTCCGGCGACATGGTGATCGATTCGATGCCGCGGTTGCTCTGGCGTTTGACCAGGATGGCCGGCAACTTGCCCTCGATCGGATATTTCGCGTCCTTGAAGTCGCCTTCCGAGCCGGCGGGCACCAGGCGCTTGATCACCTTGCCGTCGGCGCCGACATGGATGAGGCCGGGCGCGTTCTCGTCGGACAGCCAGAAGCTGCCGTCGGATAGCTTCACCAGGCCTTCGAGATCGACGCCGCTCGGATCATGGGCCAGCTTGTTGCCCTTGCCGTCGAACGGAATCTCGGTCGCCGCCTTGGTCAGCGGGTTGACGATACCGGTGAGGGGCTTGCCGTCGCGATCCTTGAGCGGGATGGTCTCGACGACGCGGAAGGTCTTGTCGCCGGTCAGTTCGACCTTGAAGATCGACGGGGCGTAGCCCGGCATCGGATAAATGCGGCCGCCCTTGACGGCGCCGCACATCTGCTCCGGCGTCAAGCCGCTGATCGACTGGCCTTCTTCATCGCAGGTGAAATTCGCGCCGCGGTCGCTGACCGTGTAGATCACCCTGTCCGGATCCTTGGCGAAGTGGAAGGCGCCGCTGCCGATGCCATTGCTGAGCTTCAGGGTCTTGCCGCCGGTGAAAGCGAACTCGCCGAGACTGAGGGCCTGCGCGTCGCCGCTATAGACCTCGATCTTCTGCTGGGCCAGGGCGGCGGTGGTGGCGCCGAGCGTGGCGGCGCAAAGGGCCGCGGCGAGAAGCGCGCGGGACGGGCTGTGTGTCATGGGTTCAAACTCCCCCGAAGGACAATGGCGGGATGCGCGGCGGCGGGCCGCCGGGCGCGTTTTTTGTAGCCCGCGGGAGATGACAGTATCGGCGACAGTTCGGTGACAGAATAATGACAAGCTCAACGGCAGATGCGGAAGCCGCCCATATCCATGTGGAAATGGTTGTGGTGGGCGGCGTTGTAGTCGGGGCCGAGCAGAGTGGGGAAGATGTCGCAGGCGCGCTGGCGCAGATCGCGCAGAAAGCGCGCTTCTGCGTCGTCGCCGCTCCAGTCGCGCTGCAAAGTGACGGTCTTGCCGTCCTCCAAGCGAAAGCCGGCGAGGTCGATGGCGTTGGCAGAAGCGTGCTGGCTGCGCCGCCCGGTCTCGCGGCCATAGACGTTGCGGCAGGCATAGGTGCCGAGATGGCTGACGCCTGTGACGCGCTGGCCGAACGCGGTTTCGGCGGCGGGCTGCAAGGCGTGACGCTCGAAGAGAGCGATGCCGACGGCGAGCGGGCAACTGGCGACGAAGCTGCTGCTGTAGGTCACGCTGGATGAGGTGACACGCACGACGTTGCGAAATGCGCATTGGGCGCCGACGTCGCGGTCGGCTTGCGGTGTGAAGCGCAACGGCGTCGTCTGCAAGGTGGGAGACATTGCTGCGGATCGTTCGCCAATCGCTTGAGCTTGTATTTCGTCAGCAGGTTCGGCGCATCGGCGATGTCGAGCGGCGCCCAGGGATTGAGGCGGCTTGGAATTGTGATCGCGCCAAACCACAGCGCGGCGCCCGCTCCGACAATTATCGTTACGGTGAGGAAAGCGGTTACGCGAGAGATAGCTGCGTGAATTCGCATCACAGTGCGATAAAATTGCCGATCATGGATGCATACGGGCGGCTGATGACCGCGTTCCTGCCGTGCCGCTTGATCCATCGCAGTCTCGCGCTTAAGTGAACGATCCTTCGTCACAACCAGCGCATTGCGCGCCGGTTACATTCGCGAGTTTTCTCATGCCCACCTTGCTCGATCCGCTGCGCGTCGGCGCTCTCGATCTGCCCAACCGCGTCATCATGGCGCCGCTGACGCGCTCGCGCGCCGGCATCCAGCGCCAGCCCAATGCGCTGATGGCGGACTATTATCGCCAGCGCGCCTCCTTCGGCCTCATCATCACCGAGGCGACGTCGATCACGCCGATGGGCGTCGGCTATCACGACACGCCGGGCATCTGGTCGCCTGAGCAGATCGAAGGCTGGAAGCTGACGACCAAGGCGGTGCATGAGGCGGGCGGACGCATCGTGCTGCAGCTCTGGCATGTCGGGCGCACCTCCGATCCGTTCTATCTGAACGGCGAGACGCCGGTGGCGCCGAGCGCCATCGCCATTCCTGACAGGATCGATCGCGTCGCGCCGGGCAAGCCCTATGTCACGCCGCGCGCCCTCGCGGTTGCCGAACTGCCCGGCATCGTCGAGGCTTATAGCAACGCCGCTGAGAACGCGCAGAAGGCCGGCTTCGACGGCGTCGAGATTCACGGCGCCAACGGCTACCTGCTCGACAGCTTCCTGCAGAGCAAATCGAACATCCGCACCGACGCGTACGGCGGCTCGGTCGAGAACCGCGCGCGGCTGATGCTCGAGGTCACCGACGCGGTGACGGCGGTGTGGGGCGCCGATCGCGTCGGCATGCATTTGTCGCCGCGCGGCGACAATGCAGGCATGGGCGATGCCGATCCGGCGTTGACGTTCTCTTACGTCGGCAAGGAATTGGGCAAGCGCAAGCTCGCCTTTATCTGCGCCCGCGAATATGTCGGGCCGGATAGCGTCGGCCCGCAGATCAAGGCGGCCTTCGGCGGCGTCTATATCGCCAACGAGAAATTCTTTTTCGACGATGCGACCAAGGCATTGGCGGAGGGCCGCGCCGACGCGGTCGCATTCGGCAAGTTGGCCATTGCCAATCCCGACTTGGCCGTGCGCTTCGCCAAGAACGCGCCGCTCAACGAATGGAACGCCTCGACCTTCTACACGGGCGCCGACGGCTATGGCGGCGCCAAGGGCTACACGGACTATCCGTCACTGGGCTGATCGGCGGGCGCGCAGGCAAAGAAAAAGCCCGGTGGGTTTCCCCACCGGGCTTTCTCATTTTCGTGTCGAGTGCTTACTCGGCGCGGAGGTTCGCGGCGGCATCCTTGCCGCGCTCGTTCACCACGTCGAAGCTGATCGACTGGCCTTCGTTCAGGCCAGAGAGACCCGCGCGCTCAACGGCGCTGATGTGCACGAACACATCCTTGCCGCCGTCGGACGGCTGGATGAAGCCGAAACCCTTTTGAGCGTTAAACCACTTCACAGTACCGGTTGCCATTATGAGGCTCCTTAGAAAGACGCACGAATGCGTGTTTGTCGACGCTACAACAGCGCCTCCAATCCGAGTTCAGAGCATTGTCTTGAGAAGGGCCCAGAGGGCAAACAGCAAGAAAGCTAGAATGTCGAACCCGAGATACTTGGGTGCGAAAGAAGAATAAAGCAAGCGAATACGCGAAAAAGGCCAATAAGAGCGGGATATCAAGGCCGATTGTCGCGTTTTCGCCACTGTTTTAGTCAGGAATACTGCCGAAAAAGCCTTAGCCGATGATCTTTTCCGCCCGCAGGCTCGCGAGGTCACCGTCGCGTAAATCAAGCAGTTCCCGCAGAACCTCGTCGGTATGCTCGCCCAGGGTGGGGGGCGGCCGGCGATAGGTCGGCGGCGTTTCCGACAGTTTGATCGGGCTGGCGACCGTCGGCAGCGGCTTATCGCCGGCGAGGGGGTGCAGCATCGGCGCGATCATTTGGCGGGCGATCACCTGCGGGTCGGCGAAGACCTGCGGCAGACTGTTGATCGGCCCGCAGGGCACGGCGCAATCGTCCAGCCCATCGACCCAATGGGCGGTGATTTGCGTCGCTGTGATCTCGCCGAGCAGCGGCGTGATGATGTCGCGGTTCTTGATGCGCGCGCCCGAGGTGGCGAAGCGTTGATCGGCGCTGAGGTCTTCGCGGCCGGCGAATTTGCAAAAGCGCTGAAATTGTCCGTCGTTGCCGACGGCGAGAATGATGTGGCCGTCCGCCGAGGGGAAGACGTCGTAGGGCACGATATTGGGATGGCTGTTGCCAAGGCGCGGCGGACTCTCGCCTGTGACCAGCGTCGATTGCGCGAGGTAGCTCATCCAGGCGACTTGCGTATCGAGCAGCGCCATATCGACCAACTGGCCCTGGCCGGTGGCGTCGCGGTGGCGCAGGGCGGCGAGGATGCCGACGGCGGCATACATGCCGCACATCAGATCCGCGATGCCGACGGCGACCTTCAGCGGCTGGCCGTCTTTCTCGCCGGTCAGGCTCATGATGCCGCCCATGCCCTGCACGACGAAGTCGTAGCCGGCGCGCGCCGCGTAGGGTCCGGTCTGGCCGAAGCCGGTGACCGAGCAATAGACCAGGCGCGGAAAGAGCGGCTTGAGGCTGGCATAGTCGAGCCCGTGCTTTTCCAGCGAGCCGACCTTGAAGTTCTCGGTGACGATGTCGCACTTAGCGATCAGGTCGCGCGCCAGCTTGGCGCCCTTCTCGGTGGTGAAGTCGAGGGCGAGCGAACGCTTGTTGCGGTTGGCCGAAAGATAATAGGCGCTCTCGCTGGTGTCGTTGCCCTGCGGGTCCTTCAGAAACGGCGGACCCCATTTGCGCGTGTCGTCGCCCGCCCCTGGGCGCTCGATCTTGATCACGTCGGCGCCGAGGTCGCCGAACATCTGGGTGCAGCTCGGCCCGGCGAGAACACGGGTGATGTCGAAAATACGGAGATTAGAAAGCGGACCTTTGGTGCTCATGGCGCATTGCGTTTCGCATAGGAGAGATGATCGAGGAAGCCTTGCAGGATAATGGCGGCGGCCATCTTGTCTACGACCTCAGCTTGACGTTTGCGTGACAAGTCGGCGTCAATCATGACGCGATGGGCGGCCACCGTGGACAGGCGCTCGTCCCAGAAGACGATGTCGATATCCTGCACGGCGAGATAGTTGGCGGCGAACTGGCGAACCGATTGGCAGCGCGGGCCTTCGCTGCCGTCCATGTTGAGCGGCAGGCCGAGGACCAGGGCGCCGACGTCATGCTGGCGGATCATGGCGAGCAGCTTTTGCGAATCGTCCATGAACTTGCCGCGGCGCAGGGTTTCGGTCGGCGTGGCGATCATGCCGAGCACGTCCGACAGGGCGAGGCCGATGGTTTTCGTGCCGATATCGAGGCCGAGAAAGCTCCGTCCGCTGGCGCTTTGGCCGGCCAGGTCCGCGGGGTTGCGAAGGGGCATGATCGGGTGTTAACGTGCCGACTCTGGCGGCCAGAGCCCTAAATTTTCCTAGATTTTTCCGGTACTTGAGAGCCGCCCTCCCATCCGGTCGGAGACACTTAAACAGATGTCGTTGGACAAAGCCACCGTCGCGCGTATCGCGCGCCTCGCCCGCATTCGCGTGAGCGAGGAAGAACAGGATTCGCTCGCCGGCGAGCTCAACCAAATCATGACCTGGATCGAACAGCTCAACGAGGTGAAGACCGAGGGCGTCGAGCCCATGGTCAGCGTCGGCGCGATCAAACTGCCGATGCGCGACGACGTGGTGAGCGATGGCGGCTATCCCGAGAAGGTGCTCGCCAACGCGCCGGACGGCAAGGACGGCTTCTTCACCGTGCCGAAGGTGGTCGAATAATGGCTGATTTGACCACGCTGACGCTGGCCGCCGCGCGCGACGGCATCAAGGCGAAGACATTCTCCGCGACCGAACTGACCCAGGCCCATCTGAAGGCCGTGGAGCAGACGCGCGCGCTCAATGCCTTCATCACCGAGACGCCGGAGCTGGCGCTGAAGCAGGCTGCCGCGTCGGACGCCAAGCTCGCCAAGGGCGAGGCGGGGGCGCTCGAAGGCTTGCCGCTCGGCATCAAGGACCTGTTCTGCACCGAGGGCGTGCGCACCACGGCGGCGTCTAAGATTCTTAGCAACTTCGTGCCGCAGTATGAATCGACCATCACCGCGAAGCTGCTCAAGGCTGGCGCGGTCACGGTCGGCAAGACCAACCTCGACGAATTCGCCATGGGCTCGTCGAATATGACGAGCCATTTCGGCGCGGTGGAAAATCCCTGGCGCCGTGCCGGCGACAATCGGCCGCTAGTGCCGGGCGGCTCGTCGGGCGGCTCGGCAGCCGCTGTCGCGGCGCGCTCCTGCTTGGGCGCGACTGGCACCGACACCGGCGGCTCGATCCGCCAGCCGGCCGCCTTCTGCGGCATCGTCGGTATCAAGCCGACTTACGGTCGCTGTTCGCGCTGGGGCGTCGTCGCCTTCGCCTCGTCGCTCGACCAGGCCGGGCCCTTCGCCCGCACCGTGCAGGACTGCGCGATTCTGCTGCGCGAGATGTCGGGCTTCGATCCGAAGGATTCAACCAGCGCCAATATTCCGGTCCCGGATTTCGAAGCGGCACTGACCGGCGACATTCGCGGCCTGAAAATCGGTATTCCCAAGGAATACCGCATGGAGGGCATGAGCGCCGAGATCGACGCGCTGTGGCAGAAGGGCATCGCCATGCTCAAGGATGCCGGCGCCGAAGCGGTCGAGGTCAGCCTGCCGCACACCAAATACGCGCTGCCCTGCTACTACATCCTGGCGCCCGCCGAGGCGTCGTCGAACCTGGCGCGCTACGACGGCGTGCGCTTCGGCCTGCGCGCGCCGGGCAGCTCCATCGAGGAGCTCTACGAGAACACCCGCGCCGAAGGCTTCGGCAAGGAAGTGCGCCGCCGCATCCTGATCGGCACCTACGTGCTATCAGCCGGCTATTACGACGCTTACTACCGCAAGGCCCAGCGCGTGCGCGCCCTGATCGCCCAGGATTTCGAAACGGCGTTCCAAAAGGTCGACGCCATCCTGACGCCGACGGCCCCCTCGGCTGCCTTCGCCATGGGGGAGAAATCCGACGATCCGATCGCCATGTATCTCAATGACGTGTTCACGGTGACGACGAACCTCGCCGGCCTGCCGGGCATCTCGGTACCCGCCGGCCTGTCGGCGGAAGGCTTGCCGCTCGGCCTGCAGCTCATCGGCAAGACCTTCGACGAGGCGGGCCTGTTGAAGATCGCCGGCGTGCTGGAGAAGCAGGTGGCGTTCACCGCGACACCCGATTTGGGCGGGAGGGCCTGACCATGGCAACAGTGAACGAAGAGCGCCTGATGGACGGCAAGACGGGCAAGTGGGAGATCGTCATCGGTCTCGAAGTCCACGCTCAGGTGACGTCGAACAGCAAGCTGTTCTCCGGCGCGGCGACGGCGTTCGGCGCCGAGCCCAACAGCCAGGTGTCGCTGGTCGACGCCGCCATGCCGGGCATGCTGCCGGTGATCAACAAATATTGCGTCGAGCAGGCGGTGCGCACCGGCCTCGGCCTCGAAGCGCAGATCAACCTGGTCTCGGTGTTCGACCGCAAGAACTATTTCTATCCCGATCTGCCGCAGGGCTATCAGATCTCGCAGTTCACCCAGCCGATCGTCGGCAAGGGCAAGCTGACGATCGACCTCGCCGACGGCACCAGCCGCGAGATCGGCATCACCCGTCTGCATCTCGAACAGGACGCCGGCAAGAGCATCCATGATCTGCATCCGAAGATGACCATGATCGACCTCAACCGCTCGGGCGTCGCGCTGATGGAAATCGTCTCCGAGCCTGACATGCGCTCAGCGGAAGAGGCTGGCGCTTACGTCAAGAAGCTGCGCTCGATCCTGCGCTATCTCGGCACCTGCGACGGCAATATGGAAGAGGGCAGCTTACGCGCCGACGTCAACGTCTCGGTGCGCAAGCCCGGCGAGCGCTTCGGCACGCGCTGCGAGATCAAGAACGTCAATTCCATCCGCTTCGTGCAGCAGGCCGTCGAGGCCGAGGCGCGCCGCCAGATCGATCTGATCGAGGAGGGTGGCGAGGTCAAACAGCAGACCCGCCTGTTCGACCCGACCCGCGGCGAGACGCGACCGATGCGCAGCAAGGAAGAGGCGCATGACTATCGCTACTTCCCGGACCCGGACCTGCTGCCGCTCGAACTCGATCCCACCTGGGTCGAAAATATCAAGCAGGGCCTGCCCGAACTGCCAGACGTGAAGAAGGCGCGCTTCGTCAGCGATTACGGCCTGTCGCCCTATGACGCCGGCGTGCTGTCGGCCGATATGGCCTCGGCGGCGTTTTATGAGACGGTGGCGAAAGGCCGCGATCCCAAGATCGCATCGAACTGGCTGACCGGCGAGCTATTCGCCGTGCTCAACAAGCAGAACCTGACCATCGAACAGTCGCCGGTTTCGGCGGGTGCGCTCGGTGGCCTGATCGACCTGATCGCCGACAACACGATCTCCGGCCGTATCGCCAAGGATGTGTTCGCCGAAATGGTCGAGACCGGCAAGCTGGCGAAGGACATCGTCGCCGCCAAGGGCCTGCAGCAGATCACCGACACCGGCCCGATCGAGGCCGCTGCCGACCAGATTATTGCGTCGAGCCCGGACAACGTCGCCAAATACAAGGCCGGCAACGAAAAGCTGATCGGCTGGTTCGTCGGCCAGGTCATGAAGGCGACCGGCGGCAAGGCCAATCCCGGCGTCGTGAACGAAATTTTGAAGAAGAAGCTGAGCGCTTAAGCGCCGGCATTGTCAGTTAGGGGTACCGCCGTGATCGATCTTTATACCTGGACCACGCCGAATGGCCGCAAAGTGCAGATCATGCTCGAAGAGCTTGGGCTGCCGTACAACGTCCATTCGATCAACATCGGCAAGAACGAGCAATTCGCGCCGGATTTCCTCAAGATAAGCCCGAACAACAAGATCCCGGCGATCGTCGACAGCGAGGGGCCGAACGGCAAGCCGATCTCGCTGTTCGAGTCGGGCGCCATCCTGATGTATCTCGCCGAGAAGACCGGCAAGTTCTGGCCGCAGGACATGCCGACGAAATATCTCGTCATGCAGTGGTTGATGTTCCAGATGGGCGGCTTCGGCCCTATGCTCGGCCAGGCGCACCACTTCCTGAAGTTCGCGCCGGAGAAAATTCCCTACGCCATGAAGCGCTATGCCGAAGAAGCCAAACGGCTTTACGGCGTGATCGACAAGCGCCTGGGCGAGGCCGAATACCTGGCGGGCGACTATTCCATCGCCGATATCGCCACCTTTCCCTGGGCGCAGTCCTTCGCCATGCAGGGCATCGATTTCGCCGACTACCCCAACGTGAAGCGCTGGTTCGACGCCATCCTGGCGCGGCCGGCCGTGCAGCGCGGCATCGCGGTCGGCGTCAAGACGGCCTAACGCGCTGGTTTTCCTGAAAATAAAGGGCGGCTGCGGCCGCCCTTTTTATTTGCGTAACTGATCGGCCCCCATTAGGTGGTCCAGGTTAAATGTTAGTGCATTATTTCCTCCCTCGCCATTGCTGGCTGGAGGTGGAGCGAAGCGGAACCGGAAGGCGGCAATGGCGGTGTCGCGGTTTCCGGGGCCG
>CANJIM010000083.1 GCA_947474495.1 Rhodospirillaceae bacterium
GGCGAGAACGCCCCCCTGACGATCCGCGCCGGGCGCTCGGTCTTCACCCTGCAGTGCCTGCCGCCGGCCGATTTCCCGGTGATGACCAAGGACAAGCTGCCGCACGAGTTCATGGTCACCGCCGAGGAACTGAAGGGTCTGATCGATCACACCCGCTTCGCCATCTCCACCGAGGAGACGCGCTACTACCTGAACGGCATCTACCTGCATGCCACCAAGGAAGCCGGCGGCGTGCTGCGCGCGGTGGCGACCGACGGCCACCGTCTGGCCCGCTTCCAGGTGCCGCTGCCCAAGGGCGCGGCCGAAATGCCCGGCATTATCATTCCGCGCAAGACCGTCGCCGAGCTGCGCAAGCTGCTCGACGAGTCGGAAGGCAACGTCGAGCTGTCGCTGTCGGACACCAAGATCCGCTTCGCCTTCGGCGATGCGGCCATGACCTCCAAACTGATCGACGGCACCTTCCCGGACTACGAGCGCGTCATTCCGTCGGGCAACGACAAGATCTTGGAAGTGCCCTGCAAGGCCTTCGCCTCTGCCGTCGACCGCGTCTCGACCATTTCGACCGAGAAGTCGCGCGCCGTGAAGCTGGCCGTCGGCAAGGGCTCCTTGACCCTGTCGGCCACCAGCCTGGATAACGGCAGCGCCGTCGAGGAGCTGGAAGTGAGCTTCGATGCCGAGCCGCTCGAGATCGGTTTCAACTCGCGCTACCTGCTCGACATCACCGAACGCATTGCCGGGGAAAGCGTCCAATTCACCATGGCCGACGGCGCTTCGCCGACGTTGGTGCGCGACGTCGACGACGCCGCCGCGCTCTACGTCCTGATGCCGATGCGGGTCTGAGCCGGCGACTGTTCCCCCAGGAGGGCCCTGAGCTGCAAGCGCCCCTGCCATCCGCTGCGATTCCGCAAGTCGAATCCGAACCGCAAGCGCGCCCTGCCCGCTTCGCGGTGACGCGGCTGGCGCTGACCGACTACCGTTGCTACGCCAGCTTGCGCCTCGAAACCGATGGCCGCAGCGTCGTGCTCGTCGGGCCCAACGGCGCCGGCAAGACCAACCTGTTGGAGGCGATTTCTTTCCTCGCCCCAGGCCGCGGCTTGCGCAACGCGCGGCTCGCCGAGGTCGATCGTTTGAACAAAGAGCGCCCCGAAGCAGCCTGGGCCGTCGCGGCGATGATCGCGACGCCGGACGGCGAGATCGCCGTTGGCACTGGCCGCGATCCCATGACAAAGGCGGGCAGCGGTGACGACGAGGATGACTCCGAGCGCCGCGCCGAGAAGCGTTTGGTGCGGCTCGACGGCCAGCCGGCCAAGGGCGCCAGCATCCTCGGCGAAGTGATGAGCGTGTTGTGGCTGACTCCGGCGATGGACCGTTTGTTCGTCGAGGGCGCGGCGGGCCGCCGGCGGTTCTTGGATCGCTTGGCCTTCGGCCTCGATCCGGCCCATGCCGGCCGCATCACGGCTTACGAGCGCGCTATGCGCGAACGGGCCAAACTATTGCGAGGACCCCGCGAGGGTCGCGGCCCGGCCGATCCGCATTGGCTGACGGCGTTGGAACAGGCGATGGCTGAGCGCGCGGTGGCGATCGCCGCGGCGCGTCAGGACACCGTGGCGGCGCTGAACGCAGCGATGGGCGAGGGGCTCGGGCCGTTTCCGACCGCCGAGATCGTGGTCGAAGGCGAGACGGAGCGCTGGCTCGGCGAGAGCCCGGCGCTCGCCTGCGAAGAGCGTTTGATGGCGGCGCTAGCCGCCGCGCGGGGTCATGATGCCGAGACCGGCGGGGCCGGGATCGGCCCGCATCGCAGCGATCTGGCGGTGACGCACGCGGCGCGGCGCATGCCGGCGCATCTCTGCTCGACCGGCGAGCAGAAGGCGCTGCTGACCGGCATCGTGCTGGCGAATTTGCGGCTGCAGGCACGCCGTCCGCGCGCGAATGGCGTGGCGGCCGTGCCGATCCTGCTGATGGACGAAGTGGCGGCGCATTTCGACGAGGCCCATCGCCGCGCCCTGTTCGCCGAGATCGACGCGCTCGGCGTGCAGGCTTGGATGACGGGCACCGACGCGGCGCTGTTTGCGCCGCTCGCCGAGACGGCGCAGATGTTCCGCGTTGCCGCCGCCACTGTATCGAGAACGAATTTCTGATTTTCTGAATCGCGTGAGTTTTTAGGGCGGATCACCGCCGAGAGAGATAGCCATGAGCACCGAGTCGCAAAAAGCCAAAGCCGATGCCGCCGACGATTACGGCGCGGAATCGATTAAGGTCCTGAAGGGCCTCGATGCCGTGCGCAAGCGCCCCGGCATGTATATCGGCGACACCGACGACGGCTCGGGCCTGCACCACATGATCTACGAAGTGGTCGACAACTCGATCGACGAGGCGCTCGCCGGCTATTGCGACCGCGTCGAGGTGACGCTCAACTCCGACGGTTCGGCGACGATCCGCGACAACGGCCGCGGCATCCCGACCGACATGCACAAGGAAGAGGGCGTGTCGGCGGCTGAGGTCATCATGACCCAGCTGCATGCCGGCGGTAAGTTCGATCAGAACACTTACAAGGTCTCCGGCGGCCTGCACGGCGTCGGCATTTCCGTGGTGAATGCGCTCTCCGAGCATCTCGACCTGCGCATCTGGCGCGGCGGCAAAGAGCATTTCATGCGCTTTCGCACCGGCGACGCCGAAGCGCCGCTCGCGGTGGTCGGCGACGCGCCGATCGACGCCGACAAGGACGGCAAGCAGGGCCCGCGCACCGGCACGGAAGTGACCTTCTTCCCGTCCGACAAGATCTTCACCAAGACCGTGTTCGACTTCGACACGCTGGAGCATCGCCTGCGCGAGCTCGCCTTCCTCAATTCCGGCGTCAAGCTGACGCTGACCGACGCGCGCTCAGTCGACGAGCCGAAGGTCGTCGAACTGCATTATGAAGGCGGCCTCGAGGCCTTCGTGCAATATCTCGACCGCTCGAAAGTGGCGCTGCATCAGCCGGTGATCTATGTCACTGGCGAGAAGGATGGGATCGTCACCGAAGTGGCGATGGAGTGGAACGACAGCTATCACGAGAACACGCTGTGCTTCACCAACAACATCCCGCAGAAGGACGGCGGCACGCATCTCGCCGGTTTCCGCGGCGCGCTGACGCGTAGCCTGAACAATTACGTGACGCAGTCCGGCGTCGGCAAAAAAGAAAAGCTGCAGATCACCGGCGACGACATGCGCGAGGGGCTGACCTGCGTGCTGTCGGTGAAAGTACCCGATCCCAAGTTCTCGTCGCAGACCAAGGAAAAGCTCGTCTCGTCGGAGGTGCGCCCGGTCGTCGAATCGGTCGTCAACGACAAGCTGAGCCAGTGGTTCGAGGAACATCCGGGCGAGGCGAAGAAAATCGTCGGCAAGGCCATCGAGGCGGCCGCCGCCCGCGAAGCGGCGCGCAAGGCGCGCGATCTGACGCGCCGCAAGGGCATCCTCGACATCTCGTCCTTGCCCGGCAAGCTCGCCGATTGTCAGGAGCGCGATCCCGCCAAGTCCGAGATTTTCATCGTCGAGGGCGATTCGGCCGGCGGTTCGGCCAAGCAGGGCCGTAACCGCGCCAACCAGGCGATCCTACCGCTCCGCGGCAAGATCCTCAACGTCGAGCGCGCGCGCTTCGACAAGATGCTCGGCTCGGCGGAAATCGGCACTTTGATCACCGCGCTCGGCACCGGCATCGGCAAGGAAGACTTCAACGTCGAGAAGGCGCGCTACCACAAGATCATCATCATGACCGACGCCGACGTCGACGGCAGCCATATCCGCACGCTGCTGCTGACGTTCTTCTATCGTCAGATGCCCGAGCTGATCGAACGCGGCTATCTCTACATCGCCCAGCCGCCGCTTTATCGCTCCAAGCGCGGCAATTCCGAGGTCTATCTCAAGAACGACGAGATGCTCGAAGAATATCTGATCGACGCCGGCCTCGAAGATACGCTGCTCATCATGCGCGATGGCGCCCAGCGCGCCGGCCAGGATCTGCGCGCCGCCGTCGAACATGCGCGCACCGCGCGCAACCTGATCACGCCGCTGGCGCGCCGCGCCGGCTCGCGCATCCTGGTCGAGCAGGCCGCCATTCTCGGCGTGCTCAATGAGGCCGTGTTCAACGACAAGGCGCTTGCCGGCCCCGCCGCCGAAGCGCTCGCCAAGCGGCTCGACGCCACCGAGCCGCCGCTCGAGCGCGGCTGGACCGGCAGCCTCGATGCGGCCGGCGACATGGCCTTCAAGCGCATCCTGCGCGGCGTGCCGCAGACCCTGAAGATCGACGGCCGCCTGATCAAGAGCGGCGAGGCCAAGCATCTCGACGCCATGACCAAGGAGTTGCAGGACGTCTATCAGCGTCATGCGACCTTGAAGCACAAGGACGTCGAGACGGTGATTACCGGCCCGACCGAACTGGTCGAGACGGTGATGGACGTCGGCCGCAAGGGCCTGTCGATCCAGCGCTACAAGGGCCTCGGCGAGATGAACCCGGAGCAATTGTGGGAAACCACGCTCGATCCGGAAGCGCGCACGCTGCTGCAGGTGAAGGTCTCGCACGCTGATTCGAGCGAGGGCATCTTCTCCACGCTGATGGGCGATGCCGTCGAACCGCGCCGCGAGTTCATCCAGACTCACGCGTTGGAAGTCGCCAACCTCGACGTGTGACGTCTCGGCCTTTGAGGCGGGAACTTTTTGTGCTTCGCCGTGGTTTAATCCGTGGGATGCCGTGTCTTTTGCGTGACAGGCGGCCTCGGCTCTTCGCCCCTGGCGCGGGCTGTGCCACAACCTCGCCATAAACGGCTCTTAGATAGCCGTTCATACCGGCAATCAAAGGCTTCTCGCCCCGATGGCGAACCGTCGCAACAGTTCTCGCTATAACGATAAATCCGACCGCCCGTCCGGCGGCTGGGACGAGGATCGTCCGCGCCGCAAAAAGCCGGGCATTGCCCGCAAATCCGCCAACCCGTTGGCCGGCGTCACCGCCTTCTTCGGCGGTCTGTTCAAGCCCGGTAAAAAGGGCGCGAAGCGGCCGCTGGGCCAGCGCATCGCCTTCGGCGCTCTCAAATGGGGCTTCATCGCCGGCGTGTGGGGCGTCCTCGCGCTCGGCGCCGTCATCGCCTATTACGCCTACGACATGCCGCGCATGGACGGTATCCCGCAGCTCGCCAAGCGCCCGGCAGTGACCTTGCTGGCGCGCGACGGCACGCCCTTCGCCACGTTCGGCGACAGTTCGAGCCCGCCGGTGCCGGTGAAGGAGATGTCGCCCTATCTGCCGCAGGCGGTTATGGCGATCGAGGACCGGCGCTATTACAGCCATTTCGGCATGGACCCGATCGGCTTGCTGCGCGCCATCTACAGCAATATCCGCGCCGGCGGCGTGACGCAGGGCGGCTCGACCATCACGCAGCAGCTCGCCAAGAACCTGTTCCTGACGCCCGAGCGGACCCTCAAGCGTAAAATCCAAGAAGTGCTGGTCGCCTTCTGGCTCGAGAGCAACTACAGCAAGGACGAGCTGTTCACGCTCTATCTGAATCGCGTCTATCTCGGCGCCGGCACCTTTGGTGTCGTGGCGGCCGCCGACCGCTACTTCGACAAGAAGGTGCAGGAGCTGTCGCTGCCCGAGGCGGCGATGCTCGCCGGCCTGTTGCAGGCGCCGTCGCGCTACGCGCCGACGCGCGACATGGCGCGCGCCGAACGGCGTGCCGACGTGGTGCTCGACGCCATGGCCGACACCGGCTTCATCACGCCGGCGCAAGCCAAGGCGGCCAAGGCCGAGCCGGTGAAATTGGCGCGTCAGGCCGACCGCATCGGCCGTTATTTCGCCGATTGGGCGCTCGATCAGGTCAACGGCTATGTCGGCGGCGTCACCTCCGACATCACCGTGCAGACGACCCTCGACATGACCATCCAGCGCGCCGCCGAACAGAAGCTCGCCCAGACGATCAAGACCAATGGGCAAAAGTTCGTCGTCGAGCAGGGCGCCGTGTTGGTGATGGATCCGGCGGGCGCCGTGCGCGCCATGGCCGGCGGCGTCGATTATGCCGAGAGCCAGTTCAACCGCGCCACAAGGGCGCTGCGACAGCCCGGCTCGTCGTTCAAGCTGTTCGACTATGCCGCCGCGCTCGACGCCGGCCTGACGCCGGACAGCGGCTTCGTCGACGCGCCCTTCAGCGTCGGCGATTACAGCCCGCGCAACTACGAAGGCACGTATCGTGGCCCGGTGACGATGGAGCAGGCGGTCGCCCATTCGATCAACACCGTGGCGGTGCAGGTGCTGCAGCGCGTCGGCGTCGACCGCGTCATCCAATGGGCGCGCCGGCTCGGCATCACGTCGCCGCTCAAGCGCGAATCGGGCTTGGCGCTCGGCGCCAGCGAAGTGACGCTGATGGAAATCACCTCGGCCTATGCCGCCTTCGCCAACGAGGGCGCCGGCGTTTGGGCCTATGGCGTCACCGAAGTGAAGGACTCGGCCGGCAACGTGATATATCAGCGCCTCGGCTCGGGCCCTGGTCTGCGCATGAGCGCGCGCATGATTTCCGACATGAACCGCATGCTCGGCGCCGTGGTGCAATATGGCACCGGCCGCGCCGCCAATATCGGCCGCCCGGTCTATGGCAAGACCGGCACCAACGAGGATTACCGCGACGCCTGGTTTATCGGCTACAGCGCCGATTATGTCGCCGGCGTTTGGCTCGGCAACGACGACCGCCGCATGATGAAGGGCGTCACCGGCGGCGGCCTGCCGGCGCAGCTGTGGCATGACGTGATGCTCGAAGCGCACAAGGGCCTGCCGATCCGCGGCATGAGCGCGCCGCTGCTGGCTGACGCTTATGTGCCCACGCCCTTACAGCCGCAGCCAGCGCAGTCGCAACCGAGCAGCGGTTCGCTGTGGGACAATCTGTTCGGCAGCGTCATGTCGCTCGGCGGCGGCAGCTCAAATGCCAGCCCGCAGCGCAGCGAGCAGCGCCGCCCGGCGCCGCCGACCGTGCGCTACGAATATCCATCGGATCGCGAGAACCGCTAGGCGTTAGCCTTGGCGTTGCAGCAGCGCGCCGTTTTCGGCGAGCCAGCGGCGTGCCGTTTCCCGATGCGGCGTCAGGCGCTCCACCACGTCCCAAAACAGCGCGCCGTGGTTCATCTCGGCGAGATGGGCGACCTCGTGGCTCACCACATAGTCGAGCACGTCGGCGGGCGCCAGGATGAGGCGCCAGCAGAACGACAGGCTGCCGTCGCTTGAGCAGCTGCCCCAGCGCGAGCGCGAATCACGCAAGGTGACGCGCTTGTGTTTCTTGCCGATCATGCCAGCGCGTTCGGCCGCTAAAGGTACGATGGCGCGGCGGGCTTCGGCTTTCAACCAGCGTAGCACGCGGCCGCGCAGCAGGGCCGCATCGCCGCCGACGCGCAAATATCCCCGCTCTTCGACGACGCGGGCGCCGAGGCCGGGCTCGTGGCGGATCGTCACGGCGCGGCCAAGCACCTGCAAGACCGCGCCATCCGTGAAGGTCAGGCGTTCGGGCAGTTCGGCGAGCTTGTCCTGCAGCCAGCCCGCCTTGCTGCGCGCGAAGTCGAGCCCTTCGGCGAGCGCCACATAGGTCGGCAGCACCAGGATGGCGCAATCGTGGGTGGCGTCGATGCGCAGCGTCATGCGCCGGGCCCGGCGGTTGCGCTTGGCCTTGATAGTGACGGGGCCGTGCGGCGTCTCGATCACCGCCTCATGGGTTTTGGCCGGTGCTTTTTTCTTCGGACGGAAGAAGAAATTCATCGCAGGCTCTCGAGGTCGAGCGAGGTCGCGCGGCCGACCACCGCGTCGGTTTCCGCATCGCTCAGCGGCAGGAAGGGCGGACGCACATTCTTCCAAGATGCTTTGCCGCGCGCCGTGGCGAGCAAGGCCTTCATGGTGGGGATCTGCGGCGCGCCGTCGAGCGACTTGCGCTTGGCGGTGAGGTCGGCCTGCGCGGCTTTCGCGGCTTCACTGGCGCCTTCGGCTTGCCATAGCGCGTAGGCCTTCGCCGTCGCCGCCGGAAAGATGTTGCTGCCCGCGGTGATGCAGCCGACGCCGCCGGCCTCCATCAAGGGCAACAGCAAGGTCTCGCTGCCGGAGAACAGCTTGAAGTCCGGCACCAGCTTCAGCATCGCCAGCATGTTGGCGAGATCGAGGGCGCTGTCCTTCGCACCGGCCAGGATCGGCCCGAAGTCGTTGCGCAAGCGGACGATCAGATTGTGAGGGATAGCGACGGCCGAGGTTTGCGGGATGTGATAGAGATAGATCCGCAAAGCGTCGCTCTTCACGCCCTCGATCAGCCGCGCGTAATAGGCGTAAAGCCCGTCTTCGCTTGGGTTCTTAAAATAGAAGGGCGGCAGCACCAGAACATGCGGCGAGCCGAGCGCAAGCGCGCGGCGCGTCAGCGCGACGGCGTCGGGCAGGGCGCAGGAGCCGGTGCCGAGGATCAGCTTCTCGCCGCTGATGCCGGCGCCGGTCAACGCATCGAGCATGGCGAAGCGTTCAGCGAGCGACAGACTGTTGGCCTCGCCGGTGGTGCCGAGTGCGGCGATGCCGTCGCAGCCGTTGGCCAGTAGCCAGCGACAATGGGCGAGATAAGCCGGCAGATCGACGGAGAGGTCGTCGGCGAAGGGCGTCAGGACCGCCGAGAAAACGCCGCGCGGATCGGGCGACGCGCTCATTCCGGCCAATCGACGATATGGTCTTCGAGATCGCCGGCCTTGCCTTCGGGGATGGCGCGGCCGCGCACCGACATGCCGGCTTTATGCACGCTCTCGGGATCGCCCGACACCAGCGGATGCCACCATTCGAGGCCCTTGCCCTCATGGATCAGGCGATAGCCGCAGGTCGAGGGCATCCATTTGAGCTTGTCGACCAGCTTGGCCGTCAGCTTGATGCAGTCCGGCACGTATTTCTTGCGCTCGGGATATTTCGTGCATTTGCAGCTGTGGATGTCGAGCAGCTTGCAGGCGGCCTCGGTGTAATCGACCTCGCCGGTCTCTTCGTCCTCAAGCTTGAGCAGGCAGCATTTGCCGCAGTTATCGCACAGCGATTCCCACTCGGGCCGCGTCATCTCGGCGAGCGTCTTGCGTTCCCAGAAGGGCGCGTCTTTGGCAGGGGCAGTTTTGCGTCGAGTGGCCATGGCGCGAGTCTACCCCAGCTTTGCCAGCAAATGAACAAAGGACCCCATGATGCGGCCGCTGCGCAGGCCCATGGGGCCGAGCGCCACGCCCGCCGCGTCGGACGCGGCAAACAAGGGCTTGCCCTGCTCGGCGACGATGCTGGCGTAATGGAATTCATGGCCGCGATAGGCGCTGTCCGGCGGGCCGAACAGGCTCTCGTCGCCCAGCGTGCGCAATTGGCGATAGCCGAGATGCAGTTTGCGCGCGGCAAAACTGGTCGAGAGGCGGAGCAGCCCGGCCATGTGATGCACCCTGCCGTCGGCGTCGGTCAGGCTGTCGCCCATCACCATATAGCCGCCGCATTCGCCGTAGATCACGGCGCCGGCCAGGGCCGCCCCGCGCAGACCAGCGAGAAACTTGGCATTGTCGGCGAGCTTGCCGGCCTGCAGCTCGGGATAGCCGCCGGGCAGATAGACGGCGTTGGCGGAGGGATCTGGCGTTTCATCGGCCAGCGGCGAGAAGAGTGTGATCTCGCTGCCGGCACGCCGCCAGCCGTCCAGCAGGGCCGGATAGGCGAAGGCGAGGGCGTCGTCGTGGGCCACGGCGATGCGTTGGCCCAACGGCGGTAGCAGCGGCGTGCTGGCCGGCTGCGCCAAGGTTAGCGGCCGGGCGAGGCCAGCGAGCGCCGCGAGGTCGAGATGGCGTTCGACGAGATCCGCCGCGCGGTCAATGATCGCGCTCAAATCGGCCGTTTCGCGCGCTTGGACGAGCCCAAGATGGCGCGACGGCAGGACGAGATCGGCGGCATGCGGTATTGCGCCGAGGAAGGGAATGCCGAGCGGCGCCAGGGCGGCTTGTAGCAACGCCGCATGGGCCTCGCCGGAGACACGGTTGAGGATGAGGCCGGCGATCCGCACAGTGTCGCGATGACGCGCGAAACCTTCGACCAGAGCGGCGAGACTGGCGCCTTGGCCCTTGGCGTCGACGACGAGGACGACCGGCAGGCCGAGGCGGCTGGCGAGATCGGCGGTCGAGCCGTCGTCGCGTCCGCTCATGCCGCGCGCGCCGTCGAACAGACCCATGACGCCTTCGCCGATCAGCAGGTCGGCATCGCCAGCATGCCGGCCGAGCAGCATCGCCAGCATGCTGTCGTCCATCGCCCAGCCGTCCAGATTGATGCAGCCGCCCTCGCGATCCAACGCCGCCGAATGAAACGCCGGATCGATATAGTCGGGGCCGGTTTTAAAGGCGGCAATGCGGCGTCCGCCGCGCGCGAGGGCGCGGAGGGTGCCCATGGTGATTAGGGTCTTGCCCGAGCCGGTGGACGGCGCGGCAAATATCAGGCCTGGCGGAGCGGCGGAGACAGCGGCGGACATGGCGGCACCGTCGATCATCGATCGATTCAAGTCAATCGTTCGCTAGCGATGTTTCGCGGCTGGCGAAGCTGGCCGACTCCGCCTAATCTGCGCCGGCGGGGATGGCTCCTGCGCAGTCGTATTTAGGGGGCCGCGTCGGGGGCGACGCATACCGAAGAGAGAGTCTCATGGACCTCGATCCCGTTCTGCTATCGCGAATCCAATTCGCCTTCGTCATCTCCTTCCACATCCTGTTCCCGGCCTTCACCATCGGCCTGGCCTCCTTCATCGCCATGCTCGAAGCGCGCTATTTGGCGAGCGGTGACGACGTCTACTTGCGACTGTCGAAATTCTGGACGCGCATTTTCGCCGTCTCGTTCGGCATGGGCGTGGTGTCGGGCATCGTCATGTCCTACCAGTTCGGCACCAACTGGAGCCGCTTTTCCGACGCCACCGCCAACGTGCTCGGCCCGCTCTTGTCCTACGAGGTGCTGACCGCCTTCTTCTTGGAGGCGACCTTCCTCGGCATCCTCTTGTTCGGGCGTAGCCGCGTCGGCAAAAAATTCTTCTTCTTCGCGGCGCTCATGGTCGCCATCGGCACGTTGACCTCAGCTTTTTGGATTCTCGCCGCCAACAGCTGGATGCAGACACCGGTCGGCTATGAAATCCGCGACGGCCCGAAAGACAAAGTTTTCGCCGGCACGCTCAACCGCAGCGCGCCCCTGGTGATCAAGGTCACCGCCACCGGCACGCAGACGCTGCTCGCCGAAATCGTGCGGCTGATGGACGTCGCCGGGCAAAGCCGGGCGCGCTACGTCCGCC
>CANJIM010000084.1 GCA_947474495.1 Rhodospirillaceae bacterium
ATCATGCCGGAGACGGGCCCGCGTGCACCGGCACGCACGTTGGTCGCGGTGCGTGCGATGGTACCGGTCACGCAGATGCCGCCGAACAGCGAAGCACCGATATTGGCGACGCCCTGCGCCACCAACTCGCAGTTCGAACGATGCCGCCGGCCGGTCATGCTGTCGGCGACGACGGCCGAGAGCAGGCTTTCGATGCTGCCGAGCAAGGCGAAGGCGAGCGCGTTGGGCAGTACGGCGAGAATCAGCGGCAGGTCCATCGCCGGCAGACGTGGCAAGGGCAAGGATTGCGGGATACCGCCGAAGCGGCTGGCGATGGTAGCCACCGGCAGATCGAAGACGGCGGCAATCACGGTGGTGACGGCGATGGCAATCAGCAGGGCCGGCCAGCGCTGGTTGACGGCGCGCACGATGAGAATGATGCCGATGGTCAGGGCGGCGATCAGGACCGCTGGCAGGCTGAGGCTGGGCAGGGCGGCTTCCAGGGCCATCAGCTTGGGCAGCAAGGTGCCGGGCTCCTCGCCCGCCAAGGTCAGGCCGAAGGCCTCCTTCAACTGACTGGCGAAGATGATGACGGCGATGCCGGCGGTGAAGCCGACGGTGACCGGGAAGGGGATGTATTTGATGAAATCGCCGAGCCGCAAGAAGCCGCCGATGAAGAGGAAGATGCCGGAGATCAACGTGGCGAGTACCAAGCCATCGATGCCGTGCTGCTGCACGGTGGCCGAGACGAGCACGATGAAGGCGCCGGCGGGGCCGCCGATCTGAAAGCGGCTGCCACCGAGCAGCGAGACGAGAAAGCCGCCGACAATGGCGGTGTAGAGGCCGCGATCGGGTGACACGCCGGAGGCGATGGCGATCGCCATGGAAAGTGGCAAAGCGACAATTGCGACAGTGAGGCCTGCAACGATGTCGGCGCGCAGGCTCGCGAAGCCGTAGCCTTCGCGCCACACGGTAACGATCTTCGGGGTGTAAAGCGCGAGGAAGCTCGGTTCGCTTGGCCGCTTGCTCATGATGATTTTGCCTTTGCCGCTATGCCCGCCGAAAGTGGCGGTCGCAACGAGACCCTTAGATTTTTCGCCTTGTCGGTGGTTTCGGGCGGGTGAAGCGCACGCCACGTCCGCCGCCACCACTGACGGCATCGTCGCCGATCAACTCGATACCGGCGCGATTCAACGCTTCGACGACTTTGGTCAAGGTGTCGACGACACCGCGCACGTTGCCGTCGCTGGCTTCCATGCGCTGGATCGTCGGCCAGGACACGCCGGCCAGTTCAGCCAGTTTTTTTTGGTCGATATCCAACAAGGCGCGGGCGGCACGCATCTGGGCGGCGGTGATCATGGAACGCTCACTAAAGATAATAACCTAATAAGTGATGGTAAATACTTTAGTTCTGCCGTGAATATCCTGCAAGCGGGCGCTAAATGGCCGCCGGTTAGGATTTTGCGTTGGTCTGCTTGCAGGTTGGGTAAGTCCTGTCGCCGAAGGTCAGCGTCGCTTCGTCGCCCTTGTTCCAAAACTCGATGGCCTTGCCGAGATCACGCCCGGTGTAGCGTGCGCCGGAGCCGGAGTCGGCCTGCTGCAGCGCATAGGCCTTGCCGTCCATGAACAGGGCCATCCGCCGGTTCATGAAGCGGGCTTCGACGCGAGTCTCGCCGCACGCGAAAACCGTGTCGACCGGATCGCTGAAGCTCGGCTCCGACGATGACGAACAGGCGGCGGCCATGAGGGCGGTGGCCGCGAGTATGCTGGCCAGGGCGTAACGGCAGGCACTCATCGGTGTTCTCCTCAAGCGACGGCCTAATCCGGCGGTCACGTAGTCTAGCGCCAACCGTTGCGTCTGGCGATATTCCGCCTCTGTTGCCTCGGTCCGCAGCCCCGGTGCATGATGGCGGCAAGAGCGGCGGTGGCCGCCATCGAAACCCGCGCGTTCCGCGCGACCAGGGAGCCCTCTATTCATGACGACCCGCGTTCTTGACGATTTTCCTGCCTGTTTGACGGCCGCTCAGCGCGCCCTGCTGGAGGCTGAAGTGCCGCTGTTCTCGGCCGCCGAGATGGAGCGGCGTCGTAAAGCCCTGACCGCCGCTATGGCTGAGGCGGGTGTCGCTCATGTGCTGTTGTCGGGCGGCGACCGTAAGGGCTCGGCGATTCAATGGCTCACCGGCTGGCCGCCGGGCGGCGGCCATTACGTCGTCGTCACGCCAGGCCAGACCGACGCGCTGTTCGTCAAGAATCCGAACAACGCCGCGCTGGCGCGCATTTTGGCGCCGAAGGCCGTGGTCGATTGGGCGGCTGAAGGCAGCACGTCGCTGATGATCAATGAATTGCTCAAGCGCGGCGCCAAGGGCAAATCCGTTGGCATCATCGGCTCCTACGGCCATGCGCTGCACGAGCGCTTCGTCGCTGCCGGCATCACCCCGGTCGACATGAGCAAGGCTTACACCAAAGAGCGTTCGATCAAGTCGGCCGAGGAACTGGAATTCTTGCGTGTCGGCTGCGCCATGACCGACGCGGCGGTCGAGGCGCTCGAGCGCGAATTGAAGCCCGGCCTGACGGAATATCAGCTCGCCGACGTCATCGAGCGCGCCTACGTGCCGTGGGGCGGCTTGACGCAGATCCATTACACCGGCGTCACCTCCATGAGCGACCCGTCCTGCTGCGTGCCGTCCCAAGTGGCGCGCAATCGCAAGGTCGAAGCTGGCGATGTGGTCTTCACCGAAATCGCCGCCTCATTCTGGTCCTACCCAGGCCAGCTGCAGCGTACCATCTCTGTCGCCGCCGACCCGACGCCGCTCTATGCCGACCTCCATGACGCGGCGGAAGCGGCCTTCCTCGGCATCCTCAAGGTCATGCGTGCCGGCACGACGATGGATGAAATCCTCGACGTCGCCTCCAGCATCGCGGCGGCCGGTTACATCGTCTGCGACGATCTCGTGCATGGTTATGTCGGTGGCTACATGCAGCCGATCCTCGGCACGCGCGAGCGGCCCTCGGCACCAGTGCCGAACATGACGCTGGCCGAAGGCATGACCGTCGTTGTCCAGCCATCGGTCATGACCAAGGACGCCAAGGCGGGCGTGCAGACCGGCGAGCTGGTGCTGATCAAGAAGGACGGCATCGAACGGCTGCACAAGGCGCCGCGCGGGTTTAGGCGTAGCGCCTGACGGCGCGGGCGCCGCAGCGCCTGAGTGGCGCCCAAGCCTAAGAAAAAGCCCGCGAGATCGTCGCGGGCTTTTTTGTTTCAGGCTTTGCGGGCTTTCGATTTCGCCTTCGCTTTGCCGTAAGGCGTCACCACCGCCTGACCGGATGACGTCACCCAGACCCGTTCGGACTGGAACGGCTTGCCGTGAATGCGGTCGAGCAGCCAATCGGCGATCAGGCTGTTCTTCTCATCGCCATTGTCGACGCTCGGCGCGTCGCCGACGCTGTGGTTGGCGCCTTCGTAGATCACCAGGCGCTTGGGCGCGGTGATCTTTTCGAATAGCGCCTCGGTATGCTCGATGGGCGATAGCTGGTCGTTCTCGCCGGCCACCACCATATAGGGCGCCTTGATCTTGGGCGCGAAGGGCCTGAGATCGATCTTCTTGCAGAAGCGGTCGAAGGCGGCTTCATCGTCAAAGCCCGACATGAACATGAAGCGCGCCTTGAAGGTCGGCGAGGCCATGTTGAAGATCATGTGGCAACCCGGCTCGTGGCAGACGCCAGCGACCGCGTAGCCCTTGATCTTGTCGCCCAGCGCGGCGGAGGCGACGCTGCCGAAATAGCTGCCGAAGCTCGAGCTGCGGATAGCGAGCTTATTGATGTCGATGCTTTTCTTGCCCGACAGGAATTTGTGGATGGCGAGGCCCGCCTCGCCGAAGTTGGTCGGCGTGAAGAAAATGCCGCGCGAGGCCGATTCGGCCTGGCCGGGGCCGTCGATGGCGAGCACGGCGAGACCGCGTGCCAGGAAGCGGTCGCCGTAGATCGAGACCATGTTCTCCTTGCTGCCGTCCATGCCGCCGATCGAGATGACGCAGGGGAATTTCTCGCCGGCCGCCGGTTTGCGCGGCAGATGCAAGTAGCCCGGCAGCGACTTCTTGCCGAACGGCACCTCGACCTTCTCGATCGGGTGCGGCGCATATTTGATGAACTTGGCGTAGCAGGCGTTCATCTGCTCTTCATAGGCGTGCAAGGTCTCGTTCGCCTCGAAGATCGGCCAGCAGGCCGAGGCCCACAACAGCGCGGCGGCGATGTAGCTCTCGCCGGCAGAGACGAAGCGGCCCTGGTCCTCGAAAGCCTTGGCGCGCGCCTGGCGCTTGCGTGCGGCGCTGGCGAATTCGCGGTGCATGTCGTCGAACTTGCGCATGCGGCGCGCGGCGGCGCGGAAGTCCTTCTCGGCGGTCTCGCCGCCCGGCTTGCTCTTGGAGGCAATGCGGCCCTGGTCCCATTCGGGGCCGACGGCCTTGATGACGGCGTCGAGCACCCAGCGCTGCTGCTGCCAACGGGTGGTGCGACGTTCGATGGCGGAGCTGGCCATTCGGTATCTCCCTGCTTCTGCGTTTTTCTGCGCGGATATTAGGGAGACGCTGGCTTTCCGCCAATAGATTTAAGCGCGTTTCACGCTGCGCGCTTTTGGCCCGGCGGCTTAAGCGGCGCGCTTTTCCAATGCGAGGCGGATGGCGAGGCCCGCGAGCACGCTGGCCATCAGCCAGCGTTGCGCTTTCAGCCAGGAAGGCCGCGTGGCGAACCAGGCGGCGATGGTGCCGGCGGTCAGCACGATCAGGCTGTTGACGCTGAAGCTGATGACGATCTGCGTCAGGCCGAGCGTCACGCCTTGCGACAGCACGTCGCCGCGCGCCGGATCGATGAATTGCGGCAGCAACGAGAGATAGAGCACGGCGATCTTGGGATTGAGCAGGTTGGTCACCAGCCCCATGATGAACAGCTTGCCGGGGCCGTCGAACGCCAGATCGCGGCGCGGCTCCAGCGCCGAGCGCGCGCCTGGTTTGATGGCGTTCCAGGCAAGCCACAGCAAATAGGCCGCGCCGGCCCATTGCAGGGCCTCGTAGGCGAAGGGCACGGCAATCAGCAAGGCAGTTAGGCCGCAAGCGGCGGCCAGCATGTAGCAAATGAAACCGAGCAGCACGCCCATCAGCGAGACAAATCCGGCGGCGCGGCCCTGCAGGATCGCGCGGCTGAGCAGATAGATCATGTTCGGCCCCGGCGTCAGCACCATGCCGAGGGCGACGAGAGCAAAGGCTGCGAGGGTCGGGAAGGGAACGGCGAACATGATTTCCTGCGATTCGATGGAGCGTAGAGTGCCCGGCGCGGAACGGCCTTGCAACTGGCGGCGTTTGCACCCCAGTCATGACGGCGCATAATGGCGCTCCGCATTCCGCAAAGGCTTGAACCGATTATGATAAGACGCCACGGCCATCGCTCGCGAAAAATCTGGTGGCTCGCCGGCGCCTTGCTGCTGCTGGCGCTGCTGGCTGCGGGGTTGATCTATATCGCCACGGCCGATTGGCGGCTGCTGGCCGAGCGCAAGGCGAGTGAGGCCCTCGGCCGCACCGTCACCATCGGGGAACTGCATCTCGGCTGGGGCCGCCGCGTGACGATCGAGGTGCGCGACCTGCGGATGGCTAATGCGCCCGACGGCACGGCGCCCGACATGATCCGCATCGCCCATCTCGCCGCGCGCGTCGATTTGCCTTCCTTGATGCGCGAGGAAATGCGCTATGAAAATCTCGTTCTTGATGGCGTGGAAATCGTGCTCGAGCGCAAGAACGACGGTGCGCGCAATTGGCGGTTCGGCGACGCCGCGTCCTCTGAGGCATCTGCGACCGCCACCGGGCTTGCCGTTGTGCCGAAGAACCGCAGGCAATTTCCGACACTGCTCGACATGACAGTGCGCGATAGCACGATTCTCTATCGTTCGGAGGGCCGCAAGGATATCCGCATTGCGCTCGGGAGCGTAACGCTCGGCGCGCCCGACGCGGTCAGCCCGGTGCGTATGACGGTGAAAGGTGCTTATAACGATCTGCCGATCGATCTCGTGGTCGACGGCGGCAGCTTCACCGAGATGCGCCAGGGCGATACGCCCTATCCCGCCAGCTTCACGGCCACGAGCGCCGGCACGAAAATCGCGTTCAAGGGCACGCTGACCGAGCCGCTCGACTTCGAGGGCGTGGCCGGCCGGCTCGATCTTGCCATCGCCGATTTCGCCGGGTTCCTCAAGATGTTCGGCTATGCGCGGCCGCTTAATTTTCCGGTCGTGCTTGCCGGCGATTTCACGCGCGACGGCGACCGCTGGGCGCTGTCGCAGACGCAGGGGCAGTTCAAGGATACCACTGTCGCCGGCAGCTTTATTTTCGTCGAAGGCGCGCGCGGCCAATCGGATGCGGCAAGCGTTGATGTCGCGCTCGACCGTTTCGATTTGAAGACGCTCATGCAAGGCGTCGCCGAACCGAACGGCTCAGGCGAGGCGGCCAGCTTCCGGCCCGAGGCTGCGCCGTCGACAACGCTGGAGGCGCGCATCGCGGCTAAGACGATGTCTTACGGCGACATCTCGTTCGACGACGTGCGCTTACACGGCCGCATGCTGCCGAACGAGATCGCGGCGGATGACGTCAGCCTCGGCTTTGCCGGGGGGCGCATCACCGGCAGCGGCAGCTTGCGCGCGGCCGGCGCCGATGGGGCGGCCAAGGTCACGGTCGCCTATGCCGGCGCCGACGTCGCGCGCTTGGCGAAATTGGCCGGACTCGATGACGGCTTGCTCTCGGGCGGCCTCGATGGGCGCATCGCGTTGGCCATGACCGGCCCGACGTTCGACAAGGCCTTGGCGGCAAGCGAGGGTCATGCCGTGGTCGCCATGAAGAGCGGCGAGATATCCCGCTCGCTTCTGGAGAAAGTTTCGCTCGATCTACGGGCGATCTTCCGCCGCAACAGTCAGACCACAGCCATCGAATGCCTGCTCGCGGTAGCGGATGTCCAGAAGGGCAATGCCCGGATCCTGCCGCTGGTCCTGCGCACGGCGGACGCCCGGCTGATCGGCGGCGGGGCGCTCGACGTGCCGAGCGGCCAGCTTGACCTGGTGGTGCGCAGCGATCCCAAGACGACCGGCAGCTTGGCGCTCGATCTGCCGCTCTACATCACCGGCGCTGTGGACTCCCCCAGCGTCTCGCCCCGGCTCGGATCTGCCCCGGCCTGGCTCGCCCAGCCCCAGACTTTACCTGCCGCGCTGGATGCCGACGCCCGCGCCTTGGCGGCGGGGACCGGTTGTACGCCTTAGTTTCGTAAGCTTCGCCAAGCCGTTAGCGATTTTCCTACGTGGCTATGGGCGGCCAGCGCGAAATCCTGTAGATACAGGGCCCCGCCGCGCCCTTGTGCCGCCGCATCGTGCCGCCTCGCTGGCCGCGCCTCCTCCCAGGATTGAGCTTTTATGCCGTTTCCCGCTGTCGATTCCGCCCTTGCCCGCGCCCTGACCGATCAGGGCTATGCCGAACCCACCCCCGTCCAGGCTGCCGTGCTCGAGCCCGGCACGGCTGGGCGCGATCTCCTGGTATCGGCCCAAACCGGCTCGGGCAAGACCGTGGCCTACGGCTTGGCCATGGCGCAGACCCTGATCGAAGACGAGCTGATTGGCCCCAACGCACCGCGCGGCGACATCACGCCCCTGGCCTTGATCATCGCGCCGACCCGCGAATTGGCTCTGCAGGTTCACCGCGAACTGACCTGGCTCTATCAGCATCTCAACCTTCGCCTCGCCTCCTGTGTCGGCGGCATGGACGTGCGCGCCGAGAAGCGCATCCTGTCGGGCGGCGTGCATATCGTCGTCGGCACGCCGGGCCGTCTGCGCGACCATCTTGAGCGCGGAAACTTTGAGACCAGTAAACTGCGCGTCGTCGTGCTCGACGAAGCCGATGAAATGCTCGATATGGGCTTCCGCGAAGATCTCGAGTTCATGCTCGACATGACGCCGCCCGAGCGTCAGACGCTGCTGTTCTCGGCGACCATCCCGCGCGAAATCGCCTCGCTCGCCAAGCGCTTCCAGCGCGATGCCAAGCGCGTCGTCACCGCGAGCGACTCATCGGCCCATGCCGACATCGAATATCGTGCCGTGCGCATCGCGCCGAACGAAATGGAACATGCGGTCGTCAATATCCTGCGCTTTTACGAAGCGCGCGGCGCCATGATTTTCTGCGCCACCCGCGAAGGTGTCCGTCATCTTTACGCGAGCTTGCAGGAACGTGGCTTTGCCGCCGTGGCGCTGTCGGGCGAGTTGAGCCAAAGCGAGCGCACCCATGCGCTACAGGCCTTACGCGACGGCCGCGCTCGCGTTTGCGTCGCCACCGACGTGGCGGCGCGCGGCATCGATCTGCCCGATCTCGGTCTCGTCATCCATGCCGACCTGCCACAAAACCGCGATACCTTGCTTCACCGCAGCGGCCGCACCGGCCGCGCCGGTCGCAAGGGCACCTGCGTGTTGTTGGTGCCGCATCCGCGTCGTCGCCGTGCCGAGCAGTTGCTCGGCGCCGCCAACCTGAAAGCGACCTGGATTTCGCCGCCGTCGGCGGAAGAAATTCGCGCTCAGGATCAGGATCGTCTGGTCCGCGACATCACCGCCTCGGCGGAAGTGACGCCGGACGAACAGGCCGCCGCCCAAGCGATCTTGGCGCAGCGCAGCGCCGAGGAAATTGCCGTCGCCTTCATTCGCCTGCATCGCTCGAACCTGCCGGCGCCGGAAGAATTGCTGTCGGGCGGCGATAGTTCATCTTCGGGGAGCAGCGCCGCCGAGGCGCCGCGGACGCCGCGCGAACGGGCCGATTATGACGATGCGCCGTGGTTCCGCATGAACATCGGGCGCGAGAACAACGCCGATCCGAAATGGCTGCTGCCGCTGATCTGCCGGCGCGGCCATGTCACCAAGCGCGATATCGGCGCCATCCGCATTTTCGACAAGGACACGCGCTTCCAAATTTCGTCAGCCGCCGCCGAGAAATTCTTCGTCGCGGCGACCAAGCCCGACGAGAAGGATGAGGGTATTCATTTTACCCGCGCTGAGGGCGCGCCGCCGGCGGAAGGCACGCGTGCGCCGCGCAGCACGGAATCTCGGTCCTCTGAATCGCGCGACGATAAGCCGCGCTACGAGCGGCGCGAGCGCAGCGACGAGGGCAAGAAGCCTTACACGCCCGGCGCTTATAAGGGCGGCAACAATTACAACAAAGGCGGCGACAAGCCTTACGTGCGCCGTCCGCGGCCCGATGTCACAGCCGATGCAGGGCCGAGCCGCCGCTTCGAAGCGGGCGACGCGCCCGCGCCGCGTCCTGAACGGGCCGCCGCGCCGCAAAGCGAAAAGACCTATGCGCCGCGCGCCGAGAAAAAGCCGTATGAGGACAAAAAGCCTTATGCGCCGCGGGGCGACAAGCCGTTCGGCGATAAGAAGCCTTACGGCGATAAGAAGCCCTATGAGGGTAAAAAGGATTTTGGCGACAAAAAGCCCTATGCCGCGCGCGCTGATAAAAAGCCTTATGTGAAGCGCAGCGAGGATGGCTACATCACGCGTCCCGCGCCGGAAGCGCCGCGCGAGCCGCGGCCGCAGCTGAAGCTCGACCTGGCGAGCCCGACGGCGGGCGCCGGCAAATCGCGCGCCGGCAAGCCGTTCCAAAAAAGCTTTGCCGACAAGAGCGCTGGCGGACCCAAGGGCTTCGAAGGCAAGAAGTTCGGCGAAAAGAAATTCGGCGATAAGAAATTTGGCGCCAAGAAGTTCGGCAAAAAGCCGGACTGACGGCTAGAAGATCGCGCTGGCGACCAATTCGTCGAGCGGCACGACCTCGGCGACCATCGGCAAATGGTCCGATGCCACGCGCGACAGTGGCGTGCGGTGCACATGTTGGCGAACCATGCCGGCATTCGGTACGGTCCAGATGCGGTCGAGTGAGATCAGCGGATAGCGCGACGGAAAGGTGCGTAGCTTCGGCAGCCGCTCCGGCGCGCCGATCTGGCGCAGGATCGTCCGTTCGCCGCCGAACACTTTAAAATCGCCCATCACCACGGTGAAGGCGGCTGGCCGCTGCGCCATGCTGTCGGCGATGAATTTCACCTGGCGGCGGCGCTCGCCGCGAAACAGGCCGAGATGGGCGGCGATGACCCGCACGCTGCCGGCATGGGTCTCGACGACGCAATCGAGGGCGCTGCGCGGTTCGAACGGCACCACGGTCAATTCGATCAGGCGATGGCGGCCGAGTTCGCCTTTGGCGAGCAGCAGATTGCCGTACTCCGACTGGCGGCGGCGCATATTTGGACTCATCAGCGCTTTCATGCCGAGCTTATGCTCGAAGAAATGCGACTGCTCGGCGCCATCGACGAAATGGCCACCGACCTCCTGCAACGCGAGAATGTCAGCGTCGATTTCCTTCAGGACATGGAGGATGCGTTCGGGATCGTACTTGCGGTCGGTCCCGACGCAGGAATGCACGTTGTAGGTGGCGACGCGTAGCGCGCCACCCTGCCGAGGCGGCATATCAAGCATTTTGTGCCTTCAATTCAGGGCGCTTGTCGCGTGATTCGCGCCGCCCGCTGATCTCGTCGCCGAGCCAGACGGCGAAGCCGACGAAGAGCGGTAAAAGATAATAGATCGCGCGGAAAACCAGAAGGCCGGTAACAACGCCATGGCCGGGAAAGCTCCTGGCGAAGACATATTCCAGCACACCCCAGCCGCCCGGCACATGGGCGATGATGGCGGAGAACTCCGAGCCCACGAACAGCGTGGCGACATCCGGATAAGGGATCTTGGCAAAGCTGGCGAGGGCGCTGTAGAGCACGCCGGCGACGCAGACATAATTCAGGCTGCTCAAGAGCAGTTGGCCCATAGCGACCCGCCAATCCGGTAGGCGCAGGCGA
>CANJIM010000085.1 GCA_947474495.1 Rhodospirillaceae bacterium
CGCGGCGCGGCGCGCATCGGATGCGGCGTCGGCCAATTTGGCATTCTGCTGGGCGATGGTCGCGTCGAGCGCGGCGATCGTCGCTGCCGTCTCGCGGCGCGTCGTCTGCAAGCTTTCGGCGAGACGATCGGCCTGATCGGCGTTGGCCGCGGCGATGATGTCGCCAGCTTCGCCGGCGGCCTGACGCGCCGCATTGGCCGTCTCGATCAGTTTGCGATGTTGATCGGCCATGGCGGCATCGAGCGCGGCAATGGTCGCCGCCATTTCCCGGCGCGTCGTCTGCAGGCCCGCGGTGAGACGCTCCGATTGATCGACCGCGGCAGCGGCGATGATTTGGCTCGCTTCGCCGGCAGCGCGTCGCGCCTCGTCGGCGGCATCGGATAACTTGCGCTGCTGCTCGGTGACAGCGACGTCGATGGCCACGATGGTGGCGGCGGTCTCGCGGCGCGTCTCCTGCAGCCCCTCGGTCAGGCGGTCCGATTGTTCGGCGGCGGCGGCGGCGATGGCGGCCGTCACCTCCTCGACATTTTGACGCGCATCGGCGGCGACGCTGGCAAGCTCGTCCTTCTGCTCGTCGAAAGCAGCGGCGAGAGACGACAGGATGCCGGCATTTTCGCGGCGCAGGCTGGCGACGCCATCGCTCAACTTGGCCGCCTGGTCGGCGGCGGCGGCGGCCATGGCGCCGGCGGCTTCATCGGCGCTGCGCCGCGCATCCATCGCCGCTTCGACGATGACAGCGCGCTGGCGCTCGGCGGCGGCAGCAACGGTGTCGGCGATATCGTCGATGCTACGCGTGGTCGCCGCGACGGATTCGGCAAGCTTGGCGCGCTGGCGCGCCGTCGCATCGTCGATGGCATCGGTCAAGGCGCCGATTTCGCGCTGCGTGGCGGCGGCAGCCTCCTGCAACCGCGCCATTTGGCGTTCGGCGGCGACATCGACCTCGCCCGACTGACCTGTCAGCCGCGCGGCGACGTCGTTCAGAGCGCCGGCCTGGCGCTCGAGCATGCTTTCCAGGCGCTGGCCGGCGGCAACGGCGGCATCGCTGGCGGCGGCCAGCTCCTGGGCCTGAACGCGCAGCGCGGCGCTCACGACCGCAACGCGCGATTCCGCATCTTCGGCCGGATAGGTCAGGGCATCGAGGCGAGCAGCGAGCAGATCGCGGGTGTGCGCCAGCCGGCGTCCGACCACCGCATACAGCAAAACGAGCCACAAAAAGGCGAGCGGCGCGAAAACACCGGCGATAAAGATGCCAAGCTCATGCGGCAGCAGGAAGAAGAGGTTATCCCAGCCGATCTGCTCGCCGATATAGTCGGCGCACAGCCAAAGCCAGACCGCGGTCAACGCAGAGCCGACCGCAACCATCATGACGAACTGTTTTTTTGCTGGCGTCATCGCGCCCTGATCCCCAATCCCCCGGCGAGGCCGCAGACGGCTCTCGCAAGGTCGCCAACGACGACCTTGACGATCGGCGGCGCGACTCCTGGGGTGGACCCTAAATGCTGGCAGGAACAGCGTAAAGCCGGAAAAGCCGGCAATTTTCCGCTTTGTCCCGCCGGTAGTTTCGAGGTGGCGCTGGTTAGTTCCAGCGGAAGGCCGGCATGGCCAATGTCGGCATCGCACCCAGGCGGCGGCAGGCCGTCTCCAGACGCGCCGGATCGGGATGTTCGCCATAGGCGAGGCCCAACTCCTCGGCATGTATGCCACTGGTGACCAGCACGGAATCGATGCCGGCGGAAGCTGCGCCCTTGATGTCGGTGATCAGCGAATCGCCGACCGCGAGGATGCGCGTCTTATCGGCCAGCGCCATGACGCCGAGGCAGGCCTCATAGGCGGCGGCGAAGGGCTTGCCGTGGTAGGCAACGTCGCCGCCGAGCTCGGCATAGCGCGCGGCGAGCGTGCCGGCGCAGATCAGCCGCGAGCCGCCACGAATCACTTCGAGGTCCGGGTTGGCGCAGATCATCGGCAGCCGGAGATTGGCGCAGTCCTGCAGCACGCTTTCGAAATCCGACAGCTGCTCCTCGTCGCGCCACGGCCCGGTGTTGAGGACGAATTGCGCGTCCTCCGGCTTGGCGTGCCACTCGACATCCAGGCCGGCCCAGAGGCCGTGATCGCGCTCGGGCCCGATATGGATGAAGCGCCGGCCGAGTTTGGCGTGCCAGGCATCCGACTTGGTCTTGATGGCGCGCCAGGTCAACTCGCCCGATGTCACGACGCCGTCATAGAGGTCGCGACCGATGCCCATCGCGACCATCACGTCGCTGACGCCTTCGGCGCGGCGCGGCGCGTTGGACAGCAGCACCACCCGCTTGCCGGCTGCCTTCAAGGCCGTCAGGCAGGCGATCGCGTCCGGATAAGGCTTATGGCCGTCATGCACCACGCCCCACAGATCAAGGACGAATCCGTCGTAATCATTCGCGACGGCGGACAGGTTGGGGATCAGGGCTATGGACATGGAATATGCGCGCTTTGGCTGAAGGGAGCGGCCCTTGTGCCATGCGCGGCGGGGGAAGGAAAGCGCGAAACGAGAGCGAAAAATCTCTAGTTCTGGCTGTCCTTCGACAACCGCGGCTCGCCGAACAGGTAGCCCTGGCCGAAGTCGATGCTGTGATCAAGCAGCTCGATCAATTCGCCGTCCTGCTCGATTTTCGACACGATCATGTCGATGCCATTGCGGTCGAGATCGCGCTTGAGGGCGCGAATATCGGCCGCGTCTTCGGCGAGGAAGCGGGACGAATCGATCTTGATATATTTGAAGTGGCGCTTGGCCAACTCCTGCGGATCGAGATCGAGGCGCTGCACATGGTCCATCGAGAAGTAGAAACCGAGCCGCGCCAAGGCGTAGAGATCCTGAGAGACCTCATGCCAGTGGCTGGTGATGTCTTCCTGGGCGAACTCAAAGGTCAGTTGCGACGCCAATTCGCGGTTGTCGGCCATGAATTCGATGAATTCGCGGAAGAAGGCGCGATCGACCAGGGTATGAACCGAAATGTTGCAGAAGAAGCCGAGGTTGTGCTTATGGCGCTGCGCCTTGCGCACCAGCTGGATGCAGCGGAACAGCAGCATATTGTCGATCGCGCTGAGCGAGCCGTCGCGGCGCGCCACGTCGATATATTGCTCCGGCAGAATCATGCTGCCGTCGTCGGCGCGGATGCGCGAGAAACATTCGTAAAAGCGCGGCTTGCGCTGCGGCAGGCTGACGATGGGCTGCAGGAAGAGATCGACGCGGTCGCGCTTGAGGCCTTCGCGCACGATGTCGAGCACCTGCTCGTCGCTGAGATTGGTGCGCACCACATCGGTGCGCAGGATGTCGGCGCGACCCGTGTCGGCACGGCCGAGATCGGTGCGGGTCGGATCGAATCGGGGCGCCTCAGCCGGCTTGGCGCCCGGCCCGGGAATGATACGGGCGCTTGCGACACGGCGCTCGCCGACGCTGCGTTTGTCGCGCGCTTCGACCTGCACATCGGACAATTGCGTGATCAAGCTCTGCAGCACGCGCACTTCGGAGACGACTTTTTCGAGATGCTGTTCGCGCGCATCGACATTCTCGGTGGCTTCGGCGAGGCCCTGGCGCACCGTGCGGGCTTCCTCGCGCAGCAGGCCGTTTTCGTCGGCGAGACGGTCGATAACGGAATAAAGGCCGCGGATATCGGCGGCGAAGGCGGCATCGCGCTCGGCGCGGGCCAGATGCTCGTGGATCACGGCGCCGAGGACGAACACGCCGATGCCGGCGGCCAGGGCGAAGCCGGCGCCGAAGTCGGGCAGCAGGCTCGGCAGCAGCAGGGCCGTGGCGACGGCGAACAGCCCGTAGGCCAGGATGCCGAACAGATGCTTGAAAGCGGACATGGGCGGCGCGTCCCCGGAAAGAATGGCTGGGCCGACAGGCGGCGCCAGCAGGTCACCCTGCCACGCCGACGTCGACCGATGGCCGACCCTGCCCCGCGATATCTTGCAATATGGTTAAGAAATGCTTCCGGGCCCCCCACTTATGAGGAAAATCCGGGGATTAACTGACGATTTGCGCCATTTCGGCGGCCGGATAGACGGCAGCCACGGCCGACCGGGGCAACGGCGAATAGAGGTGCGGAAACAGGGCTCCGCCACGGCTGACCTCCCAGCGCACATCGACGCCGAGGGCTGTTAAATCGGCCGTGCGGACCGCCAAGATCACCAGCCCCGCCGGCCCTGGAAAATGCCGGGAAAAGCTCTCCGCCAAGTGTTCGCGCATAGAGAAGTGCAGGAAGCCATCGGCTCGGGAATGGGAACTTCCCGCATAGGTGCCCGTTATCTCAGAGCTTTGCCAATCGGCCTGCGGGCAGATGTGAAAGATCAGCTCTGGTAGCGGGTCTGGAAGGATCGGCATGGCCAGAGAGTAACGCGGATGGCCGAGCGCCGACAATGCTCGAACCGTCCCATCCCTTGTCAGTAACCCCTAGCGAAGGAGATGCGTCTCATGCGACCGACCGAACGTTTAGGTCAGGCGGCGGACGGCGCAGAGCACAACGCATGGGTAGTAGCAGCCGCGACGGTTTCCGCCCGCACGCTGTCCAGGGAGACCGCTCCATGTTGAAGCATGACGATATCTGGCGGGCGATCGACGCCCTTGCCAGTTCGCGCGGCTTCAGCCCGTCCGGCTTGGCCCGCCGCGCCGGGCTCGACGCCACCAGCTTCAATCCGAGCAAGCGCGTCGCCATCAACGGCAAGCCGCGCTGGCCATCGACTGAAAGCCTGTCCAAAGCCCTCGCCGCCGCCGACTGCAGCCTCGCCGAATTTCTCGGCCTGATGGGGGAAGACGGCCCGCCCCGCCATATCCCGCTGCTGCCGCTCGGCAAGGCCGCCCGGGAAGGCGCCTTCAGCGACCATGGCGCGCCGATGCAAGACGGCTGGGACGAGATCGAGTTGCCTGGTGTCGTCTCGGAATTGCGCGACCCCGATCTTTATGCGCTCAAAGTGACCGACGACGGCATGCAGCCGACCTATCGCAAGGACGACGTCATGATCGTTTCGCCGGCCGCGCGGGTGCAGCGCGGCGACCGCATTATCGCCCGTCTGCGCGATGGCGAGGTGATGGTGCGCGAATTGGTCGGGCGCACCGCCGACCATATCGAATGGGCGACCCTGGATGCCACCCATGCCACCACCCGGCTCGATATCGCCGAGCTGCTGTGGATGGCGCGCATTCTCTGGGTTAGCCAGTAACGGTTCAGTCGCGCACCGCGACCGCCTATACTACCGGCATGACATCCCTGCATCTGATCGACGGCCGCTGGATACCCGGCAACCCGCCCCTGCTCGGCCCCATGGCGAACGCCTTCTGGATGGCCTCGGTCGCCTTCGACGGCGCCCGCGCCTTCGCCGGCGTTGCGCCGGATCTTGATCGCCATGCCGCGCGCCTGCTGCGCTCGGCCAAGGTGCTGGGCCTCGAGCCGACGGTGAGTGCCGAGGAGATCGCGGCGCAGGCGTGGGACGGCATTAAGAAATTCGCGGCAGGCAGCGAGCTCTATATCCGGCCGGTATTTTACGCCGAGGACGGCTTCGTCATCCCCAAGCCCGAGAGCACCAAGTTCGTGCTGACGATCTTCGAGGCGCCGATGCCCGATCCCAAGGGCTTCACCGCTACCCTGTCGGACACCCGGCGGCCGACACCGGAAAGCGCCCCGACGCTGGCCAAAGCCAGCGCGCTCTATCCGCAGAACGCCGAGGCGATGCGCCGCGCCCGCGCCAAGGGCTTTTCCAATGCCGTGCTGCTCGACGCGGCGGGCAACGTCGCGGAATTCGCCACCGCCAATCTGTTCATCGCCAAGGACGGCCAGGTCCATACCCCGCAGCCCAACGGCTGCTTCCTCGATGGCATCACGCGTCAGCGCGTGATCGGCCTATTGCGCAGCAGCGGCGTCGAAGTGATCGAGCGGGCCCTGGTCTATAAGGATTTGTTGGAAGCCGACGAAATCTTCTCGACCGGCAACTACGCCAAGGTCACGCCGCTGATCCAGCTGGAGCAGCGCGCGCTGCCCGCAGGGCCGTTCTATCAGCTGGCGCGTCAGCTCTATTTCGATTGGGCGAAAGGCAACTGAGCGCGCTCGCGATAGGTCGCCGCTAACCGGCCCTGCCAGTAAGCGAGCAGCGGCACCACGATCAGTTCCAGGCCGAGACCGACCAGATGGCCCGCCGAAGGCAGGCCGATGGTCAGCAGCGACGCGAGACGCGCCACACCGCCCAGCACCACCAAACCGGCCGCGAGGCGAAACAGGAGCGTCTTGTGTTCGATCTCGTAAAGGCTGGCATAGAACATCAGCCCGACGCCGAGAAAGATGCCGGAGAGATAGCGGAAATGGCTGTCGAGATCGACGGCCGGCACGGCGGCGCCGCGCAGGAACTCGGGCCCGAACATGACGCCATAGAGGCCGACGCTCACGGGAACCAAACCGAGCGCGGTGACGACGATCTGCAAGAGGCGTTTGCTGCTGGTGAATGTCATCCGGTCGAGTCCCTTGGGTCGTATCCAGGTGAACGAATTCTGCGCGCAAAGGTTTGCATGTCCCTCCCCCGCTGGTTGTTTTCTTTTCTGCCGCTGATCGCCTGGCTGCCCGGCTGTTCCGGGGCGGACTTCGTCAATTCGATGGTGCCGAAGGACGGCTATCGCGTCGTCAAGGACCTGGCTTACGCGCCGGGCCCGCGCCACAGGCTCGATGTCTATATTCCCGACAATGCGCCGGCCAGCTTGCCGACCATCGTCTTCCTCTATGGCGGCGGTTGGACGAGCGGATCAAAGGGCGATTACCTGTTCGCCGGCGAGGCCTTCGCCACGCGCGGCTATGCGGTGGTGATCGCCGACTATCGGCTCTATCCCGAGGTGACATATCCCGCGTTCCTGCAAGACAGCGCCGCCGCGGTCGCCTGGGTCAAAAACCGCATGGCGACCGAGACCGGCACGGCGCCGAACGCGCTTTACTTGGTCGGCCATTCGGCCGGCGCCTATAACGCGGCGATGCTGACCTTCGATCTGCGCTGGCTGGCGGCGCAGAATTTGCGCGCTTGCGACACCATCGATGCCTTCGTCGGCTTGGCTGGGCCCTATGACTTCCTGCCGCTGACCGGGCCGACCCTGCCGAAGATTTTCGGCGTGCCGACGCCGTCCGACACCATGCCGATCAACCATGTGGACGGCAAAGCGCCGCCGGCGCTGCTGATTCACGGCCGGACCGACACCACCGTGCTGCCCCGCAACAGCGCCAACCTCGGCGCGCGCATTCGCGCGGCAGGCGGCCAGGTCCAAGAGCTTACCTATGCGGATATCGACCATATCTGGCTGGTCGGCGCCATCGGCGCACCGCTGCGCAGCATCGCGCCGACGCTCAACGATGTGGATGCGTTTTTGAAGACACAGCCGCGCGGCTGCGGCTCTTAAGCCGCCGCCAAGTCCTCGCCCTTGATGGCGCGGCGGATCAGCGCCTGGGTTTCCGGCACGCCGTAAAGCGCGATGAAGCTGCCCATGCGCGGGCCCTGCGTCTGACCGAGCAGAATCTCGTAGAGCGCGCCGAACCAGGCGCGCAGCTCGGTGAAGCCATGGCGCTTGCCCACTTCGAACACCTGATTCTGGATTTCCTCGGGCGTCGCGCCGGCAGGCAGCGTCTCCAGCGTCTTGGCGAGATCCTCCAGCGCCGCAAGCTCGACATCGCTCGCCTTGCGGTAGGTCTTCGCCGGCTTCACGAAGTCGCGGTAATAGGCGACGGCATAACCCACCAGCTTGTCGAGGATCGGCGCGGTGGCCGGCGTCGCCTGCGGCGCATAGCGCGAGATGAAGCTCCACAGCAAGCTCTTGTCATGCGCGTTGCAGACGCTGGCGAGATTGAGCAGCATCCCGAAGCTGATGCTGGCCTCCTCATGGGGCGGCTGGCCATTGTGAATGTGCCAGGCCGGATTCTGCAGCTTCTTCGCCATATCCTCGCCTGGGAACTTCTCGAGGAAGGTCAGGTAATCGTCGACATGGCGCGGGATGACGTCGAAGTAGAGACGCTTGGCCTTGCGCGGCGAATTGAACATATAGAGCGCCAGGCTTTCCGGCGGCGCGTAGGTCAGCCATTCGTCGACCGTCAGGCCGTTGCCCTTCGACTTGGAAATCTTCTGGCCCTTGTCGTCGAGGAACAGCTCGTAGGTGAAGCTCTCGGGCGGCGTGCCGCCGAGGATGCGACAAATCTGCGTCGAGAGCTTGACCGAATCGATCAGGTCCTTGCCCGACATCTCGTAATCGACCGCGAAGGCCGTCCAGCGCATCGCCCAGTCGCACTTCCACTGCAGCTTGACGTGGCCGCCGGTGACCGGTGTTTCCACCAGGCTGCCGTCCTCATCGCGATAGACGATGGTGCCGGCATCGATGTTGCGCTCGACCACGGGCACCTGCAGCACGACGCCGGTCTTGGGCGACACCGGCAGGAACGGCGAATATGTCGCCTGACGCTCGGCGCGGAGCGAAGGCAGCATGACGTTCATCACCGCGTCGTAGTTCGCCAGCACCTTGAGCAGGGTCTCGTCGAACATGCCGGCCTTGTAGCAGGCCGTCGCGCTGCGGAATTCATATTCGAACCCGAAGGTGTCGAGGAAGGTGCGCAGGCGCGCGTTGTTGTGATGGCCGAAGCTCTCGTGCGTGCCGAAGGGATCGGGAATCGACGTGAGCGGCTTGCCGAGATGGCGCTGCACCATCTCCTGGTTCGGCACGTTGTCGGGCACGCGGCGCAGACCGTCCATGTCGTCGGAGAAGGCGACGAGCTTGGTCGGCACGTCGGAGATCAGCTTGAAGGCGTTCCGCACCATGGTGGTGCGCGCCACTTCGCCGAAGGTGCCGATATGCGGCAGGCCGGACGGGCCATAGCCGGTCTCGAACAGCACATAGCCTTTGGCCGGCGGCTTGCCGCCGAGGCGAGCCAGCACTTTCCGGGCCTCCTCGAAGGGCCAAGCGTTGCTGGCAAGGGCTAAGGCGCGGAGATCATCGGACACGGCAGGTCTACCAATCGTTGAGGCGGGTCCGGCAACCTAGGGGCCGCCGGGCTTGTCGTCAACTTTGCCGCGAGCCGCGATTAAGCCAATAGGCTCAGGGGTTTGTAGGCACCAAGGCGGCCGATGTCGCCTTTGTAGCCCCACCAGTTGCGCGCCACCGTGGCGTAGACCGCCCGGTAGTCGGTGCTGAACTTGAGATCGCCGGCGTCCAGGTCCTCGAGATTGGGCTGGGCGCCGTGGAAGCCGCCCTTGGCCCGCCCGCCCATCACCAGATGCGGCGCCGCGGTGCCATGGTCGGTGCCCTTGCTGGCGTTCTCGTTGGCGCGCCGGCCGAACTCCGAATAGGTCATGACCAGCACGTCGTTCCAATGGCCGGTCTGGATCATCGCCGTCCGGAAGGTCGCGAGCCCCTCGGCGAGCTGCTTGAGCAGGTTCTCATGCTGGCCGCGCTGGTTGACGTGGGTATCGAAACTGCCGAGCGACACTTTCAGCACCGGCACGCCGGCATTGGCCAGGATCAGCTGTGTCGCGATCTTGAGCTGGTTGCCGAAAGCGTTGTTGGGAAATTCCACCGGCAGAGCCGGCGGCTCGGCGAATAACGGCGCCAGCTTGGTCGAGGCGTCGAGCAGTTCGGCGCGGGTGCGCAGCAAATGGCCGAGCGCGCCGCCGCCGTCGCTGGTCTTGGCGGCCTGGATCTTCTGCGCCTGGGAGATGAACTGGTCCGGCTTGTCCATGATGACGTTGCGCATGCGCGGGCCGGTCAGCGGGCCGAATTCGTAATCGCCGATCACGATGCCGTCGGCCGCCTTGCCGACATTGCCGCGCAGCACGCTGGCGATCCAGCCCTCGCGCAGCATCTCCTCGCTTTTGGAGGCCGTCTCCCAAATCTCGATCGAACGGAAATGCGAACGGTTGGGCGTCGGGTAGCCGACGCCGCGCAAGATGCCGAGCTGGCCCTTGTCCCAGGCGGCCATCAAAGGCTTGAGCGCCGGATTGAAGGCGAGGCCGTCGCCGAGCGTGACCATCTCCTCCTTACCGAACACTAAGCTCGGCCGCAGGCGGCGGAGATTCTCGTCGGCGTAGGGAATGACGGTATTCAATCCGTCGTTGCCGCCCTTTAGCTCGACCAGCACGAGCACGCGATTGCCGATGCTGCCGGCCGGTTGCTGTTTGGCGGCTTGCGCATAGGCGCGCATGGAGCCGGGCACGGCGCCGTACACGACCGGGACCAGCGCGGTGGCGCCGAGCAATTTGAGAGCGTCGCGGCGGTTCATGATGCGCCTCACTTCAACTGATAGACGGGATCGAGGAACAGGGCGGCGAGACGGGCGCGGGCCGGCGCATCGGCAGAGGGCGGATTAACCGGCGCCTTGGCGAGCAGCAGCGCGCGCAACTCGGCCTCGATCGCCGCGCCCTTGGGGCCCGCCATCGAGTCATCGGTCGCGGCGGGCAGGCTCGGTAAGCGGCGCTGGTTGCCCGCCATCGCCTGCTGATTGGGCCCGAGCCGGTCGCCGCGCAGCAGGCGCTGGAGGAATTGCTCGCGCGCCAGCAGCGTGTCGGTGCTGATCCAGGCGGTATAGCCGGGCCAGCCCTTGACGTTGGGCGGATCGAAGATGTC
>CANJIM010000086.1 GCA_947474495.1 Rhodospirillaceae bacterium
GTGATCGACAAGGCGACGCATATGGGCCACTTGAAGGGGTGCCTGACGCAGTTCCTCGCTGCCTTCTTCGAGCTGGATGATGTGCCGATCCGCCTGCGCCCGAGCTACTTCCCCTTCACCGAGCCGTCCTGCGAGGTCGACATCGGCTGTTCGCGCAAGGGCGGCGAGCTGAAGATCGGCGCCGGCGACGACTGGCTGGAAATTCTCGGCGCCGGCATGGTGCATCCCAACGTGCTGGCCAATTGCGGCATCGATCCGACCGAATATCAGGGCTTCGCCTTCGGCATGGGCATCGAGCGCATGGCGATGCTGAAATACGGTATCGCCGATCTGCGCACCTTCTTCGAGGCGGATCTGCGTTGGCTGAAGCATTACGGCTTCGCCGCGCTCGACGTCCCGAGCCTCGCCTTCGGGGCCTCTCCGACCGGAGGGACCAGCCGATGAAATTCACCTTCGCTTGGCTCCAGGAGCATCTCGAGACCGACAGTTCGCTGGCGCAGATTTCCGAGGCGCTGACCGCCCTCGGCATTGAGGTCGAAAGCATCGAGGACCGCGCCAAGGCGCTGGCGCCCTTCATCGTCGCCCATGTGGTGGCGGCCGAGCAGCATCCCAACGCCGATCGCCTGCGCGTCTGTACGGTCGATACGGGCCGCGAAAAATTGCAGGTGGTGTGCGGCGCGCCCAATGCGCGCGCCGGCATTAACGTCGTTCTGGCCCAGCCGGGCGCCGTCATCCCGGCGAGCGGCGAGGCCTTGAAGAAGGGTACGATCCGCGGCGTCGAGAGCCAGGGCATGATGTGCTCGGCGCGCGAGCTCGGCCTCGGCGAAGATCACGACGGCATTATCGAACTGCCGGCGGGCGTTGCGATCGGCAGCCCGGCGGCGGTGGCGCTCGGTGTCGGCGATCCGGTGATCGACGTGTCGGTCACGCCCAATCGCGGCGATTGGCTCGGCGTGCGCGGCCTGGCGCGCGAATTGGCCGCCGGCGGTTACGGCAAACTCAAAGAGCTCAAGCAGCCAGCGATTCGCGGCGGCTTCGTCAGCCCGGTCGACATCACGCTCAACCTGCCGGCGGACGCGGCCAATGCCTGCCCGCTGTTCGGCCTGCGCGTCATCAAGGGCGTCAAGAACGGCCCGAGCCCGGCCTGGCTGCAGGATCGCCTGCGCGCCGTTGGCCTGCGCCCGATCTCAGCGCTGGTCGACATCACCAATTTCTTCGCCCTCGACCAGTGCCGCCCGCTGCATGTGTTCGACGCCGACACGCTCGCCGGCCATCTGCAGGTGCGCCTTTCGAAAAAAGGCGAGACACTGGCGGCGCTCAACGCCAAGACCTATGAGCTCGATGACGGCATGACGGTGATCGCCGATGACGATGGCGTCCTAAGCCTCGGTGGCGTCATGGGCGGCGAATCGTCCGGCTGCACCGAGACGACGGTCAATGTGATCCTCGAATCGGCGGCCTTCGATCCGATCCGCACGGCGACGACGGGCCGCAAGCTCGCCGTCGATTCCGATGCGCGCTACCGCTTCGAGCGCTGGGTCGATCCGGCGAGCGCCTTGCCGGCGCTCGATGCCGCGACCCAGATGATTCTCGATCTGTGCGGCGGTGAAGCGAGCGAGGCGGTGGTGGCCGGTACTGTGCCGCCGGCCAAGGCGTCGATCTTGCTGCGCGGCACCCGCGTCGCCCATCTCGGCGGCATCGATATTCCGCTCGACGACAGCGCCCGCATTCTCACCGCACTCGGTTTCTCGGTATCGCAGGAAGCTGGCGGCTTGCGCTGCGTGCCGCCGACCTGGCGCAACGACGTCCATCAGGAAGCCGATCTGGTGGAGGACGTGCTGCGCGTCAACGGCTTCGACAAGATCCTGCCGGTGCCGTTCGGCCGCGAGAGTGGCCTCGCCCAGCCGGTGCTGACCGGCGTGCAGCGTCGCGCCCGCGATGCCAAGCGCGCGCTCGCCGCGCGCGGCCTGATGGAAGCGGTGACCTTCTCCTTCGCCGGCGAGGCGGAGACGGCCTTGTTCGCCGCGCAGCCCGCCAGCTTGCGCATCGCCAATCCGATCAGCGCCGATCTCTCGGTCATGCGGCCGACGCCGTTGGTCAACCTCTTGGCCGGCGCGGCGCGCAACGTGGCGCGCGGCTTCGCCAATCATGGCCTGTTCGAAGTCGGCCCGGCTTACCGTGACGACACGCCGACCGGCCAACTGCTCGTGGCCTCGGGATTGCGCATCGGCGAGACGGGCCCGCGCCATTGGCTCGCCAAGCTGCGCGGCGCCGACGCCTTCGATGCCAAGGCCGACGCCCTGGCGGCGCTCGCTGCTGCGGGCGCGCCGGTCGGCTCGCTATCGGTGACGGCGGACGCCCCGGCCTGGTTCCACCCCGGCCGCTCGGGGACCCTGCGCCTCGGCCCCAAGACAGCGCTCGCGCACTTTGGCGAGCTGCACCCCAGCGTGGCACGCGCCTTCGATCTCAAGGGCCCGGTCGTGCTGTTCGAGGTCTATCTCAGCCTCGTGCCGGAAGCGAAGGTGAAGGCGACAGGCCGCGCCCGCCCCGGCTATGCGCCGTCACCCTTCCAGGCGGTCGAGCGTGACTTCGCCTTCCTGCTCGATGCCTCGGTGTCGGCGGAAACTTTGCTGCGGGCCGCGCGCGGCGCCGACAAGGCATTGATCGAGGATGTCAGTCTGTTCGACGTCTATGAGGGCAAGGGCGTCGAGCCGGGCAAGAAGTCGGTCGCGATTTGTGTCCGTATGCAGCCGACGACGGCGACGCTGACCGATGCGGAAATCGACGCGGCGAGCCAGAAGGTCGTCGCGGCAGTCGCCAAGGCGACAGGCGGATCTTTACGCAGCTGAGCCGCAATCATCGCAACGAAAAAGGCCCGGGAAATCCCGGGCCTTTTTGTTTGGCTGTTGCGCGGCGTTAAGCAGAGGCCTCGACGGCGTCGATCTCGTCATCGCGCTTGGCGCTGCGCTCTTTGCGGTGGTCGGTGGCGAGCAACGTATAGACCGTCGGCAGCACGAACAGCGTGAAGAGCGTGCCGATCGACATGCCGGACACGATGACGATGCCGATCGAGAAGCGGCTGGCGGCGCCCGCTCCGCTCGCCACCAGCAGCGGGATCAAGCCTGTGACCATGGCGGCGGTCGTCATCAAGATCGGACGCAGACGCACAGCGGCGGCATGTTCGATGGCCGATCGACGATCCATGTCTTCGTTATGTTGCAGCTGATTGGCGAATTCGACCATGAGAATGCCGTGCTTGCTGATCATGCCGATCAACGTCACCAAGCCCACCTGTGTGTAGATGTTCAGCGTCTGCAGGCCGATAAACAGCGGGATCATGGCGCCGCAGATCGACAGCGGCACGCTGACCAGGATGACCAGCGGATCGCGCAGGCTCTCGAACTGGGCGGCGAGCACGAGATAGATGATGATCAGCGCGAAGGCAAAGGTGATGGCGAGCTGGTTGCCTTCCTTCACGAATTGGCGCGATTCGGAGAGGAAATCCGTGCGGTAGTCGTTGGGCAGGATTTCCGCCGCGAGCTGATTGAGCAAGGCGACGGCCTGGCCCATGGCGACACCCGGCATCGGGACGGCGGAGAAGGTCGCCGAGTTCAGCTGGTTGTAGTGGTTGAGCGCGTTGGGCTCGATGGCGTCTTCCACATGGGCGACCGTCGAGAGCGGCACCGAGGTGCCGCCGCCGGTGCGGACGTAATATTGCGTCAGCTTGTCGGACGACAGGCGGAAGTCGCGCGGCACCTGCGGGATCACTTCGTAGGAGCGGCCCGAGAAGTTGAAGCGGTTGACGTAATTGCCACCGACCATCAAGGCCAGGGTCTGGCCGATGTCCTGCATGGTGATGCCGAGATCGTTGGCCTTCAGGCGGTCGATTTTGATGCGGGCGACCGGGGTGTTGTATTCGAGGTCGCTGTCGACGACGATGAAAAAGCCGCTTTGGCGCGCCTTGTTCTTGATCTCGGTCATGTACTTGTAGATGTCTTCGAACTTGCCTGGCGAGCTGATCACCATTTGCACCGGCAGGCCGCCGGTCGAGCCGGGCAGGGCCGGCAAGTTGAAGGCGAACACGTTCATGCCGGTGATCTGGCTCAGCTTCTGCTGCATCTTGGGGATCAAGTCCATGACCGTGCCTTCGCGCTCGCCCCACGGCTTCAGGATCATGCCGGAGAAGTTGGAGTTGAGCGCGGGACCGGCGCCGGCGAAGCCGCTGATGACGAAGGTCAGATCCGTCTCCGGTTGCTGCATATAAAGATCGTTCAGCTGCTTGGAGAAGGTTTCCGTGTAGTCGAGGTTGGCGTATTGCGGCGCCTTGCCGACCGCGAAGAAGGCGCCCTGGTCTTCGGCTGGTGCCAGTTCGGCCTTGGTGTGCGTGTAGAGGAAGCCGAGCAACACGAAGATCGCCGCGCCGAACATGACGACGACGGGGCGATAGTCCAGCGTGCGCGACAATTTACGGCCGTACCAATTGGTGACGCGGCCGAAGAAGGCGTCGACCTTCTTGGGGAACCAGCCCTGCGACATTTCGTGATTGAGCAGCATCGAGCACATCATCGGCGATAGCGTGATGGCGACGATGCCGGAGATGATGACCGCGCCAGCCAGAGTGAAGGCGAATTCCTTGAACAACACGCCGGTGAGGCCACCGAGGAAGCCGATCGGCGCGTACACCGCCGCCAGCGTGATGGTCATGGCGATGACGGGTCCGACGATCTCTCGCGCCCCGATAATCGAGGCTTGGACGGGGGATTTCCCCTCCTCGATATGTCGATAGATGTTCTCCACGACCACGATGGCGTCGTCGACCACCAGGCCGATGGCGAGCACCATGGCGAGCAGGGTCAGCAGATTGATGCTGAAGCCCATGGCCAGCATGATGATGCCGGCGCCGATCAGCGACAGCGGTATCGTCACCACCGGGATCAGTACCGAGCGGATGGTGCCGAGGAACAGGAAGATGACGACGATGACGATGACGACCGCTTCGGCCAGGGTTTTGATCACTTCGTCGATCGACGAGGAAATGAACTTCGACGAATCATAGGCGATGCGGACCTTCATGGTCGGCGGCAGGCCGCGCTCGATGTCGGGCAGCAACTTGCGCACGCCCTCAACGATGTTGAGCGGATTGCCGAGCGGCGTCGACTGCACGCCGATGAAGACGGCGTTCTGGCCGCTCATCATCACCGATTGATCGAACTTCTGGGCGTCGAGGTCGACGGTGCCGAGATCGCTGATGCGGACCAGCGCGCCGCCTTCGGCGCGGACCACCATCTGGCGGAATTCCTCGATCGAGGTCAGGCCGGTGTCGGCCGTCACGTTGGTGACGGTGAACAAGCCCTTGGCCTGGCCCGGCGCCGCTTGATAGTTGTTGGCGCGGATCGCGGCGGCGACGTCGGTCGCCGTCACGTCATGGGCCGCCATCTTGCTCGGCTCAAGCCACAGGCGCATGGCGAATTGCTGACCGCCGAAAATCTGCGCCTCGGCGACACCCTCGACCGTGGTCAGCAATGGCTGCACGACGCGGCTCAAATGGTCATAGATTGCCGCGCCGTTCAGCGTGTCGCTGGAAAAGCCGAGATACATCACGGCGAAAGTCTGGCCGGTCGATTTCAGGATGACCGGATCGTTCGATTCGGCCGGGATCAGGTATTTGACCTGGTTCACCTTGGCCATGACGTCGGTCATGGCCTTGTTGGGATCTTCATTCAGCTTGATGTAGGCCGAGACAGTGCTGCTGCCCTGTTTGGACGACGACGTCAGGTAGTCGATGCCTTCGGCCGAGGCGACGGCCTGTTCGATCGGCTGCGTGATGAAGCCCTGAATCAGATCGGGAGACGCGCCGGGATAGGTCGTCGTCACCGAGATGACGGTGTTCTGCATCTGCGGATATTGCCGTACCGCTAAGGTGAAGAAGGATTGCAGGCCGATCAGCAGGATCAGCAGACTGACCACGGTGGCGAGCACGGGGCGGCGGATGAAGATGTCTGTGAAATGCATAAGCGTACCTTAGAGGCCTTGCCTGGGGGGCGGACAGGCCGCGGGTCGGCTTGGAGGCGCGGCCCGCGGCGTGGTCGTTCTGCGTTGCTGTAACGGCGTTACTGAACCGGCGTCTGCGTCGGCGCGGTCAGGCCGCCATTGTCGGACGGCACCACGGCGGCGCCGTTGAAGATGCGGGTCTGGCCGGCATTGGCGACCATGTCGCCGGCGTTCAAGCCCTTCACGATGGCGACCTTGCCGTTCTGACGCGAGCCGACCGTCACGAAGGTCTGCTCGGCCTTGTATTTGGTCTTGCCGTCGTCGGTCTTGCCGTCTTCCTTGATCAAGAACACCGACTGTCCATAGACCGTGTAGTCGACGGCGGTTTCCGGCAGGGTGATGACGTCGGGCTGCGGCGGCAGCACGACGCGCGCGCGTGCGAACATGCCGGGCTGCAAAAGCCGCTCGGGGTTGTCGAGGCTGGCGCGCACCTTGATGGCGCGCGTCTGCGGGTCGATTTGCGGCTCGATGGTCGTGATCTTGGCCAGGAAGCTCTTGCCGGGGAAAGCGTCGGCGCTGACTTCGACGCCGAGGCCGACGGTGAGCTGGCCGCGCGTCTGCTCGGGCAGTGTGAAGTCGACATAGACCACGCTGAGATTCGTCAGGGAGACGGCGGGCGTACCGGGTGCGACATATTGACCGATGTCGATCTGGCGAATCCCGAGATCGCCGGGGAACGGCGCCTTGATCAGCTTCTGGTCGATCAGGGCCTGCGCCTTGGCGATGCCGGCGCGCGCCACGTCGAGCGTGCTCTGCTGCTGGTCGACGCTCGCCTGGGTGGCGTATTTCTCGCTCGCCAGGGTGCGGGCGCGATTGAGGTTGGCGGTGGCGAGCTTGGCCTGCGCTGCGTAGTTGGCGAGATCGGCGCGCTCGCTGGCGTCGTCGAGCTGGATCAGCGGATCGCCGGCCTTCACCGTCGCGCCCGACTCGAACATCAATTTGACGACGCGGCCGGACACCTGCGGCGAGATCGTCACCTGGTTGACCGCCGCGACGGTGCCGATGGTGTCGAAGAAGCGCGACATCGGCTCGCTCTGCGCCAGGGCGACGTTGATCGTGGTCGGCGGCGGCTTGTTGCCGGCGAAGTAGGCGGCGATGCCCTTCTTGCGCATTTGCTCGAAGCCGTAGAACGCGCCGAGCACGACGACGAGAATGACGCCGATGATGACGAACCACCGCACCAGTTTGGGTTTGGCGCGCGGGGGCTGCGAAGGCGGGGGAGCCGCGTAAGTCGCGGATATGTTCTGCTGATCCATGAACTTGCTCTTATGTGCGGTGGTCCGGGCGGCCCAGGTCATCAGGCGCCGTCGTAACTACGCGGAGGCTGTTGTGGTGGATGAGCGGCGCGCCCCTTGGCGTCTGCGGGAGACGCGTGACGCGCATGGCCGCGAAGGGCCCCCATCCGGTCGTTGCAAAACTAAACTGTACGGTTTAGTTTGCGCGCGCAACCTATCTCCCCCAGCGGTTCCGGTCAATGCGAAATTATTGCGTAGCAACATGGCAATAAAGCCACAAAAGCGGGCCTTTGCGGCGCCTGTCGAGGCGCTCGCAGCGGCCCTTCCGGGCTGCGGTTTGCGGCCGATGTCGCCCAAGCGGGCGGCCATCGAAAAGGCTGCGGCCAGCGTTTTTTTGCGTGATGGTTTCGCCGGCGCCAGCATGGACGCCATCGCCCGCGAGGCGGGGGTCTCGAAGGCGACGCTCTATAGCCATTTCCAGGGCAAGGACGATCTGTTCGGCGCCATCGTGCGGAACAATTGCCAGCAGATGCTGGTCGATATCGAATCGTCGGTCGCCGCCGGCCTCGGCCCGCGCGAACTGTTGCTGGCCGTCGGCCTCAAGTTCCTCAAGAAGATGATGTCCGACGAGGTGATGGCGGTCTACCGCATCCTGGTCTCCGAAGCGCCGCGGTTCCCGGCTTTGGGCCGTGCGGTGCAGAACGCCGGGCCGGGCCCCTCCTGCAACGGCCTCGCCGATTACTTTCGCGACCAGACGGCGAAAGGTGTGCTGCTCGTCGCCGATGCCGACGTGGCGGCGGACCAGTTCTTCGGCACAGTGCTCGGCGGTATCCATTTCCGCCGTCTGATCGGCGTCGACGCCCCGGCCAAGCCGAGCGAGATCAAGTTCCGCGTCGAAACGGCGGTCGATGCCTTCCTGGCCGCGCATCAGCCCAAAGCGCTGGCGACGAAGCCTCGTAAGCGCTCTTAAAGCTTTGGATTTTCACTGTTTTTCGGTGATTGCGCGGCGCCGCGTCGGGCCCTATGTTCGCGCCTGCCTTCCCCGCCATTTTGAGCCGTTTTGTTGGGCCGATGACCGACCTTTCGCATATCCGTAACTTCGCCATTATCGCCCATATCGACCATGGCAAGTCGACGCTGGCCGACCGTCTGATCCAGGCCTGCGGCGCCGTCGAGGCGCGCGACATGCAGGAGCAGATGCTCGACTCGATGGACATCGAGCGCGAGCGCGGCATCACCATCAAGGCGCAGACCGTGCGTCTGCTCTACAAGGCCAAGGACGGCGACACCTATCAGCTCAACCTGATGGACACGCCGGGCCATGTCGACTTCGCCTATGAAGTCAGCCGCTCGCTCGCCGCTTGCGAAGGCTCGATCCTGGTGGTCGACGCCAGCCAGGGCGTCGAGGCGCAGACGCTGGCCAACGTCTATCAGGCGATCGACAACAATCACGAGATCATCCCCGTCCTCAACAAGATCGATCTGCCCGCCGCCGATCCCGAGCGCGTCAAGCAGCAGATCGAGGACGTCATCGGCATCGACGCGTCGGACGCCGTGCTCGCCTCGGCGAAAGCCGGCATCGGCATCGATGACGTGCTCGAAGCCCTGGTCACGCGCCTGCCGGCGCCGAAGGGCGATCCTGCCGCGCCGCTGAAAGCGCTACTGGTGGATAGCTGGTACGACACCTATCTCGGCGTCGTCGTCTTGGTCCGCGTCTATGACGGCGCGATCAAGAAGGGCATGAAGATCCAGATGATGAGCACCGGCACGCTCCACACGGTCGAGCAGGTCGGCTGCTTCACGCCCAAGCCGATGGCCGTCGATCAGCTCGGGCCGGGCGAGATGGGCTTCGTCACGGCGCAAATCAAGACCATCACCGACACCCGCGTTGGCGACACATTGACCGAAGAGAAGCGCCGCACCGAACAGGCGCTGCCCGGCTTCAAGCCGAGCGTGCCGGTGGTGTTCTGCGGCCTGTTCCCGGTCGAGGCGTCGGACTACGAGCGGCTGCGCGAAAGCCTCGGCAAACTGCGGCTGAACGACGCCAGCTTCCAATATCAGGCGGAGACGTCGGCCGCCCTCGGCTTCGGCTTCCGCTGCGGCTTCCTCGGCCTCTTGCATCTGGAAATCATCCAGGAGCGCCTCGAGCGCGAGTTCAATCTCGATCTCATCACCACCGCGCCGTCCGTCATCTACAAGATCAACATGACCGACGGCAGCAGCATCGAACTGCACAACCCGGCCGACATGCCGGACCAGGTGAAGATCGACAGCATCGAAGAGCCGTGGATCAAGGCGACGATCCTGGTACCCGATGAATATCTCGGCGCGATTCTCTCGCTCTGCCAGGAGCGCCGCGGCATCCAGGAGACGCTGACCTACGCCGGCAACCGCGCCATGGTGGTCTACAAGCTGCCGCTCAACGAAGTGGTCTACGATTTCTACGACCGCTTGAAGTCGATCAGCCGCGGCTACGCCAGCTTCGATTATGCCGTCGAAGACTATAAGGAAGGCGAGCTGGTCAAGCTGTCGATCCTGGTGAACGACGAACCGGTCGATGCGCTGTCGATCATCGTCCACCGCGCGTCAGCCGAGCCGCGAGGCCGCGCGCTCTGCGCCCGCCTCAAAGAGCTGATCCCGCGCCAGCTGTTCAAGATCGCCATTCAAGCGGCGATCGGCGGCAAGATCGTCGCGCGCGAGACGGTCAGCCCGATGCGCAAAGACGTGCTGGCCAAATGCTACGGCGGCGACATCAGCCGCAAGCGCAAGCTGCTGGAAAAGCAGAAGGCTGGTAAGAAGCGCATGCGCCAGGTCGGCAATGTCGAGATTCCCCAGGCGGCCTTCATCGCCGCCCTCAAGATCGATAGCGATTAACGTCGGCTTAAGCCGACTCATTGAAAATACTGACGTTTTCGCTGCGACCACGCCGTCGCGGCGGTTGAAAGGGTGGGGCCGAGTCGCTATTTTGGCGCCCGCTACGACCTCGGACGCCGGCCACTCACGGCGCGCCGATCTGGATGGAGAGGTGGCCGAGTGGTTTAAGGCACACGCTTGGAAAGCGTGCGTACGGTAAAACGTACCGCGGGTTCGAATCCCGCCCTCTCCGCCAACTAACGCCATATAGTTGTTA
>CANJIM010000087.1 GCA_947474495.1 Rhodospirillaceae bacterium
ACCGGACAGCACCTCCTGCGCCTGGCTGTCGAGCCCGACCAAGGCGAAGAACATTTCCTTGTAGCCGAGCTCGCGCGCCGCGACCTCGGCATGATAGCCACGGATATAGCCGGACTTCTCCAGCGCGCGGACGCGGCGCAGGCAAGGCGGCGCCGAGATGCCGGCGCGGCGCGCCAACTCCACGTTGGTCATGCGGCCGTCTTCCTGCAAATCGCGCAGGATTTGGCGGTCGATGCGGTCGAGCTTCACGCGCTGCATGCAATGGCACTCCGAGGGCGATGACGGGGTCCGAGAGCCGGACGGAAATGGGACGGGAAGAGAGGAATTCCGGTCCGTCGCTGGCCTGTCGGCGCGCCGGTCCTGTCCCCCATATAACGGCAGACGTAATATTATTTCAATGCGCCAGATTCACGGGGATAAAGGGCCGGCGGCGGCTCGGTTACCGCCGGGATGCTTGCGGCCCGGCAATGGCGTTTCTATCTTAAGGACCGGATTTCCTCACCCTCGTAGCGCCCTCTCCCCAGATCCCCGACCCTGATCGGCGGGGCGCGCCGCAACCGACGAAGAAGCATCATGGCGCAGACCCATCACAGCAAAGTCCTCATCCTCGGCTCCGGCCCCGCCGGCCTGACCGCCGCGATCTACACGGCACGCGCCAACCTCAAGCCGATCCTCGTCGCCGGCCTGCAGCCGGGCGGCCAGATGACGATCACCCACGAGGTCGAGAACTATCCCGGCTTCGCCCAGGTGATCCAGGGCCCCTGGCTGATGGAGCAGATGCAGAAGCAGGCCGAGAGCGTCGGCACGCAATTCATTCACGACACCATCGTGTCGCTCGACCTCAAGAAGCGCCCCTTTACCGCCATCGGCGACTCGGGCGATAGCTACACGGCCGACACCGTCATCGTCTGCACCGGCGCCCAGGCGCGCTGGCTCGGCCTTGAGAGTGAACAAAAGTTCAAGGGCTTCGGCGTCTCGGCTTGCGCCACCTGCGACGGCTTCTTCTTCCGCAGCAAGACCGTCGCCGTCGTCGGCGGCGGCAATACCGCCGTCGAAGAGGCAATTTATCTGACCAACCACGCCGACAAGGTGACGCTGATCCATCGCCGCGACAGCTTCCGCGCCGAGAAGATCATGCAGGAGCGCCTGTTCGCCAATCCCAAGATCGAGGTGATCTGGGACAGCGTCGTCGATGAAGTGGTCGGCGCCGAGCCGGCCGGCGTCACCGGCGTCAAGCTGCGCAACGTCAAGACCGGCGCCACCAGCACTTTGCCGGTCGACGGCCTGTTCGTCGCCATCGGCCACACGCCGAACACCTCGCTGTTCAAGGGCGTGCTCGACATGGACGAGGAAGGCTATCTGGTGACCAAGCCGGGCAGCACGACGACCAACATTCCCGGCGTCTATGCCGCCGGCGACGTGCAGGACAAGATCTTCCGCCAGGCCGTCACCGCCGCCGGCACCGGCTGCATGGCGGCGATCGAGGTCGAGCGCTTCCTGACCATTCACAACCAATTGGCATCCGCCGCCGAATAGGCGGCCTACCCACAAGCCGCCGAACAGCGCGCCGCACTTGCGAAACGCGAGCGCCGCCAAGCCTTTAAAGCGATAAGGGCTTGGGGGTCGCCGCGCCGCGCCTTACACTGGCACCAAGCTTCAACGACAGGGACGCGGCGACGGGATGGACTGGGACAAGCTTCGCGTCTTTCATGCCGTTGCCGAAGCCGGCAGCTTCACCCATGCCGGCGAAACGCTCAACCTCAGCCAATCCGCCGTCAGCCGCCAGATCGGCACGCTCGAAGAGACGCTGAAGGTCCCGCTGTTTCACCGCCATGCGCGCGGCCTAATCCTCACCGAACAAGGCGAGCTGCTGTTCAAGACGACGCGCGACGTTTTCGCCAAGCTCGCCACCACCCAGGCGCTGCTCACCGAAAGCACCGACCGGCCCAAGGGTCCGCTCAAGATCGCCACCACCGTGGCCTTCGGCTCGATCTGGCTGACGCCGCGCATGAAAGAGTTTCTCGAGCTTTACCCCGATATCCAGGTGACGATCCTGCTCGACGACGGCGAGGTCGATCTCGCCATGCGCGAGGCCGATGTCGCCATCCGCCTGCATCCGCCGCATCAGCCCGACCTGATCCAGCGCAAGCTGACGACCATGCATCTGCATGTCTATGCCTCGCCCGACTACCTCAAAGACCATCCGATGCCGCAATCGCCGGAGGATCTCGCCAACCATATTCTCGTGGTCTACGGCGAGGACGTCCGCCCGCCGATCACCAACGTGAACTGGCTGCACGACTTGGTGCGCAGCCGGCACATCAAGCCGCCGTCTATCCTCAAGGTGAACAGCATCTACGCGCAGTATCGCGCGGTGGTCACCGGCGTCGGCATCGCCAGCCTGCCCGACTACACGGTGAAGCAATATTCCAGCAACTTGGTGCGCATCCTGCCCGAGCTGGAAGGGCCGAGCTTCGACACCTATTTCGTCTATCCCGAGGAGTTGCGCCATTCCAAGCGCATCTCGGTGTTCCGCGATTTCCTGATTCGCAAGATCGCCGAGACGGATTTCTAGGTTCTGGGACGCTTACACGGCGTCCGCTCACAAACTCCATCGGTCCCGATAAGTATTTGGTCTATTTGCTGAATCGGGTTTGTTGCGAGTAATTATCGCAAAAAAATCATGGCCCAGCCTAGTCATATATAAGACTAGGCTATTAAGTCCTTGATCTATCATTAGGCGTGATCTAAAAACCACGCATTCGGACGGTATATATGCGCACAGCGCATAGCTGACCTCTGGAATCGGGTCTGGCGATCAGCCTCGAAAAGTTTAGATTTATCTCCATTGAGATGTTGCATTGCGATATTGCACTGCAGCATACTCAGTCCAAGTTTCCGGTTTCGCCGGACGGCCCCGAGATGAAAATCAAAGGATCGAAGCGAGACCACCGAGTTCCGGGTGCAAGGCCCGGAAAAGGGTTCTTCGGAACCCTACGTCTCCCAGACGTGAAGCCTCCCTGTTAAACTTGCCGGACCCTCGGGTCCGGCTTTTTTTTGCCTATTTGCCGGCCGCGCCGGTTTCGCTACTCCTATCTCCGTCGCGCCGATGGGCTTATAGCATCACGAGCGATATGGCCGGGGAGCAGCCGCTGGGCATTCACACGAGGGGCTCATGAGCCAAGACGACGTTAAAGCCGAGCAAGTCGGGGCGTTGCTCGCCACGCCGGACCTTGCCGATGCGCTCGAGAGCGAGCGCTTCCGCCACTTCCTCGATCAAATGCCGATCGCGATCATCATCGCCGAAATCAAAAATGGCGAGCGTATCGTCTACGCCAATCCCGAATTCGAAAAGCTCTCCGGCCAAGGCGCCGATGCCCTCGTCGACAAGCCATGGACGGCGCTGCAGGGCGAAGAAGCCGACGGTGCGCGCAAACTCGGCGAGGCCGTCGTCGAAGACGCCGATTATGTCGGCACCTTCAAGATACCACGCGCGGACGACGTCGCGGTGATCGAGGTCTATTCCAACATCATCGAAAACGACGCCGGCACGCCCTGCTACCGCCTCGCCGCTCTGGTCGACACAAGCGCGCGCGGGGAAACGCATCGCGAAGAGCTCGAGCAGCGCCTGCGCGACAAGGACACGCAGATGCAGGAAATTCAGCATCGCGTTAAAAATAACCTGCAGATGATCACCGCGCTGATCCGCATCGAGGCGCGTAATGCGCGCGGCCGCGTCGACAGCGAGCCGTTTGACCGGCTGGCCGGGCGCATCGATTCGATCCAGACGATCTATCGCCTGCTCTCCGACCTTGGCGAAAAAGACGAGATCGATCTCGGCGTCTATCTCAGTGAGATCGCCTCATCGGTCATGCGCTCCCACGCTGTCGAGGGCATTCGCCTCGATCTCAAGGTCGACACCTATCCGGTGTCGGTCAACGTCGCCATGCCGACCGGCCTTGTGGTCAACGAACTGCTGACCAATGCGCTCAAGCACGCGTTCGTCGGCCGCGACGGCGGCACCATCACTTTGCACAGCCTGTCCGACGGCAATGGTTGCAAGATCGTCGTCGCCGATGACGGCGCCGGCCTGCCCGAAGGCGCCCAATGGCCGCAGCGCGGCAAGCTCAGCGCGTTGATCGTCACCTCGCTCCGCGAAAACGCCAAGGCGCAGCTCAATATCGCCTCCAATCCGGGCCAGGGCATGCGCGTGACGATCACCTTCAAGCGCGCCAATGCCGCGGTGGACGCTGACTCCTGAAGTACTTGGAGCCGGCTTTTTGCCATGCTAAAGCGAGCGCCGCGCCGCTAAAGTCGACGGGGGCGCGCGATATATGCAAAGGGGCATTTCTTGAACGACATGCTGCACATCGCCATCGGCAATCTCGTCTCGCCGATGATCCTGTTTTTCGTCCTTGGCGTGCTATCAGGCTGCATCAAGTCCGACCTCGCCATCCCCGATGCGATCAGCAAAGGCCTGTCGCTCTATCTGATGCTGGCGATCGGCTTTAAAGGCGGCGCCGAGTTGGCGGCGAGCGGAGCAGCCGGCACAGTCGCCCTGTCCCTGAGCGCGGCGCTCGTGTTGAGTTTCGGTCTACCCGTCCTCGCTTATGCCTTGCTGCGCTGGCTGACCAGTCTCGATAGCGTGAACGCCGCCGCCATATCGGCGCATTACGGGTCGGTCAGCATCGTGACCTTCGTCGCCGCCTCCGGCTTTCTCGGCGACCGCGGGGTTCCGTATGAAGGCTATGTGGTTGCCATGCTGGCCGTGATGGAAACCCCCGCCATCGTCAGCGGCTTGCTGCTCGCCCGGATGTCGCGTCCAGACGGCGCTGGCGCGCCGCGGACGCCTTTGCTATCGCGCGAGGCCACGCGCGAAGTGCTGCTCAGCGGCAGCGTCGTTCTGATCGTCGGCAGCCTCTTGATCGGCTGGCTCACCGGCAAAGATGGACTGGCCATCATGGCGCCGGTGATCGTCGATCCCTTCAAGGCCGTGCTGGCCGTATTCCTCCTCGACATGGGCCTACAAATCGGGCGGCGGCTTGGAGAGTTCAAAGCGGTCGGCTGGCCGGTCGTCGCCTTCGGTCTTTACATGCCGGTGATCGGCGCCGCGATCGGCTTGCTGTTCGCCAACGCCATCGGCCTGTCGGCTGGCGGCATGACATTGGTTGCCGTCCTGGCGGCGAGCGCGTCCTACATCGTCGTTCCTGCCGCGATGCGCCACTCCCTGCCGAAGGCCAATCCGGCAATTTATGTGACCTTGTCGCTGGCCGTAACCTTCCCCTTCAACTTGATCGTGGGCATCCCGCTTTATTATAAAGTCGCGCGCATGCTCGCCGAAATGTCAGGAGGATAGCTGTCCGTGCAACTCTACCGGAAAAAGCGGATCGAGCTCGTCGTCGAGACGGCGCGAGCGAAAGCCATCATCGAGATGATCGATGCAACGGGCGCCAAAGGCTATACGGTCTTGCAAGATGTCTCTGGCAAGGGCCAGCGCGGCATCCGAGACGAAGCGCATCTGACCGGCCTGTTTCGCAATACGATGATCATCGTCATTGCCAGCGAAGAGGTCGCTCGCCAGATCGTCGAGCGGTCGCAAGTTCTGCTGGAAAACTACGCCGGGATCGTCGCGCTCTCCGACGTTGAAGTCGTTCGTGACGAACATTTTTGATCGCAACGTACGCGGCAGTTTATGCGGCGCGTGACCTGAAGCGGCCGGAGAGCATCGGCCTGAGCCACAGCCAGATCCGATAGCCGAATTCAAGAACCCCCATCGCCCCGGGTAAAGTGGCCAGGCGGGCGGCCCAGCGCCAGCGCGGCAGCAGGCGCCAGATGGCGACGAATGCCGCCGCCCCCGAAACAATCTCGCCATCGCCGCGTCGCACATGAAAGCGCGCCATCGCCTGAGTGGCCGTCAATCCAGGTGCGATCTCGCCAGTGGCACGCGATATGTCGCAGAAGCGCATGACAGCGGCGCGGTCCTGCGCCTGGTAATGCGATATTTCCGCACGGCACAGCGGGCAAGCGCCGTCGAAATACACCGTCACGGCGCTGTCGTCAGCGGGCGGCGTTGTTTCAGCCATGGAGCACCGCATCGGCCGCCGCTTCGCCGCTATCGAAGGCAGCTTCGACGCGCGGTCCGACGCACCAATCGCCGCACGCCGCCAGGCGCACCATACCATCCCACAAGCAAAGCTTGTCCGCCGCCTGCTCGACCAACGCATAGCGCCAGCGATGGGCGGTCATGAAATCGGGCGTCGCCTGTAGGCCGATTGCCGATTGCACCTGCGCCAGCAGCGTGGCGCCGATCGCCTCAGCTGAGCCCTCAAGATGGCGGCGCGACCAGTCCGCCGTCGCCTGCGCAACCAGCGTTTCCTTGCCCGGCGGACGGCCGGGTTTCGATGCGTTGCGCGCGATCCAGCCGACGACGCCGTCCTCCGGGCGCACATACTGCTCGCGCCACGCCAATGGCGCAGCGAAGCCGAGCATCAACGTCCAGCATGGCGCGTAGCGCACCTTTTCCAGTTCGGGAAAAGAGAGGCCCGCCGACGCGGCGATCGGCAGAATTTGTGGCGCCGGCAGTGCGAGGATGACGGCGTCGAATCGACCATTGGCCGGCGTGTCGACCGGCCCGTCCGCTGTCAGCACCGTCCACTGCGTGCCATCACGGCGCAGCGCCGTCACCGCGCAGCTTGTGATCAGCGTCATGTCCGCGGCCATGGCCCGCGCCGGTGCGCTCATGCCGGGTAAGCCGACGAAGGCGCCGTCGAACCATTCGGCGGCATCACCTGCCCCGCGCCATTGTTCGACCAACGCGCGAAAGCGCGGTCCTCGCGCCGTGAAATACTGCGCGCCGTGATCGAACTGCCAGTCGCCGGTGCGCCGCGTCGCCATGCGGCCGCCGAGGCCCCGGCTCTTGTCGAACAGGCTGCAGGCAAGGCCGGCGGCGCGCAATTTGCGGGCCGCGGCAAGGCCGGCGATGCCGGCGCCGATGATCGCGATTTCTGATGTCATATGAGGACTCCTGTCCCTCTTACGCGGGCACCGCCTGAGCGGACCATTGATTTGCCGGGTAAATTTACCGGCAGCGGCGCGGCTTTTTTCTCGCGCCGGTCCTGATAGACTGACGGCGCTCGCTGCGGGTCCAGCCTTGCGTGCTGCGATCCCCGTCCGGCCCGAACGATCGCCGGCATTATGCCCACGCGTTCCGTTGCCACGCGTTCAATAAAAAAATATTCCGCAAAACAGCGGCTGCGTCCATGAGGCGCGGCCCACAGGGAGAGACGCATGAAGTCATTGCAGGTGATCGCCTGGAGTCTGTCCGCCGCATCGCTGCTCGCAGCGATGCCCGCTCGCGCGCAGTCGGTGGCGGATTTCTATAAGGGCAAGACGCTGTCGATCTACATCAGCTCCGGCGAAGGCGGCACCAATGACGCCTATGCCCGCTTGATCGCCAATTTCATCGGCCGCCACATTCCCGGCAATCCGCTCGTCGTGCCGCGCAACCTGCCCGGCGCCGGCGGCCTCAAGGCCGCCAATTACATGTTCGACGTCGCGCCGAAGGACGGCACCGCCTACGGCGTTCTGCAGCGCGGCACCATCATCCAGCCGTTGGTCGATATCCAGTCGGCGAGCTATGACGCTTCGAAGTTCAATTGGATCGGCAGCACGGCCAAGGAAGTCTCGGTCGGCGTGGTGTGGAGCGCCTCGACCGACGTGCGCAGCATCGAAGACGCGATGAAAAAGGAAGTGATCGTCGGCTCGAGCGGCGTCGGCAACGACACCGGCGCCTTCCCGCTCGTGCTCAACCGCTTCATCGGCACGCAGTTCAAGCCGATCCACGGCTACAAGAGTGGCTCGGAGATCACGCTGGCCTTCGAGCGCGGCGAAGTGCAGGGGCGCGTCGGCTGGTCGTGGGGCAGCGTGAAAAGCCGCGGCTCGGATTGGCTGCGCGACGGCAAGATCAAGATCCTGGTGCAGATGGGCGTCGGCAAGGCGGACGATCTGCCCGACGTGCCGCTCGCCCTCGACCTCGCGAAAAATCCGGACGACCGCGCCGCCATGATGCTGATCTTCTCGCCGACCTATATCGGCTGGCCGTCGGTGATGTCGCCGGGCGTGCCGGCCGACCGCGTCGAAGCGGTGCGCGCCGCTTATGCCAAGACCATGGTCGACAAGGACTTCGTCGCCAATGCCGACAAGCAGCAGCTCGAACTCGATCCGCTCAGCGGCGCCGAAATCCAAAAGATCGTCGCCGAACTTTATAAGCTGCCGCCCGCCGCCATCGAACGGGCCCGCGTGGCGATGAATCCGCCGGAAGAATCGGCGAAGAAGTAAGCGGCAAAGAAAAAGGGCCGGCGATGGCGCTGTCGCTGTCGCCGGCCGCCGACCTGTCTATCGTCCGAACAGCAAGGTGATGTTGATCCTGTGATGCTCGTAGCTTGTGTCGAACGTCGGCGACGCCGAGTGATGGAACAAGCGGGAGCGAAACAAGACGGCGCGATTAGCCTTGTAGGGAATCTGCGTCGTCGACTCGCCGTTTTTCTTCAAGAAAGCCGCGACCTGGGCTCGATCGGTCGCGTAATCCTTGATTTTCCATTCCTTGGGCGGTTCCGCGCGGCACACGCGCAGCCCGCCGGACTCCGGATCGAGATTGGCCTCATCGGGCGTGATCCAGAAATTGATGCTGTAGGCCGCATCGTCCGCATGAGCGTCGATCGCCGATTGCGCCTGCAAGCCCTTGAAGGCCCACGCCTGGCTCAAAGGATGCTCCGCCAGAAGCGGAGCGAACCGGGCGCGGATTTCGTCGATGATCTGCAGCAGCAGCGGGCAGGCCAACCCCTCCTGGAGATATGAAGCGACGAAGCCCTCGATATGGCTGAAGTCGTGCCAGATCGTGCTCTCCAGCAAGTAGCGGCGCAGGCTCGCCAAGGCCTGCGGAGTCAGCAGATCGTCGAACCAAGCGACGCCGTCTAGGCCGACTTGCGCGACGATACGCTCGGCGTCGGGGTGCGCCGTGACGGCGCCGTCGGCGATTTCCGGGGCGTCGGCCGCGAAAATCGCCCTGTTGAAATCGTCGCCCAGCAGCCCCTGTTTGGCCGCCGCGAGCGGCGAGGGCGCGTTCGCCAGCGAGGCGGCCACGCTCTCGTAGGCGCGGGCCAAACTGGGGAAGCGCGGATCGCGCGGACGCTGCGCCGCGAGATAGTGAAACTGCTCGATGTCATGGCGCAATTTGGCAAGGCTCACCCCGCCTGGCGGCTCGGCCAGGGGCGGCGCGTCGCTGCCGCGGCGAAGTTCATAGGTGCGGGCCCAGTGATCGAGCGCGCGGCCTCGATCATGTCGTGCCAGGTAGAGAAAGCCGAGGCGGCGGTGGGCTTCGTAGTGGTCAGGCTCGTTGGCCACGACCGCAGCGAGGCTCGCCAGCGCCGCGTCGGCCATGCCCAATTCTTGAAGCGCGCTGGCGCGGCTGAGATGCGCCGGGAAATATCCCGGATGCGCAGCGATCACCTGGTCGAACCAGGCGATTGCCGCGTGGCGATCACCGCGTGAGACCGCGAGCAGTCCCAAATTATGCAGGATCGCCGGATGCGTCGGCGCTTCGACAAGCGCCAGCCGATAGGCGGCATCCGCCTCTTCGAGGCGGCCCGCTTCATGGTGCCGAATCGCTTCGGCGATCAGGATGTTGAATGGTTGCTGCGCCATGCGTGAGCACCTCGGCCTGCGGCAGTCTGCAAGCTGTTATTCTTGAAGTGCGCTTAAACTTTGTCGCAACGGGACGGGGGCGCCGTCGGCGCCCCCGTTGTTAAACGCCCTTGGACGCCGCCACCAGCGTGTCGAGCTCCATATCGTCGTCCTTCACCGCGCCGATCAGCTCCGAGACCTTCTTGATGCCTCGGGCGTCGCACCATTTTTCGAGATCCTCGATGATGGTGACGAGCGCGGTCGGATTGCGGAACGCGGCATAGCCGATGCCCACGGCGCTGGCGCCGGCAAGCATGTATTCGACCACGTCCTCGGCGCAGGTGACGCCGCCGATGCCGATGATCGGAATTTTGACGGCCTTGGCAACTTGATAGACCATACGCAAGACGATCGGCTTCAACGCCGGCGAGACCAGGCCGCCGAACTTGTTGCCCAGCGCCGGACGGAAGTTGTCGGTCCGGATCTTGAGCGACAGGAACGTGTTGGCGATGACCAGGCAGTCGGCGCCCGCCTCTTCGGCGGCCATCGCGACCGACACCATGTCGCCGGCGTTGGGCGACAGCT
>CANJIM010000088.1 GCA_947474495.1 Rhodospirillaceae bacterium
CGGGCGCCTCTTTGCCGTCCTGGACCTGCTTGATCGCCTTGAAGAGAATCTTGCGCACCGAGGCGATCACCACGTCGCTCGATCCGAGATTTTCCTGGGTGCGATCCTGGATTGGCCCCTGGGTCTCGATCGCGAAGGCATCCTGCGTCGGGAAATGCATGCCCATGCCGGTGAAGTGACCGGTCTTCATCAGCTGGCGGTCCTGCAGGTAGCGATTTTCCATGCGGCGGACATGGCGCAAATCCGGACCGACGTTTTCAGCGCGGTTCTTGCGCAGACGTTCCTTATCCAGCGGCTTGTCGCCGCTGAAGAAGAACTCGAAGCGGAAGTGGCTGTAATCGTCGACGGGCACGTACCAGCGGCCCTGATAGCCACCCTCGCCCGCCGAGGTCGAGGGCGTCGCCCCCGTCGGATATACATAGTTGTTCACGCGCAGGTACTTTTTGCCGTTCGGCGCGTTGTGCAGCGCATAGATGCGCATGCCGACGCTGGTCGGCTCGGTCGAAACCTCCGGCACCTCGTTGCCGCGCACGGCGGCCACGTCGGCGCCCGAGCGCTGGCTGGCGATGCCCGGCGGGCGGCGATGCAGGAAGGTGGTGTGCACGGGATCGGTCGAACTCTCGAGACCTTGCAGCCAATTGCACATCTGCTGAACGCGGAAGGTCAGTCGATTGGCGTCGGGCCCCAGCAGGAACTGGAAATCGGGGATCAGCGGCGGCTCGCCCTTGCCGAGATAGGCCCAGATCGCGCCGCCCTTCTCCTGCACCGGATAGGACACGAGCTTCACCGTGTCGCAGAACGAGCGCTTCTCCGCCGGCTGCTCGAGGCAATGACCGTCCTTGTCGAATAGCCAACCGTGATAGAGGCAGCGGATGCCGCCGTTTTCAATGCGGCCATAGCTGAGATCGGTGCCGCGATGCGGGCAGTTACGCTGGATGAGGCCGAGACGATCCTTGTCGTCGCGGAACAAGACCAGTTCTTCGCTCATGATGCGGATCGGCAAGGGATCGCCGCCGGACGGAATCTCGTCCGCCGCGGCGATGGGCTGCCAATAACTGCGCAAAAACTCGCCGCACGGTGTGCCCGGGCCGGTCTGCGTCAATAGATCATTCTGCTCTTTTGTCAGCATGGCGATAGTCCTCTGTTCCGGCGAAAGCCTATTTCTTGCTTTCGTCCTTCATCTTGTATTCACCTTCCTTGATCGACCGGCGCGCCGCGAGAACGGCGTCCTCGGACGCCGAGTAGACGTCTTGCAGAATGGCCGTGATCTGCTCGCCCGATTTCGGATTGGTGATCTCGAGATGGCGCTTGTCGGCGTCGGCGAGGAACGCCGGGTCCTTCACCATCGCCATGAAGGCCTTGCGCACTTCGGCGACTTGCGCCGCGGGCACGCCGGCCGGCATAACGTAGGGGCGGCCGAGCGACTGGTTGGCGAACACGATCTTCATCGCGGCGCGGTCTTTCTCGTTCTTCGCCAGGTCCATCACCAGCGGCACGTCTGCAGCGATGTCCGGATTCTTTTCCAGGCCGACCTGCATCAGAATCTTGACCTGGCCGGTCTCGATCCACTTTGTCGCGGCCGTTTTGAAGGTGGACCAGGACGCGCCGACGCGGCCTTCGACTTCACCGCGCTCCATGGCGAGGTTCTGCAGGCCGTCCGAGCTGTAGCAGCAAACCTGCTGGAATTGCGTACCGAGAAGGCTGTTGAGCACGCGGGCGCCGATGCCGCCCTGGGCGCCGGCCATCGCGACAATCGTCGGGCGCGTCAGCGTGTCTTCCCACGACTTGATGCCCGTGGTGTGCCACACGGCGGCGACGCCGATTTCCGTGTTCATGCTGCCGATCCAGTTGAACTCGTTCGGATTCTTGAACGGCGCTTTCGAATCGGCGCCGTAGAGCAGCGGCTCGACCGCGACGTTGCGGTCGATGGCGGCCCAGGCCGTGCCGTCCTTCTTCGCCGCCTGATGGATGAAAGTCATGGCGCGCATGGACGCGGCACCCGGCATATTGCGCGGAATGACACTCGGATGGCCGGGCAGGAAGCGTCCGATATGCTCGGTCAGCAGGCGAGCGTAGAGATCGTAGCCCGCGCCGGCTTCGTAACCGATGTAGAGGTCGATCGTTTTTCCGGCATAGAAATCCGCCTGCTGCGCCGACGCGACGGATGCGACGGAGATACCGAGAGCGGACGCGACGACGGCTCCAATGAGCTTAAGCTGCCCCAAGATGTTTCTCCCTATTTTTATTCGGCTGCCGTCTTCGCGGCGAGCAATTTACGGCACTGGCTCGGACCGTCTTCGGTCTCGGCAATCGGGCCTTCAAAACAGACGAAGTCCGACAGGTAGTTCTTGTCGCGCACCAGGCCTGGCGCTTCCTTGCCGTCCTGCATCTGCTGAATGGCTTTCAGCAAGGTGCGGAACATCGAGGCGATGACGATGTCGGTCGAGCCGAGGTTCTCGGTCGTGCGGTCGCGGATCACGCCCTGGGTCTCGATGGCGAAAGCGTCCTGCGCCGGGAAATATTCGCCCATGCCGCAGAAGGTGCCATCCGGCCCCTTCATCTCGATGCGGTCCTGCATGTAACGGTTCTCCGCGCGGCGGACGTGGCGCATGTCCGGCGCGACGTTCTCTTCGCGGAACTTGCGCAGGGCGTCCTTATCGACCGGCTGCGCGTTCTTGTAGATGAACTCGAAGTAGTAATGGCTGCCGTCGTCGGCCGGCACGTACCAGCGGCCCTGATAGCCCGAGCCGGCGTTACCCGTCGTCGGCGTCGCGCCGCAGGGATAGACGTAATTGTTGATGCGCAGATATTTGCCGTTCGAACCGCCTTCGTGCAGCGCGTAAATACGCATGCCGAAGCTGGTCGGCTCGGTCGTCACCTCCGGCGGAGCGGTGCCACGCATTGCATTGACGTCGTTGCCCGAGCGGATGGAGCGCGTGCCTTTGGGGCGGCGATGAAGATAAGTGGTATGCGCCGGATCGATGACGCTTTCGAGGCCCTGCAGCCAGTTGCAAGTCTGCAGGGTGCGGAACGTCTGACGGTTGGCTTCCGGCCCGACGAGGAACTGGAAGTCGGGAATCATCGGCGGTTCGCCCTTGCCCATATAGGTCCATATCGCGCCGCCTTTTTCCTGCACCGGATAGGACTTCATCGGCACGGTATCGCAGAACTTGCGCTTCTCGGCCGGCTGGTCGATGCACTTGCCGTTCACGTCGAACAGCCAGCCGTGATAGAGGCAGCGAATGCCGCCGTCCTCGATTCGGCCATAGCTGAGATCGGTGCCGCGATGCGGGCAGTTGCGCTGGATCAGGCCAAGACGATCCTTGTCGTCGCGGAACAGGACCAGGTCTTCGCTCATGATGCGGATCGGCAAGGGATCGCCGCCCGGCGGGATTTCTTCCGACGCCGCGATGGGCTGCCAATAGCTCCGCAAGAACTCGCCGCACGGCGTGCCGGGGCCGGTGCGCGTCAACAGATCGTTCTGTGCCTGAGTCAGCATGACGTAAGCCTCTCTCTGTATAGTCCCGCTCGGTGTCGCCGGATTCCGCGCTATTGCGCGGGAATCAACTCTGGCGCCCGAGTCTCGTTCGATGATTTGGTCAGATAGTCGCGCGCGGCGATGACGCCGCCCGTCTTATGCGGCACGCCGGCAAGGCCGAGGCCCATCTCGACGCCGGTCAGCGCGCCCATCAACGTCAGTTCGTTGCATTCGCCAAGATGGCCGATGCGGAACAGCTTGCCCGCGACCTTCGACAGGCCGGCGCCGAGCGACATGTTGTAATTTTCCAGCACGACGTCGCGGAAGCGGTCGGCGTTATGGCCGTCCGGCATCACGACGGCGGTGAGCACCGGCGAATATTCGGCCGGCTCAAGACAGAAGATCTCCAGGCCCCAGGCGCGCACTGCGGCGCGCGCCGCCGCCGCCAGCCGCTGGTGGCGGGCGAACACGGCGGGCAGGCCCTCTTCGAGCAGGATGGCGATGGCTTCGCGCAGGCCATAGAGCAGATTGGTCGACGGCGTGTAAGGGAAGAAGCCGTTGGCGTTTGGCTTCAGCATCTCTTCCCAGTCCCAATAAGAGCGCGGCATCTTGTTGGTCTTGGCGGCGGCGCGCGCCTTGTCGGAAATCGCCGTGAAGCCGAGTCCGGGCGGCAGCATCAGGCCCTTTTGCGAGCAGGCAACGGTGACGTCGACGCCCCATTCGTCATGGCGAAAATCGACCGAGCCGAGCGACGAGATGGTGTCGACCAGCAGCAAGGCGGGATGGCCGGCGCGGTCGATCGCTTTCCGGATATCGGCGATGCGGCTGGTGACGCCGGTCGAGGTCTCGTTATGGACGACCATGACGGCTTTGATCTTGTGGGCGCGGTCTTCGGCCAGCTTGGCCTCGATCGCGGCCGGGTCGGCGCCGCGGCGCCAGTCGCTAGCGATCAGATCGACCTCAATGCCCCAGCGGGCGGCCATCTGCTGCCACATCATGGAGAAATGGCCGGTCTCGGCCATCAGCACCTTGTCGCCGGGCGACAGCGTGTTGACAATGGCCGCTTCCCAGGCACCGGTACCCGACGACGGATAGATGATGACAGGGCGGGTCGTCTTGAAGACTTGCTGGCAACCGTCAAGCACGGCGCGGCCGAGCTTGGCGAAGTCGGGGCCGCGGTGATCGATCACCGGCGCGGCGATCGCGCGCAGCACCCGATCCGGCACAGGGCTGGGGCCGGGAATTTGCAGAAAATGGTGGCCGAGACGTGCGCTCATAGTCCCCCCCTGAGAGGCCGCGTTTTTCGTCGCCGATGGTGGCTTGTCGTTATGCTGGCAAATATTGCATTCAAAAACTACCGACGCAATGATATTTTAGAATTCAACATGGACAGTTTGGAGAAAACGGGCTATTGCTCGTTCCATGTCAGACGTAGCGCCTCTCGTTCGCGAAGACACGCCCGCGACGGCCCCACAGATCGGCGCCAAATCCAGCGGCGCATCCCTGCATGGCGAAGTTTTGGAACGGCTGCGCGACTACATCGTCGAGGGCAATCTTTCCGACGGCGCGCGCGTACCGGAACGTCAATTGTGCGAGCTGTTCGGCGTGTCTCGCACGCCGCTCCGCGAGGCCCTGAAAGTTCTCGCGTCTGAAGGCGTCGTCGATCTCTTGCCCAACCGCGGCGCCCGCGTTCGCACGCTCAACGAGCAGGACATTCACGAGCTGTTCGACTTGATGGCCGGGCTCGAATCGCTCGCTGGCCGCCTGGCCTGCGAATCCATTAGCGATCAGGAAGTCGCGGAAATAGAGCGCTTACATCACGAGATGTACGGCTTTTACCTGCGCCGCGATATGCCCGGCTATTTCGAGACCAACCAGGCGATCCATCGCCTGATCGTCGCCGCCGCGCGCAACAGCGCGCTTGCCGCCGCCTACGATGGCTATGCCGGTCGCATTCGCCGCATCCGCTACGGCGCCAATCTGGCCAGCAAGCGGGACCGCTGGGGCGAGGCCATGCGCGAGCATGAAGCCATCCTCGATGCGCTGCGCCGCCGCGCCGGTGTCGAGCTCAGCGACATCCTCTTCATCCACTTGCGCAACAAGCAAGTCGCCGCCCTTGAGCAGCTCACCGAGCCACGGCCCGTTCAGGCCTAGTCGCGCCGTCTCATTCCCTCACTTGGCTGACCAGCACGCCGTTCAAAGGCGCGTGAACCTTCGTCCGGCTGCAAATATTGCATTCAATTATTAGCCGCAAGAGTATATCCTGCATCCAATGGTGGGATACGGCGCCGCGGGGCGCGTGAAGTTTTACCGATTCAGTGGGTTTAACAGAATAGGCATCCCCCCGAACGAGAGCCGGCGCCACGCGCGGCCGAGCCGCCAGGCTCCATCGCTCCGGGATGGATATAAGAGAGGGACTAATGGCCGTCACGACCGTCAATCTGCCGACCACGGCGATTCGCCTGCCGCGCATCCGCGCCGCATCGCTGTGGCATTTTCTCGTCTTCCTCATCGTCCTCGTCGCGGTGGTGACGCCCCTGCTGTTTCTGATCCTCGGCAGTTTCAGCCGGGCCAGCCTGCCCTCGCAGTTCTCCTTTTCGACCCTCAGCTTCGCCAACTACATCAAGGTGTGGAGCGATCCGGGCACCCGCGCCACCTTCTCCAACACCTTATGGTTTGCTGGCGGCAGCACGCTCGTCGGCCTCGTCATCGCCTCGGGTCTCGCTTGGCTCGTCGAGCGCACCAACATTCCCGGCAAGATCTGGATCTATGCTGGCGTGCCGATGACGCTGGCCATGCCCGGCATGCTGCAGTCCATGGCCTGGGTGCTGCTTGCCAGCCCGCGCATCGGCTTCCTCAACAAGGCGGCGATGGGCGTCTTCGGCTTGAGCGAAGCGCCGTTCAACATCTACACCATGGGCGGCATGATCTTCATCGAAGGCCTGCGCACGGTGCCGACCGCCTTCCTGATGCTCGTGCCGCTGCTGCGCAGCATGGACCCGACGCTGGAAGAAGCCGCCGCCATGTCCGGCGCGCGGCCAACCTCGACGCTGCGCAAGGTCACCATGGGGCTGATGCTGCCCGGCCTGATCGCCGTGATGATCTACCAGTTCACCAGTGCGCTCGAAGGCTTCGAGGTGCCGGGCATTCTCGGCATGCCGGCCGGCATCTACGTGCTCAGCACCAAGATCTACACCGTGCTGCATTCGTCATCCGCCATGCCCTCCTATGGCGAAGCGAACGCCCTGGCGATGCTCTATCTGCTGGTCGCCATCATCGGCACCTACTTCTACAGCCGGGTGATCGCAAAATCGGAACGCTTCACCATCGTCACCGGCAAGGGCTATCGCCCGCGCGTGACGCCGCTCGGCGCCTGGCGCTGGCCGACGTTCGGCTTGGCAATGTTCTATCTGCTGCTCTCGACGATCATCCCGTTCCTCGTGCTCGCCTATGTCTCGTTTCTGCCCTATCTGCAGACGCCATCTGCCAAGGCCTTCGCCAGAATGAGCTGGGCCAACTACGACAGCATCTTCCAGACCGAGGCCATCGGCCGCATCCTGTGGAACACCGTGGTCATGACCTTCTGGGTCTCGACCGGCGTGGTCATCGTGTCCTTCATCATTTCCTTCGTCGTGGTACGCACGAAATTCTGGGGCCGCCGCATCCTCGATCAGCTGGCCTTTCTGCCGCATGCCATTCCGGGCATCGTCATGGGCCTCGCCATGCTGTGGATTTTCCTGCAGATCGACAAGCTCGGCGCCGGCCTGTTCGGTTCGCTGACCTCGATCATCATCGCCTTCATCATCGGCTACATGGCCTATGGCACGCGCGTCATCAACGCCGCCGTGCTGCAGATTCACAAGGATCTGGAAGAAGCCGCCAAAGTCAGCGGCGCGCCGCAATGGCGAATCTTCATGCGAATCTTCACGCCGCTCTTGCTGCCCGCCTTTGCCGGCGTGTGGATCTGGACCATGCTGCACGTCGTGCGCGCCGCCGGCAAACCTTTGATTCTGACCAACGGTGCCGACAACCAAGTGCTCGCCGTGGCGATCTGGAACATGTGGGACCAGGGCTATACCGAAGCGGTCGGCGCCATCGGCACCATGCTGATGCTTGCCCTGCTCGGCATCACCCTGCTGATCCGACTGGTCGGTTTCGGCCGCAAGGCCACGCCGCAATAGGTTAAATGAAGGCAATCGCATGACCGACGATCACAGCTCATCGCTCTTCGACCTAAAGGGCCGCGTCGTCATCGTCACCGGCGGCGCGGTCGGCATCGGCAAGGTCTATTCCGAACGCCTGGCGGAGCTCGGCGCTCATGTGGTGATCGCCGACATCGCGGCGCAAGCCGGCGACGCGCTCGCCAATAGCCTCGTCGCCGGAGGCGGCAGCGCCATCTCGGTCGCCACCGACATCGCCGATCCTGACGCCACCGAAGCTATGGCGCAGGCCGCGCTCACGGCATTCGGCAAGATCGATGCGCTCGTCAACAACGCCTCGCTGATGAGCACGCTGCCGCGCCGCTCGTGGCTGGAAATCCCGCTGGAAGAATGGGATCGCGTGATGCAGGTCAACTTGCGCGGCCTGTTCCTCTGCTGCCGGTCCGTCGTGCCGCATATGCAGAAGCGCGAGAAGGGCAAGATCGTCAATATCGCCTCGACGCGCGTCTTCGAAGGCACGCCGAACCGCTTGCATTACACCACCTCCAAAGGCGGCGTTCTCGCCTTCACGCGCGCGCTCGCCCGCGAAGTCGGCGAGGACAACATCACCGTCAATTGCATCGCGCCGGGCCTGACCCTAAGCGAGACCCAGTTGGCGAGTTCGTCGCAGAGCTACCTCGCCAACAGCTACGATCAGGGCCGCGCCTTCGTGCGCCCGCAACTGCCGGCCGACCTGGTCGGCACCTTGCTGTTCCTGCTCACCGACGCCAGCGACTTCATGACCGGCCAGACGCTGGTCGTCGATGGCGGCCGCGTTATGCACTGAACCGGAACCGGTCCTTTCTATTCCCGTCCTGCGCCTCCAGGTCGAGCAACCGGGCCTTGACCTCGAGGCCGCCGGCAAAGCCCGTCAGCTTGCCGGTGGCGCCGACCACGCGATGGCATGGCACGACGATGGACAGCGGATTGCGGCCATTGGTGTTCCCCGTCAGCGCCCATGAGACAGATCAGGTGTATTGAACAACGGAGGGTTTTGGTCTCATCGTAGTGACGAAGGAACGAAGATGAGAGCAAAACCCTTGGCCCCTAAAGCCCCAGCTGAGCGTATCGTGACCGACATCCGCCGCGCCACGCGCAAGCACTATTCCGCTGAAGACAAGATCCGCATCGTGCTGGACGGCCTGCGCGGGGAGGACAGCATCGCCGAGCTGTGCCGCCGCGAGGGGATCGCCCAGAGTCTGTATTACTTGTGGTCGAAGGAGTTCTTAGAGGCTGGTAAATGCCGCCTTGCAGGTGACACGGCACGGGCGGCCACCACCGACGAGGTGAAGGGGCTGCGCCGGGAGTCGAGCGCCCTGAAGGAGGTCGTTGCCGAGCAGGCACTTGAGCTCCGGTTGCTCAAAAAAAGCATGATCGCGGATGGGGGCGACCAAGAATGAGGTATCCCGCATCCGAGAAGGTCGAGATCATCCGGCTCGTCGAGCAGTCCAGCCTGCCGGCGCGTAGAACGCTTGAGCAGATCGGGGTGCCAAGGGCCACCTTCTATCGCTGGTATGATCAATACCAGACCGGCGGCCCTGAAGCGCTGGAAGATCGGCCATCGCAGCCGGGCCGGATCTGGAACCGTATCCCTGATGATATCCGTGATCAGATCGTCCAGCTCGCCCTTGATAAGACGGAGCTATCACCGCGTGAACTGGCAGTGCGGTTCACCGATACCAGGGACTACTTCGTGTCCGAAGCCACGGTTTACCGCCTGTTGAAGGCCTATGATCTGATCACCAGTCCTGCCTTCATTGTGATGAAGGCAGCCAACGAGTTCCAGGACAAGACGACCCGCCCCAACGAGATGTGGCAGACCGACTTCACCTACTTCAAGATCATCGGCTGGGGGTGGATGTATCTGTCGACCATCCTTGATGATTACTCGCGCTACATCATCGCGTGGAAGCTGTGCTCCACCATGAAGGCCGAGGACGTCACCGACACGCTGGAACTGGCGCTCACGGCCTCAGGCTGCGATCAGGTCCATGTTCAGCACAAACCCCGGCTTCTGTCTGACAATGGCTCCAGTTACGTCTCCGGCGAGCTGGCGCTGTGGCTTAACAAACAGCATATGCGCCACGTTCGCGGCGCGCCCTATCATCCCCAGACCCAGGGCAAGATCGAGCGCTGGCACCAGACCCTCAAGAACCGCATCCTGCTGGAAAACTACTTCCTGCCAGGTGATCTTGAGGCCCAGATCGAGGTGTTCATCGAGCACTACAATCATCGAAGATACCATGAAAGCCTGAGCAACGTGACACCCGCAGACGCCTACTTCGGCAGGGACAAAGACATCCTGCAACAGCGGGCCCGTATCAAGCGAATGACCATCGAACAGCGGCGCTTGCAACACCGCAACCGCGCCGCCTAATATCAACCCCAAGATGAGGCCGAATCTCCGTTAAATCACGACCACATCTGTCCCAAATGTTCTGACGACGGACA
>CANJIM010000089.1 GCA_947474495.1 Rhodospirillaceae bacterium
ACGTCCCAGATGCTCGGGCCGCGGCCGTCCTCGTTGGCGGCGCCCTCGATTTGATAAGCGGAGGTCGAGACGCCCCAGATGAAATCCTTCGGCCAGTTCGTCACGCCTATACTCCCTTAAACGCTCATGGCTGCATGCGGTCGGCAGCGCGGAAATATTTGCGCGCATGGGCGACGATCTGATTGTCGGTCGGATGATCGACGGTCTCGACGCCGACGACCTTCTTCTCAACCTCGGGATCGTGCTTGTGCAGGTGGCGGATCAATTCGAGCTTGGCACCGCCCGGCCCGACGATGAGGACTTCACCCGCGCTGGCCAGTGCCTTGGCGATCTGATGCAGATAATCCGGATCGGCCGCCTCTTTGCCGCTGCCCACGGTATTGGCTTTGTGATGGATATGCGCCTTGTGGTCGTGCGGACGCAGGGTTTTCACGTCGACGTCGTCGGCGTTGAAGGCGAAGACCTTGGCTTCGGAATGATCGAGCCAGACGATGGCATGGTAGTGCGGCATGGGGGCTCTCCTGCAATGTAGAGTACCATGCTAACAGGCGGCTTTGGGGCCGCCTTTGATCCAGGTCATACGCCGGGCGACCATCGCATGCTTGGCCGTCCTTTCCTTGACCCGCGGGGAGCCGCGCGGCAAGGTGCCGCCATGCAGGATCCGAACCCCTATATGAAGCGTGCGCTGCAAGAGGCCGAAGCGGCAGCGCTGCGCGGCGAGGTGCCGGTTGGCGCCGTGATCGTTGATCCGGCCAATGGCGAAATTCTGGCCGCCTGCGGCAATCGCACTGAGGAATTGAACGACCCCACGGCTCATGCCGAAATGCTGGCAATCCGCCAGGCCGCCGCCCTGCGCGGCTCGGCGCGGCTCATGTCGTGCGATCTCTACGTGACGCTCGAGCCTTGCGCCATGTGCGCCGGCGCGATTTCTTTCGCGCGCCTGCGCCGGCTTTACTATGGCGCGGCCGATCTTAAGGGCGGCGCCGTCGACAATGGCCCGCAGTTCTTTGCACAGCCGACCTGCCATCACCGGCCCGAGGTCTATGGCGGCATCGCCGAGCGCGCGGCCGGCGACATGCTACGGGCGTTCTTCCGCCTCCGCCGGGACGACGGCAAGGCGGGCGCGTAAGCATGGCCGCACAAGTTCCCAAAGGCGCGCCCTCCGGCGCTCCGCAAGCCGGCGATCCGGCCCCGTGGTTCTTCGCGCGCAGCACCAACAACGCGCGCTACATGTTCCACACGGCCGCCGGACGCTACGTGCTGCTTGGCTTTTTTGGCGCAGCACGGCGCCCCGAGGTGACGGAAGCCCTGCGCCTGATCGCCGAGCGGCGCGACCAGTTCGACGATCAGCAAATTTGCTTATTCGGCGTCAGCGTCGATCCCGCCGACGAAACCGAAGGCTACCTTCAGCAGAGCCTGCCGGGCATCCGTCATTTTTGGGATTTCGACTTGGCGGTGAGCAAGCTCTATGGCGCGACGCCGGCCGATGCCGTGCCCGGCCCCAAGCTGATCTATCGCTCTTATTGGCTGCTGCTCGATCCCATGCTGCGCGTTTTGCGCGCCCTACCGATCACGGCGACCGCCGAACTGCTCGATCTGATCGCGGCCTTACCGGCGTGGAACAGCAGCCATGAGACGACGGCACCCGTGCTGGTTTTGCCGCGTCTGTTCGAGCCGGATCTGTGCCGCGAGTTGATCGCGCTTTACCAAGCGGGCGACTCCCAAGATTCGGGTTTCATGCGCGATGTCGGCGGCAAGACGACCTTGTTGCTCGATTACAGCCACAAGCGGCGCAATGATTATCATATCGAGGATGTGGAGCTGCAGGCGGCCTTGCGGCTGCGCGTGCAAAGACGGCTAATTCCGGAAATCGCCAAGGCCTTCCAATTCCACGTCACGCGCATGGAGCGCTATATCGTCTCCTGCTACGACGGCGCGAGCGGTGGCCATTTCCGCCCGCATCGCGACAACACGACCAAGGGCACGGCGCACCGGCGCTTCGCCGTGACGATCAATCTCAATGCCGAGGAGTACGAGGGCGGCGATCTGCGCTTTCCCGAATACGGGCCGCGTACTTATCGGGCGCCGACCGGCGGCGCCGTGGTGTTCGCCTGTTCGCTATTGCATGAGGCGCTGCCCGTCACGTCAGGCAAGCGCTATGCCTTCCTGCCGTTTCTCTATGACGACGCGGCGGCGAAAGTCCGCGAGGAGAATCTGCAATTCCTCGCGCCCAAAGAGTCCGAGGACGACGCCGGAGAGGGTTAGCGCTTGATCGCGCCTGTCGTTGTTAACGCGCCTTCACGGCACGCCAGCCGATGTCGCGGCGGCAGAAGCCGCCCGGCCAGTCGATCTTGTCGACCGCCGCATAGGCCTTCTTCTGCGCCTCGGCCGCCGTCGCGCCAGTGGCGGTGACGGCGAGCACGCGGCCGCCGGTGGCGACGATCTTGCCGTTCTGCACTGCCGTGCCGGCGTGGAACACATTGGCGTCCGGCATGGCGTTGGCCGCGTCGAGGCCGCGAATTTCCGTGCCCTTCTCGTAAGCGCCGGGATAGCCCTTGGCGGCCATCACCACGGTCAGCGCCGTCTCGTCGCGCCAGCGCAGGTCGACATGCGACAGCGTACCGTCGCGCGCCGCCATCAGGGCCGGCAGCAGATCGGATTTCAGACGCGTCATCAGCACCTGGCATTCCGGATCGCCGAAGCGCGTGTTGTATTCGAGCAGCTTCGGCACGCCCTGGTCGATCATCAGGCCTGCGAACAGCACGCCCTTGAAGGGGCGGCCCATGTCGGTCATCGCGGCAACCGTCGGTTCGATGATCTCGCGCATGACTCGCGCCGCCATCGCTTCGGTGACCACGGGGGCGGGCGAATAGGCGCCCATGCCGCCGGTGTTGAGGCCCGTGTCGCCGTCGCCGACGCGCTTGTGGTCCTGCGCCGAGGCGAGCGGCAAGGCGGTCTTGCCGTCCACCAAGGCGAAGAAGCTGGCTTCCTCGCCGTTGAGGAATTCCTCGATCACCAGGGATGCGCCGGCTTCGCCGAACGAACCGGACAGCATCTCGCGCACGGCGGCTTCGGCCTGTTCCATGCTCTCGGCGATCACCACGCCCTTGCCGGCGGCGAGGCCGTCCGCCTTCACCACGATCGGCAGATTTTGTTTCTTCAGGAAGCCGAGCGCCGGCTCGACGCTGGTGAAGCGGCCATAAGCCGCCGTCGGAATGCCGTACTTGGCGCACATGTCCTTGGTGAAGCCCTTGGAGCCTTCGAGCGCCGCCGCGGCGGCGCTCGGCCCGAAGGCGGCAATGCCGGCGGCTTCCAGCTTGTCGACCAGGCCTTGCACCAGCGGTCCCTCGGGTCCGACGACGACGAAGTCGATGCCCTTGTCCTTGGCGAGCTTCACTTGGCCGTCGACATCCTCGGCGGCGACGGGAACGCATTCGGCGACGGCGGCGATGCCGGCGTTGCCCGGCGCGCAATAGAGCTTGTCGCACAGCGCCGAGGCGGAAATCGCCCAGCAGAGCGCATGTTCGCGGCCACCACCACCGACAACAAGAACCTTCATGGAATGTGCGTCCCGTCCTTTGGAAATCCGTCCGCCCTATCCGTGGGCGGGGCGTCTTGATAGCATAGGCCCGCCTTTCAAGAAACGCGGTCCTTCCCTTGGCCAGTTATCCACCGTTTGAAGATATGACGCCCGCCGACACTTCCGGAAACATGCCGGTTTTGACGGTTGGCGAGCTTGCTTTCGCGCTCAAACGCACGGTGGAGGACGCCTTTGGCCGGGTGCGGCTGCGCGGCGAGATTTCCGGTTTCAAGCGCCACACCTCGGGCCATTGCTATTTCCGCCTGAAGGACATGGACGCCGCCATCGAGGCGGTGCTGTTCCGCGGCTCCGCCGGCAAGCTGACGATCAAGCCGGAAGACGGCATGGAGGTGATCGCCACCGGGCGCGTCACCACCTATCCCGGCCGCTCGCAGTACCAGATCATTGTCGACACGGTCGAGCTCGCCGGTCAGGGCGCGCTGCTGAAATTGATCGAGGACCGCCGCAAACGGCTCGAGGCCGAAGGCCTGTTCGATGCCGACCGCAAGCGCGCGCTACCCTTCCTGCCCGAGGTGATCGGCGTCGTCACCTCGCCGACCGGCGCCGTGATCCGCGACATCCTGCATCGCCTCGCCGACCGCTTTCCGCGCCATGTGCTGGTCTGGCCGGTGCTGGTGCAGGGCGACGGCGCCGCCGAGCAGGTGGCGCGGGCCATTCGCGGCTTTAACGCGCTCGAAGCGGATGGGGCCGTGCCGCGTCCCGATCTGTTGATCGTCGCGCGCGGCGGCGGCAGCCTGGAAGACTTGATGGCCTTCAACGAAGAGGTCGTCATCCGCGCCGCCGCGGAATCGCAAATTCCGCTGATCTCGGCGGTCGGCCATGAGACCGACACGACGCTGATCGATTTCGCCTCCGACCGCCGCGCCCCGACGCCGACCGCCGCCGCCGAAATGGCCGTGCCGGTGCGCGCCGAGCTGCTCGGCCAGGTAATGGACGACGGCGCCCGCTTGGTGCGCAGCTACAGCCGCATGATCGGCGACCGCGCCGAGCGCCTCGCTGGCTTGGCGCGCGTCATGGGCGATCCGCAGCGCCTGCTCGACGATTTTGCCCAGCGCCTCGATGACCGTTGGGAGCGCTTGCGCCTCGCCGGCGACGGCATGTTTGCGCGCATCCGCTCGAAAATCGCCGAGGCGGCCGCGGCGCTACGGCCGCAGCGGTTGTTCGTCTTGCTCGAACAGCGCGACGAGCGGCTGGACGGCGTCGGCAAGCGCTTGGCGACCGCCGGCAGCCGCGCCTTGGGGGATGCCGAGCGGCATGTGGCGCAACTCGGCAAGTTGCTCGACAGCTATTCGCATAAATCGGTGCTCGAACGCGGCTTCGCCCTGGTGGTCGGCGGCGACGGCCATCTCGTCGCCAGCGCGGCGCAAGCCCAGCCCGGCGATGGCGTCACCTTGCGCTTTCATGACGGCGAGCGCGGTGCCGTGATCGACGGCACGCCTGCCGAGAAGAAGGTGGTTGCGCCGAAGCCGGTTAAACCCAAACCGCCAGTCGGCAGCGGCAATCAAGGCAGTTTGCTATGAGGCGGCTGCTGCTTGCGGCTTTGTTCTGTCTCGCCATTCCAGCCGCGGCGCAGAATATCCCCGAGGTCAACGAATACGGCGGCTTGAGCTTCAGCCTGACCGGCAAGGCGACGCAAGGCGGCCTGCTGATCGGTAAGACCAAGCCGAACAGCCGGGTGCGCGCCAACGGCATCGATCTGCAGGTCGCCTCGAACGGCGCGTTTCTGCTCGGCTTCGGGCGCGACTATGGCAGCACCTTCGTCGAGATCGCGGTGACCTCGCCGGACCAGTCGGCGACGGAAACGCGCAGCATTCCTGTGTTGCCGCGCGTCTTCGACATCCAAAGCATTACCGGTGTGGCGCAGAAATATGTCGAGCCGCCGCCGGAAGATCTCAAGCGCATCGCCGAAGAGCGGCGGGTGATCGCCGAGGCCCGGGTGCGCGCCGCCGACGCCAGCGATTTCGAAGCCGGGTTCATCTGGCCGGTCGAAGGGCCGATCAGCGGCGTGTTCGGCAGCCAGCGTATCTTCAACGGCCAGCCGCGCGCGCCGCACAACGGCGTCGACATCGCCGCCGGGCGCGGCTCGACGGTGGTCGCCGCCAGTCGTGGCATCGTCACGCTGGCCGAGAAGAACCTATTCTTTAACGGCAATGTGGTGATCGTCGATCACGGCCTGAGCCTCAGCACGGTCTATGTCCATCTCGACGAGATCACGGTGCGCAAAGGCCAACGCGTCAATATCGGCGAGCCGATCGGCAAGGTCGGGGCGACGGGCCGCGTCACCGGGCCGCATCTGCATTGGGGTGCCAATGTTGCCGGCCATGCGATCGACCCGCAGTTGCTGGTCGGCCCCATGGCTCAACGCTAGTGGTTCAGCGCTAACTAGTCCGGCCAGCGCCGGTGCACCCACAGCCATTGGCCGGGGTGGCGGCGAATCCACTCTTCCATGCGCAGATTGATGTCGGCGGTGAGCGCGACGATGTCGGCTTTGCGATCGCCGCTGTCTGGCAGCGGGATCGGCGGCAGGATATGGATGCGAAAGCGCGCGCCTTTGACGCGTTCGACATAGCCCGGCAGCAGATAGCAATCGTATTTCAACGCGAGTTGGGCAATGGCGGGGGCCGTCATGGCGGGGCGGCCGAAGAACGGCACGCTGATGCCGTCGTTCATCTTCTGGTCGGGCAGCATGCCGATATGGCCGCCCTTGCGCAGCACCTCGACGATGCGCCGCGCGCCCGAGGTGCCCTTGGCGATCATTTCGGCCTTCAGCCCCTTGCGGCCGTAGCGCAGCAGCCATTCGGCGGAGGGATCGTTGGCGGCGCGATAGACGATGGCCATTGGCGTCGTCCAGGGGCCGCGCTGCAGCACCGCATGAGCCGACAATTCCCAATTGCCGAGATGCGGCGTGAAGAAGATGCCGGGCTTGCCGTCGTCGCGCATGGCGTCGGCATGTTCGACGCCGCTGATGTCGAAGCGCGGATCGCCATACATGTCCATGCGGCCGATATGGGGAAATTCGGCCATGACGCGCCCGAGGTTGTCCCACATCTCGGCCATGATCGCGTCGATCTCGGACGGCGTTTTGTCCGGGAAGGCGGCGATGAGATTGCGCCGCGCGATCTTGCGCACGCCGAGCTTGGGGCCGAGCGTGCGGCCGATCCAGCCGCCGACCGCCGAAGCGGTATCGAGCGGCAACAGGGCGAAGAGATGGAAGAGCAACCAATAGAGTCCGCGAGCGACGAAACTCATCATGGCCAAGCCTCCGGCAGTTGCCGCGCCAGCTTGGCGGCGAGCAGCAGATCGAGCGCGATCTCGTCCCCCCAGGCGATCTCGACGTCGAGCACCAGCGGCTTGCGTTCGGCGTCGCCCGGCCAGCGCACTGCGTCCTTGGCGGTGGTGACGAGACGGGCTTCATGTTCGCCGGCCAAGGCGATCAAGGCGTTAGCATCCTTGGCGCTGTAGGGATGATGGTCGCCGAAGCTGCGCGTCGCTTTCAGATCGCAGCCGAGCATTCGCAAAGATTCGAAGAATTTTTCCGGCCGCCCGATTCCCGCGAAGGCGACGAGCGGCTTGCCGGCAAGGGCGGCCGCCGAATCGGGCGTCGGGACGAGACGCGCCGGCAGGATCGGCAGCTCGGGCCGTAGCGTGGCGATGCGCTGGGCTGCGCCCGTGCGATCGTCGCCGACGATGATCACCCCATCGGCGCGCGCGAGCCCGTCGTCGATCGGTTCGCGCAAAGGTCCGGCGGGAATGACGCGGCCGTTGCCGAAGCCGGCGCCGCCGTCGATGACCACGAAGGACAAATCCTTCAGCAGGCCAGGGTTCTGCAGGCCGTCGTCGAGAATGAGCAAGGTCGCGCCGGCCGAGATGGCGGCGGCGGCGCCCGAGATGCGGTCGCGCGCCACCCAGGTCGGCAATGTGCGGGCCAGCAGCAAGGGCTCGTCGCCGACCTTCCAGGCGTCATGCACTAGCGGATCGACGCGCACCGGGCCGGACAGTTCGCCGCCATAGCCGCGCGTCAAGACATGTACCCGTCCGGCCAAGGCCGGGCGCGCGGCGAGCTTGGCGCCGAGCGACAGCACGACCGGCGTTTTGCCGGCGCCACCGGCGACGATATTGCCGACGCAGATCACCGGCATGGCCGCCGAGCGTGGTGCGGCGATGGCGTGACGCAAGCGGCCGCCGAGCGCATAGAGGCAACCGACAGGTGCGAGCAAGGCGGACAGAGCGCCGCCGCTTTGCCAGAAATCAGGGGCGCGCATGCGGCGCCTCCGTGTCTGGCAAAAATGCCGCGATCTCGCGGGCGACGCGGTCGAGCACGTCGTCCTGGGTTGCGGCGACGCGCTGCGCCGCCATGATTAGGCGTTCGCGCAGCACGCCATCGGCGAGCAAGCGTTCTACGGCGTCTGCGAGCGTTGCGCCATCGCGCACGCGCAGCCAGGCATCGCCTGCGTCCATCGCGTCGGCAATGGTGCGAAAGTTCTCGACATGGGGGCCGGCGATGATGGCGGCATCGAGCCGCGCCGGTTCCAGCATGTTCTGGCCGCCGCGCGGCACGAGGGAGCCGCCGATGAAGGCGATGGGCGCGGCGCGATAGAGCAGGCCGAGCTCGCCGAGCGTATCGGCGAGGTAGATCGCTGTGGTGGATGTGATGATGTCGCCAGTGCTGCGCTGCGTGACGGCGAGTCCGTCGGCGCGCAGTTGCGCCGCGATGTCGGACCCGCGCGGCGGATGGCGCGGCGCCAGGATGGTGAGGAGATCGGGCCGTCGTGCCGCCACTTGCTTGTGCGCCTCGGCGACGAAGGCTTCCTCGCCGTCATGGGTGCTGGCGGCAACCCAAACGGGGCGCGCCCCGATCGCCTCGCGCAAGGTCGCGAGCGCCTCGGGGGCTGCGGGCAGCGGTTCAGCGGCATTTTTCAAGTTGCCGGTGACGCAGACATCGCGAGCGCCGAGCGCGCGCAGGCGGTCTGCTTCGGCCTCGTCGGGCGCCAAACAGCGCGCGAAGCCGCCGAACAAGGCCTTGGCGATGGAGGGCCAGGCGCACCAACTGGCGAAGCTCTTGGGCGACATGCGCGCGTTGACCAACAGCATCGGAATGCCGCGCGCCGTCGTCTCGCCGATCAGATTGGGCCAGATTTCCGATTCGACCCATAGGGCGGCGCCCGGCCGCCAATGATCGAGGAAGGGCCTGACCCAGGCCATGCGGTCAACCGGCACATATTGGTGGATGGCGCGGGGCGGCAGGCGGTCGGCGAGCAGTTGCGCCGAGCTGACGGTGCCGGTGGTGATCAGCACATGCAGGCGCGGCCGGTCGGCGAGTAGCTTGTCGATCAGGCGCAGGACAGAGAAGGCCTCGCCGATGCTGGCGGCGTGGAGCCAGACGAGCGGCCCCGGCGGGCGTGGCCGGCTGGCTTGACCGAACCGTTCTTGAAAACGCGCAGCATCTTCCTTGCCGCGCGACAGGCGGCGGCGCAGATAGATCGTCACCGCCGGGCCGGCGAGCATCGTGGCTGCGCGATAGAGCCCGCGCGCCGTTGCATAAAGCGCGCTCATGCGCTCACCGGCGCGGCGGCAGGTTGGATGGTGTCGACGCCGCACAGCCTGTCGGCCTGATCGGCGACCGCGTTCATGCGCGCTTCCAATTCGAGCCGCAGCGCTTCGATCGCGGCGTCATCGGCATCGCGCGGAATGAGCATCGGTTCGCCCCAGACGAAGACGCTGCGCGCGAAGGGCAGGGACAGGATGAAGCGGTCCCAACTGTTCAGAACTTTGCGTCGGCTGGTGGCGTACATGCAGGGCAGGATCGGCGCGCCGGACAGCCGCGCAGCCTGGATGATGCCGAGACTGACGCGCATGCGCGGTCCGCGCGGCCCGTCTGGCGAGATGGCGACCGCGACGCGGTCGCGCTGCAGGCTTCTGACGATGGCGATCAACGCCGCCGCACCGCCGCGCGAGCTCGAGCCGGCGATGTTGTCGATGCCGAACCGCTTGAGCGTGCCGGAGATCAGTCGGCCATCGATATGCTGCGAGATCAACACGCGCATCGCCAATGGGCGCGGCCAACTGTAGGGCATCATGAGAAGGCGGCCATGCCAGAAGCCGAGGATGAAGGGTGTGCCGGCGTCCCACAGGCGCTGCGGATGTTCGCCGCCGACGATTTGTAGGCGGCTGGTGGCGCGGACCAGCCAGATATAGCCGGCGGCGACGGCGCAGATCGCGGCTTGCGCGGCCGGGCGGCGCAGAAAAGTCTTCAGCCGCGCCATGACCGAAGGTCCAAGGCGGCGAAGTTTTCCAGGTTTGGCAAGGGTTTA
>CANJIM010000090.1 GCA_947474495.1 Rhodospirillaceae bacterium
ATTCCCCACTGCTGCCTCCCGTAGGAGTCTGGGCCGTGTCTCAGTCCCAGTGTGGCTGATCATCCTCTAAGACCAGCTAACGATCGTCGCCTTGGTGAGCCATTACCTCACCAACAAGCTAATCGTACGCGGGCCCATCTTTCAGCGATAAATCTTTCTCCCGAAGGACGTATACGGTATTAGCCAGAGTTTCCCTTGGTTATTCCGTACTGAAAGGCAGGTTCCCACGCGTTACTCACCCGTCCGCCACTCACCCGAAGGTGCGTTCGACTTGCATGTGTTAGGCATGCCGCCAGCGTTCGTTCTGAGCCAGGATCAAACTCTCAAGTTGACTTGAGTCCGTTGGCCGAAGCCAACGTTCAGAAATCAAGAGCCGATCACAAGCGCATGTTTGACACCATTCCTGGTGTCTGATGCGCCTACGATCGGTGTGTGTATCAACCAGCACACCGCCGCCTGCGCATCCCTTCCGTCTTCACAATTTCAAAGAGCATATCCCTTGCGGGAAACTTGCATCAGGGACGACGACACCCACCGGGGAGGACCCCCGTTTGTGTCCGGTCCATGCTGCAAGGACGCGCCTTATACGTCCCGGTCATTGGCCTGTCAAACGCTTTTCTAACGATTTTTTCATCTCCCCAAACAAAGGGTTGATGAACTCGCCGGAAAGCATCGAAACGAAGTTTCCAGCCGCTTGAAGAAGCGGCAGGACAAGCCGTTAAAACCGGGAAATTAGGCCACGACGTCGCAAAGCGACCGTTCGTGTAAGACGGAATATAGGATGACCGTTCCCGGAAGTCTAGTTACTGTTCCAGGAAAGCGAGCAAAAACTTGGGTATAAGTGATCTTTCGCCGATGACACACCGTCGCATTACCGCATCCGCGAACCCTGTTTTGGGCCGGTTTCCGCCCATTTCATTGCGCTTATTCGCAACTGCTCTGGGCCTCTTGGCCGCGACCAGCCTGGCCGGATGCGGTTTTTCGACGCCGCTGACGCCATCGAGCAAGGCGCCTGACTCGAATATGCCGGCCGATCAGTCTCAAGCGCCGCAATTCACCGATATTCCGATCCCGGCCGGCGCGCGTATGGACCTCGATCGCTCGCTCGTGCTCGGTCCGCGCGACACATGGCTCGGCCGCCTCGCCTTCACCAGCTCGGCCTCGCCCAACGACGTCTTCGAGTTTTATGCCCGCGAAATGCCGCGCTTCAATTGGACCGGCATCACCGCAGTGCGCGCCGGTACCAGCGTGCTCAGCTACAGCCGCGACGAGCGCGTCGCGACGGTACAGATCTCGCGCACCACGCTCGGTGGCAGCGAAGTGCTGCTCACCATCTCGCCGCGCGGCAGCATGGGCAGCGGCGTCACCAGCCCCGGCGGCTTCAACCTGCCCGCCGTCAACTCCGCCCCGCCGGTCTCGCGCCAGCCGCTGCGTTAGTCGCGAATATCCTGCCCCTCGCGATGCTAATCGCGAATATCCTGCAGGAACCACTCGGTCGGAATCTCGCGGCCGACGCCTTTCGCTTTGGCCGCCTCATAAACGGCGCCGGCAACCGCCCAGAACTGGTTGCCCTGCAGATTGCCGCGTTCCGAATAACTGATCTGCTCGCGCGATGAACGGCCCCGATTGGTGCCGTTGATAATATCGGCGAAGGTGACCATACGATCGGGCGCGATGCTGCCGTGGCCGCGCACGCCCTTCTTTTGATATTTGAACTCGCCCATCCCCTCGGGCTGCGCGGCGTAGGTCAAATACTCGTCGTCGAGGCCGAGCGCCGGCAAGCCCCAAGGCGCCGGCGCGCTGCCGAAGCGCATGTAAACGTCGAGTTTGTCGATCGTCGCCTCATCGGGACGCCCGCCCGCCCCGACGTTCACCACATGCGTGCCAGGCTCGATCAAGGCGCCATTGAGCACCGGTCGCGACGAATCGGTCACCCCGGCGACGATATGCGCGCCTTTGTAAATGTCCTCGGGCCGGTCGCAGACCTGCACTTCGAGGCCGTAGAGCTCACGCATCTCCTTGCCGAACAGTTCGCGGTTGGCCTTGGTCGGGCTGAACACTTGCAGCTTCTTGAGGCCGGGCCGCACATGCATGAAAGCCTCCATATGGGTACGCGCCATTCCGCCTGACCCCAGCATGCCGATCACCGTCGCGTCTTCGCGCGCCATATATTTCGTGCCGATGCCGCTGTCGGCGCCGACCCGCATATGCTGCAACACGCCGTCATTGATGAAGGCGAGCGGCTCGCCGTTCTCGATCGAGGTGAGGAAGATCAAGCCGCAATAAAGCCCCGGCTTGACGCAGTATTTCTCGCGCGTCGTGACGCCGTTGTAATTCGACTCATAGATCACGTCGGATTTCATGCGGATGGCGAAATAACCCGTCGTCGAGCCGCCTTCCATGGTGCCCCAGGCATAAACCTTGTTGGGATCGCTGGTCGGGATCTGCATGTCGATGCGCGGCCGGCAGACCGATTCCTTGGCGACGAGCTGCCGATAGGCCGCTTCCAGCGCGTCGATGGTCATCCCCATCGTCAGCAGTTTCGACACATCGTCGTTATTGATGATCAGCGTCATCGTTCTCTCCCTCAGGCTTGTTTTGCATAGCCTAGGCGCGGCTTGCCGCAGCGTCTAGCGACGAACGTTCACATCACGTGAAACGACGCCTGTAAAACGGAACAGGCGGATGGGTGTCCCCATCCGCCTGCCCCTCTTGCCGGCACGGCCGCGCAGCTTGCATGAACGGTATGCCGGTAAGATCGAACCTCAGCGCCTGTTGAGGGCCTGCGATTTTGGCGTCTCGGCGTCGCCGCTCTTTGCCTTGTCCTTCAGTTCGCGCGCCGCGATCGATTTCGCCACGATGGCCTGCGGCGTCGCGTAGAGCTTGTCGATCAAGGCCGAGATGCCTTGGGCGTCGACGAAATCGATATCGAGCTTCTGCTTGTCCGCCTCGGCGAGGAACGCCGGATCGACGACGCTGTCGGCGACGCCCTTACGCAAGAGCGCCAATTGCGGCGCGGGAATTTCCGGCGGGCCGAAATAAGGCCGGCCGATCTCCTGCGGAGCGAAGATGAAATCGAGAATCTGCCGCGCCTCATCAGTCGTGGCGTAATCGCGCGCCAGCGGCAGATCGAGGCCATATTTCTTCTCCGTCGCCAGCCAGGCGATCGGCTTGATGTTGCCACGCGCGACGGCATCGGCACCGGTCGATTTGACCGCGCCCCAGGCCCAGCCGATACGGCCGGCGACCTCCCCGCGCTGCATCGCCAGCGTCTGCTCCTGCGAGCCTTGGTAGCCGTTGACGATCTTGAACTTGGTGCCGATCAAATTGTTCAGCACCGCTGCATAGATATATGCATCCGACGTGGCGCCCGACGCGCTGACCGGAAATTCCTTTTTCTGCGCGTCGGCAAGATCGTTAAGGCCGGACTGACCACCGACGATGGCGGCGCTCCATTCGGTCGTCAGGGACCCGAGCCAGGAGAACTTGCGCACATCGATCTTGATCTTGTCGTTACCGAACAACGGCTCGATCAAAGTGGCGCGTTGCACGGTGGCGATCACCGTACCGTCGCGCGGCGCGACATTGTAGACGTGATTGGCTGCACGCACACCGGACGCCCCGTCCATGTTCTGCACGATCACCGTTGGACCGCCGGGGATATGGTCGCCGAGATGGCGCGCCAACAATCGGCTATAGGCGTCGTACCCGCCGCCGGCGGCCGAGCCGACGACGATGGTAATAGGCTTATCCTTATAGAAATCCGCAGCGGCGGCGCCTTGCGCGACGGCGGTGATGGCGATAACGCCGAGAACGGCGGACATAGTTCGAGTGGTCATGATCTTCGACTCCGAAAAGAAATAGGATGAAAGGATGGCGGGAGCGTTCAGCTCCACGGCAAATCGGGTAGGAAGCCGGCTACGGCACGACGCCGATCGGCATGGTCGCGCGCGGCGGCGCGCTCCATCAGCTCTGCGGCTTTCTGCGCCGCCTTCGGGTTCTTAAACACGCTGCCGTCGAGCAATTGGAACCGATCATCGGCGGCGAAGAAGTGGTAGCCGTCCGCCTGGCGCACGATCACGCCGGCGGCGACATCGGCCGCCTCGATGACGAAGGCTTCGTCGTCGTCCGCTGACGCATGCGGCACGCGCGAAGATTGGAAAGCGGGCACGTCGGAAAGAAGGCTCATCACGGTTGGTCTCCCGCGGATGCGGCTCGCCTCAAGCGGCCGTCCGCCTATCGGTCATGTGGAAAGGCTGCTGTTCGCGCTAAGCGCGAAGAAACCCATGTGTCGCGCTAAGCGCGACAACAGCTCCGCATGACGCTCGGGCAGAGAGACAGTCCGGTGGCGGCAGGTCGCCGCGCGTGATGAACAGTGATGAAAGACATCGGTGGTCTCCTTGGACCACGACGGGCGGAGATTCCCCGCACACGCCATGGCGCTTTAGCGTTTGGTGACGCGGCGCAAGCTGCGATCAAATTGCCGCGGGCCACTGCGGTGGCCGCTGTCCTCTCGCGAGGACGAGTGCAATATTCTACATATGAATTTCGTCGTCAACTAAAATAATACTACTAATATTTGTTATTAATATGTTTATTACAAATAATTACAGTTATATATAGCCAAAAAGAACGCGGCTCTCAGGCCGCGCTCTTGAGTATCGCCAGGCTCAGACGCCCTTGCAAATGACGTTGAGCAACGCCTGCTGACCGTTGCTGATCGCCTTCATGGCGCGGTCGAGGGCCTTCGGCATGTCGGCCGGATCCTTGACGCATTCGCCGTAGCCATCGGCCACTTCCACCGCCTTCTCGAAGCGCGAGGAGCCGGCTTCGAAGTAGGTCAGCGGCTCCCGGTTGCTCTTGGCGGCATAGCCGGTCGGATAGACTTCGTGCGTGTTGCGCTTCACCGCGCCCCACATCTCGTTATTAAAGACGACCGTGAGGATCGGCAGCTTTTCCGCCTTGGCAACGTAATGGGCCGGGATCGGATTACCGAACATGTAAGCGCCGTCGCCGCAGGTGGCGATGACGGTGCGATCGGGCTGCGCCATCTTGACGCCAAGCGCGGTGCCGAGGCCCCAGCCGAGCGCGCCGGCAGCGCCGACGCTGAACATCGTGCCGGGCTGGCTGAAGTTCATATGTTCGAAGGTCACCGGCGATTCCTTGATCAGGATGCCGTCCTTGCCGCGCACCCGATCCAAGCAATGCGTGATCCAGGCCGGATGCAGCGGCGCTTCATGCTGGCCTTTGGTGATGGCTTCAGCCCATTTGGCGCGCTGATCGGCGCGCATGATCGCGAGACGCTTGCCGCGATCACCGATGCGATCCTTGGCGCGCGCGACCTTCTCTTCGAGCGCGTCGGCCAGCGCGTTCATGCTGGCGGCAACCGAGCCGGAGATCGACACGTCGCTGTTAAAGCCACGGATCGGATAATTGCTATACATCGGATCCATCGAGATCTGGATGATCTGGCAATCAGGCTTCGGGCTCTTCTTGTTCGGAATCCACGGCACGTCGCTCTCGATCACGATGATGACGTCGGCTTCCTGCAGGCGCAGATCGGGATTGTAGCCGAGATGCATTGGATGATCGGTCTCGAGCGCCACATAGCGCGGCTTGCGCTGATAGACAGGGATCGCGAACGAACTCGCCAAGCGCCCCATCGCCGCGACTTCGGCGGCCGTGCGGCCCGAGCTCGCGGTGATGATCATCGGGTTCTCGGCCTTGGCGATGATGTCCGCCGCGCGGTCGATGGCGTCCGGGTTGGGATAAGCCGGCGACGGAATGGTGCGTCGCGTCGGCGAGGTATATTGGAAATTGCTGATATCGCGCGCCAGCACTTCGCGCGGCAAGCGCAGATAGACCGGGCCGGCCGGCTCGGCCGTCGCCATGGTGATGGCGCGATCGACGGTCGACTCGAGCACCTCAGCGTTGGGCAGCTCGTAATCCCATTTGGTGAACTCGCGCGCCATGGCGCCCTGGTCGCGCATTTCCTGCGGCCAGTGGATTTCGCCGGTGCGCGCGCCGGTCAAACCGCCGTCTTCGCTGAACGGCGTGCGGCCGGCGCTGAACAGCACCGGAAGGTTGCCGCGCCAAGCGTTCAACAAGCCGCACAACGAATTGGCGGTGCCGACGTTGACATGCACCATGGCCGCCTGAACGCGGCCCGAGCCAAGAAAATAGCCCGTCGCCATATGCACAGCGACGTTCTCGTGCGGCACGGTGACGGGCGTCGGCACCTTCACGCCTTCGGCTTGCAGCTTGGCATAGGCCTCGATCAAAGGCGCGAAATCGGTGCCCGCATTGGCGAATAAATAGTCAATGCCACGATCCGACAATAACTGCAGATAGGCTTCCGCCACGGTGCCGGTCGCGATGGTCTTATTCGCCACGTCAAATCTCCCCTACTTAGACATGCATCATTTTGCGGTAACATAGCGGGCGTCCCAGACCAGCGCCAGCCGCGATACAGCCCCAACAATGAACTTTTCTGAAACAGCAGCATCCCTCCGAACGGAACAATATGACGCCGTCGTCATCGGCGCCGGTCACAATGGACTCGTCTGCGCCGGCTATCTAGCGCGCGCCGGCCTCACCGTGAAGGTCGTTGAAAAACGTCATGTCGTCGGCGGCGCGGCGGTGACGGAGGAATTTCATCCCGGTTTTCGCAATTCGGTTTGCTCCTATGTCGTCAGCTTGCTGCATCCGCAAGTGATCGCCGATCTCGAACTGCATCGCCATGGCCTGACGATTCTCGATCGTCCCTCGGGCTATCTCTGCCTGCTACCCGGCGGGGCGGCCCTGCAGCTGCCGCGCGATGTGCACGCCGCCCAGCGCGAGATCGCCAAGCTATCGCCGCGCGACGCCGAGGCCTATGCGCAGCTCGACAGAGAATTATGCCAGATCGGCATGGCGCTACGCGCCGTCATGGCCGATCCCCCGCCCAACTTCGGCGGCGGCCTAGCCGATCTCTGGCAGGCGCTGAAGCTCGGCAACCGCCTGCGCGTTCTGCCCGCGCATTTGCAAGCGGCGCTCGCTGAACTGATGACCGCCAGCATCGGCGACTATCTCGATGCCCGGTTCGAATCCGAATCGCTCAAGGGCGCCCTCGGTTTCGAAGGCGTGATCGGCAATTTCGCCAGTCCCTACCAGCCCGGCACCGCTTACGTGCTGCTGCACCATATGTTCGGCGAGGTGAACGGCGAACCCGCCGCCTGGGGCCATGCGGTCGGCGGCATGGGCGCGATCACGCAGGCCATGGCCCGCTCCGCGCAAACGCGCGGCGCCGACATCGAAACTGACGCCGCTGTGCGCGAGATCATCATCGAAGGCGGTAAGGCGCAGGGCGTCGTGCTGACGGACGGCCGCAGCATCCGCGCGCCCATCGTCGCCGGCAATGTCCACCCGCAACTGCTGTTTCTGAAGATGATGGATGGCGGGCTGCTGCCGGACGATTTCCGGCGCCGTATCACCCACTGGCGCTCGCGCTCGGCGACCTTCCGGATGAACTTGGCATTGAGCGAACTGCCGCGCTTCGCCGCCCTGAGCGGCGAAAATGATCCCGCGCATATGAAGGGGAGTATCAACATCAGCCCTTCGCTCGGCTACTTGCAGCGCGCCTATGACGATGCCCGCGCGTTCGGCTGGTCGCGTGCGCCCGTCGTCTCGATCAATATTCCGAGCGTGCTTGATGACACGCTGGCGCCGAAGGGCGCCCATGTCGCGAGCCTATTCTGCCAGCATTTCGACTTCGCGCTGCCGGATGGCCGCTCGTGGGACGATGTGAAACAAAGCGCCGCCGACCTCATCATCGACACGGTTGCCGACTATGCGCCGAACCTGAAATCCGCCATCGTCGGCCGTCAGGTGCTATCCCCGCTCGATCTCGAGCGCGACTTCGGCCTGATCGGTGGCGACATTTTCCATGGCGCGCTGCATCTTGATCAGTTGTTCAGTTTGCGTCCGGCGGCGGGCTACGCTGACTATCGGACGCCGATCGATGGACTTTATCTTTGCGGCTCGGGCGCGCATCCGGGCGGCGGCGTCACCGGTCTGCCCGGTCGCAACGCCGCACGCGCCATTCTCAAGGATCGGCGCTGAAGCGCAGTCTTAATGATGCGCGTCGATGCTCTGGCGCCGCCTTCGGTTCGGGAATACGGACGGCAACGTCAGGCAAAGGCACACAGCTTCGATAGAAGCCTCCTTGCCGAACTTGGACAGCAAGCTATCGGCGACGCCCGGCGCCAAATTGACCTTGACGAGGCCGCAGTCATACAGAGCGGCCAACGCGCGCCAGGATTCGATGAATTTGTCCGCCACCAGATCGCTGCCAAAAACCTGCGGCATGATCGCATGGGCAATCACAAGCGTGCGCGGATGCAGCAGCGTCGTTTCGACCGAGTAGAGGAAAAGACCGCGAAAACTGTTCAGCATCGAACTGCGCACCGCCATAACGCCGCGCAATTCGCCGTGTAACATGTCTTCCACATAAGACGACACGAAACGTTCCCACGCATCGGGAGCGAGATCGGGAAATTCTTCCCGCACCAGCGAATAAAGCAGCGGTATGTCTCTCTGCGTGATCGGTACGGTTTCGATCGGCATCGGGTCCTTGGCCGTCCATCGCATATGACGGACGCTCACATCATGGCGATGCGATCAGGAACAACCTTGATTTGGATCAAAGACCTGACGGCTCAGGCTTCGCCTTCGGCCGCGGCGGCGATATCGTAGCCGGTCGCCAGGACGACTTCTTGCGGGCGCGGCAGCTTGAGAACGCCCTTTTCTTTCAACTTGGTAAGCGTCCGACTGACCGTCTCGATGGTCAGGCCGAGATAATCGGCGATGTCGGCGCGGCTCATGCTGAGATGTATGGGATTCCCCGGCTGGCCGCGGCGCTGCGCCCGTTCCGACATGATCTGCAGAAACGACAGAATGCGCTCTTGGGCGGTCTTGCGGCCGAGCAACAGCATCTGCTCTTGCGCCGCCGCCAACTCGTCGGAGGCGATCGCCAACAAGCGATCCACGAGCTTGGGAAAGTCCTTAAACATGACGGTCATGTCGCGTTTTTGAAAACGGCAGACCCGTATGTCGGTGACCGCTTCGGCGCTGTATGAGTAATCGCCCTTCGTCGAGAGCCCAAGGAAGTCGCCCGGAAAGAGAAAGCCGGTGATCTGCGTGCGGCCGTCCGGCAGACTTTTGTACAGCTTCACCGTGCCGTCGAGGATGTTGAAGACCTCGTGCGCGGGGTCACCCTC
>CANJIM010000091.1 GCA_947474495.1 Rhodospirillaceae bacterium
CGCCGGACGCCGAGGAAAACCTCGAAGCGGCGTTGCGCCCGCAGACGCTCGGCGATTTCACCGGACAGGCGCAGTTGCGCCAGAACCTGCAGGTCTTCATCACCGCCGCCTGCGGCCGCGCCGAGGCGATGGACCATGTGCTGCTGTCGGGCCCGCCGGGCCTCGGCAAGACGACGCTGGCGCGCATCATCGCGCGCGAGCTCGGGGTCGGTTTCCATTCGACCTCCGGGCCGATCATCGCCAAAGCGGGCGATCTGGCAGCTCTGCTGACCAATCTGCAGCCGCGCGACGTGCTGTTCATCGACGAAATTCACCGCCTGCAGCCCGTCGTCGAAGAAGTGCTCTATCCGGCGATGGAAGATTTCCAGCTCGACCTGATGATCGGCGAGGGGCCGGCAGCGCGTTCGGTGAAGATCGACCTACAGCCCTTCACGCTGATCGGCGCAACCACGCGCACCGGCCTATTGACGACGCCGCTGCGCGACCGCTTCGGCATTCCCTTGCGCCTCAATTTCTACGAGACCGCCGAGCTGGAAGCCATCGTGCGGCGCGGCGCGCGCCTGCTCGGCTTCGCCATGACGGAAGACGGCGCCCATGAAGTGGCGCGGCGCGCCCGCGGCACGCCGCGCGTGGCGGCGCGGCTCTTACGCCGGGTACGCGATTTCGCCGCCGTGCTCGGCGACGGCGCGGTCGATGCCAAGTCCGCCGATCACGCGTTGGAGCGTCTCGAAGTCGACAAGGCCGGCCTCGATGCCATGGACCGGCGCTATTTGCTCTGCATCGCCGACCATTACGGCGGCGGCCCGGTCGGCGTCGAAACCATCGCGGCGTCGCTGTCCGAGCAGCGCGACGCCATCGAGGACGTCATCGAGCCCTATTTGCTGCAGCAGGGCTTCATCATGCGCACGCCGCGCGGCCGCATGATCGCCGAGGGCGGCTGGCGCCATCTGCGCCGCGAGCCGCCGAAGAATCTGACGCAGCAGCTCGACATGCTGGGGGAGGCGGACGATGAGTAAGGCCCCAGCAAGTCCTGGCTCCAGTTTCGAGGGGCAGACCCATGTGTTCGATCTGCGGGTCTATTACGAAGACACCGACGCGGGCGGCATCGTCTATTACGCCAACTATCTGAAATTCGCCGAACGCGCCCGTACCGAAGTGCTGCGCGAACTGGGCGTGGCGCAGCGCGAGCTGATGGAAGGCGAGGGCCTCGCCTTCGCCGTGCGCCGCTGCACCGCCGAGTATTTCGCGCCGGCCAGGCTCGATGATGAATTACATATTCACAGCACCATTTGCGCCCTTGGCGCCGCCAGCCTCGACATCGAGCAGAGCGTCCGCCGCGCTGATGGCGTCGGCGAATTGGTGCGTCTCGATGTGAAGATCGTCGTCATCAACAAATCGGGCCGCGCGTCGCGCATTCCCGAAGATATCGCTGAACTCCTGCGGCCCTACGTCGTTCACGGCGAAGGGCCAAGCTCTGACAATGAGCACTCCGTCAAACCGTACAACAAGAAGAGAGCATAAGTCCGATGGACCCTACCGCGCTTCCTCCGGCAATCGACTCTGTCTCGCTCGGCGGCACTGCCGCCGTCGTTCAAATGTCCGTCTGGCATCTGTTCATGCAGGCCGACTGGATCGTGAAATCGATCATGATTGGGCTGCTGGCCGCCTCGTTCTGGAGCTGGGCGATCATTTTCGAGAAGATCCGCCGCCTGCGCCGCCTCGACGCGGAAGCCTCCGACTTCGAAGATACGTTCTGGTCGGGCGGTTCGCTCGAAGATCTCTATGACCGCATCGGCAACCGGCCGGACGGCCCGATGGAAGGCCTGTTTGCCGCCGCTATGCGCGAATGGCGGCGCTCCACCGCCAAGGGCCTGACCGCCACCGAATCGATGCGGGCCGCGCTTCAGCAGCGCATCGAGCGCGTCATGAACACGACCCTGTCGCGCGAGATCGAGCGGATCGACCGCCACATGATCTTCCTCGCGTCGGTCGGCTCGACGGCGCCGTTCGTCGGCCTGTTCGGCACGGTGTGGGGCATCATGAACAGCTTCCAGTCGATCGCGGTCTCCAAGAACACGTCGCTCGCCGTCGTCGCGCCCGGCATCGCCGAGGCCTTGTTCGCCACGGCCATCGGCCTGGTCGCCGCCATTCCCGCGGTGATCGCCTACAACAAGCTGTCGGGCGACATTAATCGCTACGCCGGCCGGCTCGAGGCCTTCATCAACGACTTCTCCGCGATCCTGTCGCGCCAGCTCCAGGAGAAGCAGTAACCATGGGCGCAAGCCTGCAAGGCGGCGGTGGCCGCAGCCGCCTCGGCGGTCGCCGCAAAACCGCGCCGATGTCGGACATCAACGTCACGCCGATGGTCGACGTGATGCTGGTGCTGCTCATCATCTTCATGGTGACGGCGCCGCTCTTGACTGTCGGCGTGCCGGTCGACCTGCCGAAGACCGACGCCGCGCCGATCACCGGCCAGGACGAGCCGCTGGTCGTCTCGGTCAACAATCAGGGGCAAATATTCCTACAGGAAACCCAGATCGAACTGCCCAACCTGGTCGCTCGCCTGCAGGCGATCACCTCGAACAAGCCCGATACGCGCATTTTCGTGCGCGGCGACAAATCGGTGAATTACGGCCGCGTCGTCGAAGTGATGGGCACCCTGAGTTCCGCCGGCTTCAGCAAAGTCGCATTGCTCGCAGAATTGCCGCAATCGGGTGGTAGCCCGGCTCCTGCGGCGCAACCGGCGCGCCGGTAGGAGTGACATGAGACAAGGCGCGATCTTTTCGGCGATCTTCCATATCGCCCTGGCTCTCTTGATTATCTTCGGCTTGCCGCTGTTCAGCGACCCGAAGCCGATCGAGGACCAGCCGATCGTGCTCGAGATGGTGACGATTGCCGAAAAGAGCAATCCGCGCCCCAATCCGACGCCGGTTGTCGAGGCGCCCAAGCCGATCCCTCAGCAGGAAGCCAAGCCGCTGCCGGCGCCCCCGCCGCCCGCGCCGCCACCGACCCCGACACCGCCGCAGGTCGCCGAGCGCGCACCCACGCCGACTCCGACGCCCAAGCCGCCCGAGCCCAAGCCCGAGGTGAAGCCGCCGGAACCTGTGCCGGTGCCCAAGCCCGAGGTGAAGAAGCCTGAGCCGCCGAAACCGGAGCCGCCCAAGCAGGTTGCCAAGCAGGAGCCGCCCAAGAAGCCGGATCCGCCGAAGAAGGAACCGCCGAAAGAGGATCCGATCGCCTCGATCCTGAAGAATCTTGCGCCGACCAAGCCGGCGCCGCAGCAGCCGAACCAGCAGCCGCGTCCGCAGCAGCAGGCGGCGGCGACTCCGGCCGCGCCGCCGTCGCTCGACCAAGTGGTGACGCGCAGCGAGCAGGACGCCGTGAAGGAAAAGATTCGCCCCTGCTGGTACTTCGACGCCGGCGCGGTGGATGCCAGCAAATGGATCGTCGGCGTGCGGGCGCAGATGGCGCCCGATGGCCGCGTGATTACTGCGCAGATCTTGCCGTCCTCGCAATCGGGGCCGGCCTATACGCGTGCCGCCGAGGCGGCGCGCCGTGCCGTGCTCAATCCGCAATGTCAGCCGTTGCCTTTGCCGCCGGGCAAATACAACCAGTGGAAAGAGCTCGACCTTTATTTCAATCCTCAGGACATGATGGGATAGCGGATGACTTTGATGAAACACCCCATGATCGCGCGCCTCCTCATCCTCGCCTTTGCCGTGGGCGCTTATGCGACGCTGTCGGCGCCAGCCCATGCGCAACTCCGCATCGACATCACGAGCGCGAATACGCAGCCGATGCCGATCGCCATCACCAACCTGTTCGGCAGCAGCCCCAACGAAACCAAGATCGGCCTCGACGTTGCCAAGGTCATCTCCGACGACTTGCAGCGCTCCGGCCTGTTCCGGCCGATCGCGCAAAACGCCTTTATTCAAACGCCGGAAGCGCTGCGCACGCAGCCGCGCTTCGGCGATTGGCGCGTCATCAACGCGCAAGCCTTGGTCTCGGGCGCCGCGATCATCCGGCCCGACGGCTCGCTGCGTTTGGAATTCCGCCTATGGGACGTGCTGGCCGAGCAGCAGATGGTCGGTCAGGCTTATCATACCGAGCCGAGCAACTGGCGCCGCGCCGCGCACCAGATCGCCGACGCGATCTATAAGCGCATCACCGGTGAAGACGGCTACTTCGACACGCGCGTCGTCTATGTCGGCGAGAGCGGTCCGCAGCAGCGCCGCGTCAAACGTCTCGCCATCATGGATCAGGACGGCGCCAATCACCGTTATCTCACCGATGGCCGCGTGCTGGTGCTGACGCCGCGCTTCTCGCCGACGAGCCAGGAGATCACCTATCTCTCCTATCTGAATGACAAGCCGCGCGTGTACCTGTTCAACATCGACACCGGCCAGCAGGAAGTGCTCGGCGATTTCCCCGGCATGACCTTCGCGCCGCGCTTCTCGCCGGACGGTAATCGCGTCGTCATGTCGCTGTCGAACAACGGCAACACCGACGTCTATCTGATGAACCTGCGCACCCGCCAGTCGACACGCCTGACGACCGAACCCGGCATCGACACCGGCCCGTCGTTCTCGCCGGACGGCACCCGCATCGCCTTCGAATCGGATCGTGGCGGTACCCAGCAGATTTACACGATGGGCAGCGACGGCAGCGGCCAGAAGCGCATCAGCTTCGGCCAGGGCCGCTATGCCACCCCGGTATGGTCGCCGCGCGGCGACCTGATCGCCTTCACCAAGCTCTATCAAGGTAAATTTTTTATTGGCGTCATGCGGCCGGACGGCTCCGGCGAACGGCTTTTGAGCGAAAGTTACCTGGTGGAAGGCCCGACTTGGGCCCCGAATGGCCGTGTTTTGATGTTTTTCCGCCAAACCCCGAACGATGACCGGGGGACGGGCGGCTCGACACGGATCTATTCGATCGACGTCACAGGGCGAAACGAACGGGAGGTCGTGACCCCGACGGATGCCTCGGATCCGGCCTGGTCCCCCTTGATTCCGTGAATAATTTTGCCCCGGATGCCCTTGATTCCGTGATTCTGCAGGACTATAGTCCGCCCACCCTGGAAAGGGTTTGGATGCAGGGGCTTCCGTGCGAGCTCAAAGGCGAAGCCGCCTGGCCAGGTTCACCTCGGTGACGAAGTGAACTATTGGCTCGGGCATGCGTTAGTTCCCTGGAGCCGGTGCTTTTCCAGACAGATTTTCAATCAGACCACCCACCCACCAGACGACAACATGGACCCTTGGGGGTCCGATTCAGAGGAATAATAAAATGTCTCTCCGCATCCTCAGCGCTTTTGCCGCTGTCCTCCTTCTCGCGGCTTGCGAGTCCGCCCCCAGCGACACCGGCATGGCTGCCGGCTCTGGTGGTGCGTCTTCGAGCAGCTCCTCGGCCAATCAGGGCCCGCGCCCGGGTTCGCAGGAAGACCTGGTCGTCAACGTCGGCGATCGCGTGTTCTTCGACTTCGACCAGTACAGCGTCCGTCAAGATCAGCGCGCCGTGCTCGATCGCCAGGCCGCTTGGCTGAAGAAGTACCCGGAAGTCACCGTGACCGTCGAAGGTCATGCTGACGAGCGCGGCACCCGCGAATACAACATCGCGCTCGGCAACCGCCGCGCCACCGCCGCGAAGAACTACCTCGTCGCGCTCGGGATCAACCCGAACCGCGTCCAGACGATCTCCTACGGCAAAGAGCGTCCCGCGGTCGCCGGCTCGAACGAGCAGGCTTGGTCGCAGAATCGCCGTGCGGTCACCGTCGTCACGGCCCGCGCCGGCAGCTAATACGACTGTCCTGTCGGATGTCCTCGGGCATCCGACAGCGACGTGCGTCTTTAAGGCGCCTGTTCCTCTCGGCCAAGCCGGGTCCGGACAGGCGCCTTATTTATGCCCGCTTGCCCGATTAGATTGGGTAGGGCCAAATTTGCAAACTGACCGAATTGTCTAAGCGCGCGCCAGCCGTTCCTCGTTGTTCTCGGCAGGCATTCGTGATTCGATGATCACAGCAAGACCTCATAAAACGAGAACCATGGCGATGACCCGCATTTCTCTCTCCCCGCTTTTTCAGACGCTGTGCGCCGCGGCGCTGTTTACCGTGGCGGCGATGCCGGCCTTCGCGCAGGGCGCCAGCAGCGCCGACGTGCGGGCGCTGACCGATCAGGTCGATCGCCTGCAGCGCGAATTGAACGTCTTGCAGCGCAATGTCTATCAAGGCCAGGCGGCGCGCCCGTCGGGCAATGCCGGCGCCGCGCCGAACGCGGCGGGCGGCGTTGCCGATCTGCAGGTGCGCCTCGACGATCTCGATTCGCGCATCAGCCAGCTGGTCGGCCAGATTGAAGAGACCAACCATCGCATCACCTCGATGGAGCAGAAGTTCGAGCGCTTCTCCTCCGACCTCGACGTGCGCTTGAGCGGCGCTGGCGGCGCCCCTGCCGTTCAGGGCGCTGCTCCTTCGCCGGCGATTGCCGCGCGTCCGCAACCGGCGCCGCCGGGCGGCGCCGGCGATCCGTCGCAAAATCCGACGACCAGCGGCAATCTCGGCAGTCTGTCGGCGCGCGATCCATTGGCGCGCGGCACCGACGCGCAAGCGGCGGCGGCCGCTGCCGCAGCCCGCAACGCGGGCCCGTCGCCGGCGTTACAGGGGGCCGCCCTGCCGGATGGCTCGCCCGACGATCAGTATAAATATGCCTTCGGTCTGTTGGGCCGTGCCGACTATCCGGGCGCGGAGCGGGCGTTGTCGGCCTTCGTCGATCAGCATCCGACCCATTCGCTGGCCGGCAATGCGCAATATTGGCTGGGCGAAACCTATTACGTGCGCAACGACTTCAATTCGGCGGCCCGCGCCTTCGCCGTCGGCTATCAGAAATATCCGAAGAGCGCCAAGGCGCCGGACAATCTGCTCAAGCTCGGATTGTCCCTCGGCAATCTGAACAAGCCGAAGGAAGCCTGCCAATCCTACGCGCTGCTGAAGAAAGATTTTCCCAAGGCGATCGAGCAAGTCCGCCGCGCCGATGGCGAGATCAAGCGTTTGCGCTGTTCGTGAGCCGGTGAAGCGGGGGACCGTCGCTTGGGGATAAGCTCGATCATCTGACCGCGCCGGTGACGGCGCCCCTCAGCGCGACGGCCTTCGCCGCGCTGATGCGTCCGCTCGCACCGTTCGCCGCCAAACCGCATCTTGCCGTTGCCGTCTCCGGCGGCGCCGATAGCTTGGCCCTGGCGTTGCTCGCCGATGCTTGGGCGCGGCGACGTGGTGGGCATATCACCGCGCTCACCGTCGATCATGGCCTCAGGCCCGAAGCTGCCGCTGAAGCCCGCCAGGTCGGGCGCTGGCTGCGTGCTCAAGGCATCGCCCATCGCACGTTGCGTTGGAACGAGGCGAAAACGTCGCGCGCGAACATCCAAGCCCCCGCGCGTAATCCACGCGCCAATCTTCAAGCAAGGGCCCGCGACGCGCGCTATGGGCTGCTGACGGCCTGGTGCCGCGACCATGGCATCGCCGATCTCTTGATCGCCCATCATCAGGAAGACCAAGCCGAGACTTTCCTGCTGCGGCTGGCGCGCGGCAGCGGCCTCGATGGCCTCGCCGCCATGGCGGCGCAGACGCCGCGCGGCGGCGTGAGGCTGCTGCGTCCCTTGCTGGCCGTGCCGAAAGCGGCCTTGGTCGCTTATTTGCGGCGGCGCAAGCAGCCCTGGGTCGAGGACCCAAGCAATCGCGACACGGCCTACGCGCGTGTGAGAATGCGCGCCTTGCTGCCGCTGCTGGCCGCCGAAGGGCTGACCGCCGAACGCCTGGCGGAGACGGCAGCGCGGCTCGGCCAGGCGCGCGCCGCGCTGGCCGAATCCTGCGCTGACTTGCTGAACCGGGCGGCCCAGGCCCATGACGCCGGCTATGCTCTGCTCGATGTCGCGGCCTTCGCGGCTGCGCCGCGCGAGGTCGCCTTGCGGGCGCTCGCGCGTCTGCTTGTCGCCTTCGGCGGCCAGGATTACACGCCGCGCTATGAGCGCCTCAGCCGGCTCGCCGACGAATTGTTTGCCGGCTTGAAGGGCGGCCGCACGCTCGCCGGTTGCCGCATCTTGCCGCAAGCCGGTGGACGCGCGCTGCTGCTGCGCGAAGCGCGCGGTTTGGCGTCGGCCATGGCCGTCGGCCGCCAGGCTGTCACCTGGGACGGGCGGTTCAGCATTACGGCCCACGCTGTGCTACGCGGCAATGTGACGATCGCTGCTCTCGGCGAAGCCGATGGACGGGCGTTGCGCCAAGCCCTGCCGGCGCTGGAACTCGGTGCTTTGCCGCGCCTGGCGCTGGCGACCTTACCGGCCTTGCGCGACAAGGCGGGTTTGTTGGCCGTGCCGCATCTCAACTGGCGGCGCTCTTCCGGACCGCGCGTAAAGGGACAAGCCGTTGACGCGGTTGACGATTATGTGATCGAAGGGCCCTTGGCCAAACTGCGAAATGCGTCCGGCTTTACGCTTGTTTAAGGCGAAAGCCGGCACTATCTATGAACTGACCGGCAGTGCATCGTACGCCGGAGGAGCCGCAGCCGCCCTGTTCCAGGGTCGCGCGTGCCGCGCACGGAGCAGGACCAACAGTGAACTTCGGTAAGAATCTCGCGCTCTGGGTCATCATCGGTCTGCTGCTGATCGCCCTGTTCAACATGTTCCAGGCGCCGTCCAGTCGCGGACCGCAAGCGCGCCTCGCCTTCTCCGATTTCCTGACCGAAGTCGATCGCGGCCAAGTCGCCGACGTGACCATTCAGGGGCAGACGATCAACGGCCACTTCGCCGATGGCCGCTCCTTCTCGACCTATTCGCCGAACGATCCGAACCTCGTCAGCAAGCTGAGCGAGAAGAGCGTGCGCATTTCCGCCGCGCCGCCGGAAGAAAACTCGCCGTCGCTGCTCGGCGTGCTGCTGTCCTGGTTCCCGATGTTGCTGCTGATCGGCGTGTGGATCTTCTTCATGCGCCAGATGCAGGGCGGCGGCGGCAAGGCCATGGGCTTCGGCAAGTCGCGCGCCCGTCTGCTGACCGAAAAGGTCGGCCGCGTGACGTTCGACGACGTGGCCGGCATCGACGAGGCCAAGCAGGAGCTCGAGGAGATCGTCGAGTTCCTCAAGGACCCGCAGAAATTCCAGCGCCTCGGCGGCAAGATTCCGAAGGGCTGCTTGCTCGTCGGCCCGCCGGGTACCGGCAAGACCTTGCTCGCCCGCGCCATCGCCGGC
>CANJIM010000092.1 GCA_947474495.1 Rhodospirillaceae bacterium
CGGCAACAGGTTTGACTTTGCTTGATGGCATTCCAACTGAAGCGACGATGAACTATCAGCCCTATTGGGCTTTGCGAGGCCATCTATCGCAGCGTTTGGGTCAGTCGAGTGAGGCCATCGCTGCCTATCGCAGGGCTGTGGGTTTGACAGAAGATACCGCCGTCCGGGCGTTCCTGCTGGCCCAGCTGGCGGCCCTCACCCCGTGATCTCGTAGGTCTTCACCTCGGACTTTGCCCCGGCGAGCTTGTCGGAATGGGCGATGATGACGTCGTGGTCTTTGCTCTTGCGGAAGGCCTCGATGGCGGCTTGGTCTTCCCATTCGGAATAGGAAATATATTCGCCGGGCTCGTCATCCGACTTAAGCAGCTTTTCGGAGAGGCAACCGGGCTGTTTGATCATCAGCGGGGCGCAATCTTGTTTCCAGATGCGCTCGGCGGCGGCGGTCTCCGACGGGTTCACTTTCACGTAGATCATGCGGACAACGGACATGGCGGTTCTCCTCTTGGTGGATAGGGTCTGCCCTATCAACGCCCGGGAGCCTCCGCCGTTGCTCCGTTCCTTGCCCGCAGGATTTGAGGCCTAAGCCCGCCGCGCCAGGCGATAGGCTTCGGCGAGGATCGCGGCCATGACGGCGATGCCGGCCATGGTCGCCACGGCGGCCAGCAGGAAGACCGGCAGCTGCAGGTAGATATGCGGCTGGTTGCCGAGCACAGCGAAGGCGATGTCGAACGGCCAGGGGGCCAGCAGCAGGGCCACAGCCAGTTTCCAGGCCATGCCGGCCGGCAGATGCCACATGCCGCGGCGCGGCAGACGACCGGTGCCGGCGACATAGGCGAACAAATGGCTCAGCCGCGCCGCGAGATAGAGATCGACCACGAGGATCCCGACGCTGACGGGGAACAGCAGCGGCTGCGGCAGGTCCAGCAGGCGCGTCAGGCCGGCGACGAGCAGCACCGGGGCCGCCAGTAGGCCAATGCCGAGTGTGAGAAACGTCGCATAACGTGCCGAACTGGCGGGGTTTTTGGTAAAGAACCCGCTGAACGAGCCGTGCGTCAAATCCAAAAGCGACATGACAACCTCCTGGTGGGGCGGCGGCCAAGGCCGCCTCGTGTTCCTGTTTTGTTCTTATGACAGACAGCGAATCCCCTGTCCAGGGCCTTCTTGCCAAGACCCTCTAGCCGGCTGCCGCCACCAGTGGCTGTTGTCCTGGAGCAGCCGCCAGCGATAGGCGAAGGATAGCGCCGTCGCCCCGGTCGTGATGCCAAGCAGAACCAACAGAGCCGCGGCGAGGACGAGCAGTCCTTGCCACGCTGAGGGCAGAGAAAATACGGCATTCAGATAGAGCAAGCCGGTTGCCGCGACGTGGAATGGGACGCTCGTCAGCAGCAGGGTCAGCATCAGCCGGGGCACCAGGCCGCTCGACATGACCCAGCCATGGCGCAGCACATGGCGCCGGCCGATCGCCGCGGCGGGCCAGGCCAGGGATAGCTTGCCGATGGCTGTCGCCGTCAGGAAAGCGGCGAGGATCGTGACCGGCAGCGACACGGCGGTGCCCAGCAAGGCAATGGCCACCAGGGCGCCGATCGGCGGCAGCAAGGCGAAAAACAGAATGACCAGGGTGGCGCGGAGGTATGTCACCGCGAAGAACCAGCGTCGCGGGCCTTCGATCTCCGGGAGCAGCGGATAGCGGTGCCAATCGATGGTAAATCGGAGAGCCAAGATCACGGCGAGCGCTGCAAATAGCGCGATGACGGCGTGAAGGACGTCGGGAGGTAGGTTCAAACTGCCTCCCTGCAATGCTAGAAAGAGCGCGACGGCGCTGCAGAGGATGACCAGCAAGCCGCGACGCAAAAAACTGACGAACCCACGCGCCACAAACCGGTATGTTTCGATCACTAAAATGAAAGTAGAGAAGTCTTCCACTATGATCCCCTTTATTCCGATCATTTGTGGTCGCGCCTGTCGGGCTGTCCAATGCCCAAACGGATAAGATGACTGAAAAGAAAATCCATATCGTCGGCGGCGGCCTCGCCGGCTCAGAAGCCGCTTGGCAAGCCGCGCGCGCCGGCCAGCCCGTTGTGCTGCACGAAATGCGCCCCGTGCGCGGCACCGAAGCGCACGCGACGGACGGTCTCGCCGAATTGGTCTGCTCCAACTCGCTGCGCTCGGACGATGCCGAGACCAACGCGGTGGGTCTTCTCCATGAAGAGATGCGGCGTTGCGGCTCGCTGATCCTCGCCTGCGCCGATCAACATCAGGTTCCGGCGGGCGGCGCCCTCGCTGTCGACCGCGAAGGCTTCTCTGCTGCCGTCACGGCCGCGCTCGAAGCCGAGCCGCTGGTCGAGATTCGCCGCGAGGAGATCGATGCCTGGCCGCCGGCCGAGTGGGAGAACGTGGTGATCGCCACCGGCCCCCTCACCTCGCCCGCGCTCGCCGACGCGATTCGCGCCCGCAGCGGCGAAGAGTCGCTCGCCTTTTTCGACGCCATCGCGCCGATCGTCCATAAGGACAGCATCGACTTCGACATCGCCTGGATGCAGTCGCGCTACGACAAGGCGGGACCGGCCGGCGATACCGCTGCCTATGTCAACTGCCCGATGGACAAGGCGCAGTACGACGCCTTCATCGCCGCGCTGATCGCCGGCGAAAAGACCGAGTTCAAGGAGTGGGAAAAGGACACGCCCTACTTCGAAGGTTGTTTGCCGATAGAGGTGATGGCCGAGCGCGGGCCGATGACGCTGGCCTACGGGCCGATGAAGCCGGTCGGCCTACTCGATCCCCGCAAGGGCGAGCGCGCCTATGCCGTGGTGCAACTGCGTCAGGACAATGCGCTCGGCACGCTCTACAACATCGTTGGCTTCCAGACGAAGCTGAAATATGCCGAGCAGACGCGCATCTTCCGCATGATCCCCGGTTTGGAGAAGGCCGAGTTCGCGCGGCTCGGCGGCATTCACCGCAACACCTTCCTCAATAGCCCGAAGCTGCTCGACGCCGAACTGCGCCTGAAGGCCGATCCGCGCCTGCGCTTCGCCGGCCAGGTGACGGGCGTCGAAGGCTATGTCGAATCGGCGGCCATGGGCCTGCTCGCCGGCCGCTTCGCCGCCGCCGAAGCGCAAGGTGGGCAACTGGCGATCCCGCCGGTGACGACGGCGCTCGGCGCCCTGCTCAATCACATCACCGGCGGCCATCTCGGCGGCGCGGTGATCGACGCCGGCAACAGCAGCGGCTTTCAGCCGATGAACGTCAACTTCGGCCTGTTCCCGCCGATCGGCGGCATCGACAAGCGCGGGCGCCCTGCCCTGCGCGGCAACGACCGCAAGAAGGCGCTGTCGGCCCGCGCGCTGAACGATCTCGCCGGCTGGCTGGGCCAGGCGCAGGCGGCGGAGTAGCTACTCCGCGATCGCCTTGCGCGCTACTTCGACATATTGCGGCGGCGTGGCGTAGACCTTCTGCAGGATGCTGTCGATCTCCTCGCCGGTGATCAGCTCGAGATCGAGTTTCTGCTTTTCGGCCTCGGCGACAAATTGCTTGTCCTTCGTCAGCGCATAGAACGCCTGCCGCATCGCTTCGACGCGGGCCTTCGGCACGTCGGGCGGCATCACGAACGGACGGCCCCACAACTGGCTCGACAGGATCAGCTGCATCACCTGCTTCTGCTCTTCGCTCTTGGCGTAGTCGGTGATGAGCGGCACGCCGGGGAAATAGGGGCTGTCTTTCAGCGAGACGACTGCGAGATAGCGCACCTGGCCCTTGGCGTACCACGGCTCGACGATCTGCCGGTCGCTCGTCCAGCCGCCCGACACCCGGCCCTCGACCTCGCCGCGCTCGAGCGCCAGATAGGCCTCCACCGCGCCGGCATAGCCCTGCACGATCTTGAACTTGGTACCGATGACGTTGTTGAGGAACAGCGGCAGGAAATCGGTCGATGGGCCCGACGAGCCGACGATCAGCTCGCTCTTGAACAGGTCGTCCATGGTGCGCACCTTCGCCTTGGTCGAGGCGATGATGACGCCGGTCTCGGTGTTGAGGCTGCCCAGCCAGTTGAACTTGGCTGGATCATAAGCTGCCGCCTCGGTGCGCGTTTCGAGCAAGGGCGCCGTCAGCAGATTGCGCTGCAGGGTGCCGAAGGCCGTGCCGTCCTTGGGCGCCACGGCATAGAGATAATTGGCGACCTTGAGGCCGCCGCCGCCCGGCATGTTCTGCACAACGGCGGTGGGCTCGCCCGGTAGCAGGCGGACGATATGGCGCGCGACATGGCGGGCATAGGAATCGTAGCCGCCGCCGGTGGTCGAGCCGACATAGATCGACAGCCGTTTGCCCTTGTAAAAATCCGCCCCGGATTGCGCTAAAGCTGGTGCTGTAAAAGCAGTCATGGCGAAAATACCGGCAGCGATGCGCGCCAGACGAACAGAGCGAGCGGACATGACAGGACCTTTCGATGACAATGCGGGCCGGTCACTGGCCCGTGTCACCGTTCAAAGCAAGGGTCGTGCCACTCAAGAGTTTCGGTCGCTGAATATTCGCGACCTACTGTCAGCGATTATCGGCATCCCAATCCGTGATCAATTTTTTGCTCAATCTATCGAGTATTGTCCTGAGTTCTTTGGCCAGATTATCCGGTGAGGCATAGCCAATATTCGAGGATTCCCAGAGCTCGACAACGGCCGTTACTATACGGTTCGATTGCGTGACCCGAACATCCTCAATCGAATAGACCTGCAGTTGGATGTTGTAGACACACATGCCGTCGTTGACGAATAAGACGGTGGGATTGATGTAGGCTGTTGTCTCGGCTTCTTTGACGATGCGAAATTTAGCGAGAGCTGCCGTCGTAAGATTAAAAGAATCGCTCAGTTCTTTATCGGAGATGCGGCATTTTTTAGCGTCTTCGTCTTTTGCAAGCGACTCCACCAGAAGGTCCATTTGCCGGATGCCGCGTAATCTGTTGTCTTGAGCCTGAGCGACAGAACTTGTCGTCCATAGAGCCAAGATGCCTAAAACGATCAGTGCATAACGCATAAAAAATCCCCCAGTATTTTCTTATCAAAAGATCTAGCCTGCTGCGCAACAGAATCAAGAGCGTTAGTAGCGGTTGCGCCATGCGGCCGACAATAGGACAAACTGCTTTTTCACCCCGGCAATTTCCAGGTCCGGCCCGAGCGGATTATGATGCCGGCTTTTGAGCTTGCGCAGATGTAGATCGACTAGCGGCGCGAGCAACAGCGCCGGCAAGGCGCGTTTGTCGACCTCGCGTCGCAAAGCGCGCGCCACACCGAGCAACGCTGCCGCTTCCGCGCCCACCGCTTGCGCGGTGGTGCGCACTGCGTCGCGTGCCCGCCCGGCCAGCACATCAGCCGCCGTCGCCGAGCCCATCGTCGCGCGCGGCAAGGTCATGCGGCCCCGCTGGGCGTTGAAGGCCAAGGCGCGCAAATGGCCGATCATCGCCCAGGCGGTGCCGACATTGCGCGCCGCCGCCAGGGTCGCGTCATCGGTCGCGCCGAGACTGCGCGCGGCGAGCAGCGTCAATTCGCCGGCTGTCGTCTGGGCATAGGCTTGAAACGACGCCATGTCGGCGGGCGGCGTCGGATCGAGGTCGCGTTCGCGCGCTTCCAGGATCGTCTCGAACGACGCACGCGGCAATTGGCCCGCCGCAATGGTCTTGGCAAAGGCTTGCGGCGTCTCGGCGCCGTCACGCGGGCTCCCGGCATAGATCTCATCAAGACGTTCGCGCCACCACTGCAGGCGGATTTGCCCCATCATCGGCTCGTGGATCAGTTCGGGGATGCGCGCCACTTCCAGGTTGAAGGCATAGAGGGCGAACAGCGCCTCGCGCGCTTCGGCGGGCGCGAATAGCGCCGTGAGGAAGCGGTCGGAGTCGCCGCTGCGGACTTGCTGGGCGGAGTAGGAAAGCGCTGCGGGTTCAGCCATGATGGGGCGAGATTATACTGCCCGGCCCCGCAATCCCACCGCCGGCAATGGGAGACGATCGCCGTTTATGCGTGCTCAGACCATCCGTGCCCAGTCGTCGCCGTTCGACGAGATCGTCCAGACCCTGCTGGCCCCGTTGCCAGGGCCGGCGCGCGCCGGCATAGACGCCTTCGCCGCTTTCGGCCGCGCCGCTCATGCCATCGCCACGGACACAGGCCTGCCTACCGAGCGCCGCCAGGCCTTGATCGCCGGGCTCGATACACTGCTTGGCGGTCATAAGCCGGAGGTGCCGCTTGCCCTTCCCGTCTCGGCTGCGGTGCGCGATTTCGTTCTGGCCGCCTCAGCGGCCGATATCGAGATCGGCCATGCGCGCCATCTGCTGCAAGCCTTGCGGCAAGATTGCGTCAAAGCGCGCTACCGCGATTGGGGTGAATGGCTGCTGTTCGCCCGCTTCGCTGCCGCGCCATACGCCCGCGCACTTATTGAAGCCGGCCAAGAAAGCCCGACCGCATTGCCTGCCGCCGAAGCGCTGGCCTGCGCCTTGTTGCTTCTTACTCATATGCAAGACTGCGCTGCCGACTATGCGGCCGAGGGGAAGGTTTACCTGCCGGAACGTTGGTTGCGCGAGCATGGCGCCGTCGTTGAGGATTTGGCCTTAGGCAGCGCCAGCTTGGCGTGGAACGCCGTGTTCGAGGATGCGGCACGTGCCTCCGAGCAACTGTTGAGCGCCGCCGAGCCCTTGCCCGGCCTGATCCGCCAGAGCGCCATGCGCGGGGCGAGCGCCGTCGCGCTGGATCTGACGCGCCGCTGGGCAAACCGGCTGGCGAAGGGTGATCCGTTGCGCGGGCCGATCAGCCTCTCCGCATTCGATCGGCTGCGGGCCCGCTGGGCCGGCGCTTGGCGCCGCCTCGGCTGAGAGCCACAAGCGGTCATTCCCCCATGCGGGCTAAGGTCTTGACCCTGCTCGGAAAGCCCGTTGCGGCTTATTCCAGTCTGCTATATTTTGTGGCTGCTTTCTAACATACCCACCAAATCATTCGTGCAAGCACTGAGGGGCAAGAGATGAAGAATCCTTTGGAGAAGCTCCAAGGCGCCATCGGTCTGGGGATCGTTCTCACCATTCTGATGGTCGTCGTTATCAACCTTGTGCATGGCCGCTAACGGGAGAGAGAGGGGTTTATAACTATGGAATTCCTGAAGGAACCATACGTCGTCTTCTTCGTCCGCTGGCTGCATGTCATCAGCGGCATCATGTGGATCGGTCTGCTCTACTACTTCAACTTCGTGCAGATCCCCAACATGCCCAAGATTCCGGACGAGCAAAAGCCAGCGATCTCGAAAGTCATCGCACCGGCCGCGCTGTTCTGGTTCCGCTGGGCCGCGCTGTCGACGGTCATCTGGGGCGTGCTCCAGGCCTACCAGCTCGGCTACATCCATGACGCGCTCGCTCTCGGCTTGCCGAGCGGCAGCAAGTACAACATGAGCATAGGCATCGGCATGTGGCTCGGCCTGATCATGGCCTTCAACGTTTGGTTCATTATTTGGCCGAACCAGAAGAAGGCCTTGGGCATCGTCACTGTCGAACCGGCGGAGAAAGCCAAGGCCGCGCGTCTGGCCATGCTGACTTCGCGCTTCAACACCATGCTGTCGATCCCGATGACTTACGCCATGGTCGCGGTGCACAGCTAAAATCATCCTTGGATGATGCGAAAACGGCGGAGCCAAAAGCTCCGCCGTTTTTTTGTGTGCCGCGTACTTCGGGCACGACTTAGGCCGGCATCAAAAGCGCGGCAACGCGGCGGCTTTCACCGACCAGCAGATTAAACGTGCGGCAGGCGGCGCCGGTGTCCATGCCGTCGAGGCTGACGCCCCTCGCCTTCAGCTTGGCGCGCAGCGGCGCCAGCACGGCCGGCGGCAGGGCGACGCCCTTGTTCCAGCCGAGCAGAACGATCTCGACACCGTCGGCACGCGCCGCCAATTCATCGAAAATCGGCTGCAAATGCGATTCGCTCAAGGCCAGCGGATCGCTCGGCGCCTGCCAGGCTTGCGTATGGAACGGCAGAATAGCGATGGGGCCGACGTAGCGTTGGTTGGAGACCGTGAAGGCGCCGTCGCCATAGCTTTGAATGGTCTGGCGGATTGGCTCGGCGGATGTTTCCGGGCCGGTCAGGGCTTGGCCTTCTTCGCTGCCGCCGCTTCCACTGCAGCATCTTCGATCTGTTTTTCTTTGCGGTGGCGCTTGGAGAAGTACCATTCGAGCGGCGCCGCGACATAGATCGTCGAGTAGGTGCCGATCACCACGCCCCAGAACATCGCCAGGCTGAAGCCGAACAGCACCTGGCCGCCAAACAGCAAGAGCGCGCCGACGGCCAGCAGCAACAGGCCGTTGGTCATCAAGGTACGGGCGAAGGTCTCGTTCACGCTCTTGTTGATGAGGTCGCGGAAATCCATCGATTTATATTTGCGCAGGTTCTCGCGAATACGGTCGTCGATCACGACGGTGTCGTTGATCGAGAAGCCGGCGATGGCGACGACGGCGGCGACCGAGGTCAGGTCGAACTGCACCCCCGTTACCGAATAGAGGCCAACGGCGGTGACGCAGTCATGCAGAAGCGCGATGACGCCGGTCATGGCGGCGTGGATGCCGAAGCGCAGCGCCATATAGCCGAGAATGCCGAGCAGCGAGAGGACGACGGCGTAGATGCCGTCGCGCACCAGTTCGGCGCCGACGGTGGGGCCGACGACTTCGACACGGCGATAATCGACGCTGGTGCCGAGGGCGTCGCGGATCTTGCCGACCGCGGCCATTTCCTGCTGCTCGGTGGTGTCCTTCTGCTGCTGCACACGGATCAGCACGTCGTTCGGCGAGCCGAACTCCTGCAGGTTGACGTCGCCGAGATTGAGCGCGTTGAGCTTGGAACGCATGTCGGCCAGATCGGCCGGGCCCTGCGTGCGGACCTCGACGACGATGCCGCCGGCGAAATCGACGCCGTAATTCAAGCCGCGCGTCAGCAGCGAGCCGACCGTGATCAGGCAGAGCGCGATCGAAAATGCGAAGCACACCTTGTGATAGCGGAAATAGTCGAAATTCGGGACGGCCCGAAGAATGCGCATCAGCAGCATGGCCGCTCCTTAAATCGTAATCTTGGCCGGCTTGGTCCAGCCGATCCACAG
>CANJIM010000093.1 GCA_947474495.1 Rhodospirillaceae bacterium
AGCCTCGGCTACCGACCGCCGGCCCCGGAAACCGCGACACCGCCATTGCCGCCTTCCGGTTCCGCTTCGCTCCACCTCCAGCCAGCAATGGCGAGGGAGGAAATAATGCACTAACATTTAACCTGGACCACCTAATGGGGGCCGATCAATTGTTGGATTGCAAAGAATTACGGAAGCGGGCATGGAGCCTGCTGTCTCGATCCGAACCATCCGTCGGAGAAGATAGATCGCGACTGAACAGCAGATGACCACCGTAATCGGCACTTACACCACCAGCCAGGCTCTAGCAGGTTAGCCTCATTGTTTCCCAGATAACAGGCTCATCATTCATCTACCAGTGTCGGCGCGGCCTATCCTGTTCCCAAAAGACTGGCTTAATCTTGCGTCGCTGAATGGCGTAGAAATTCCACGGCAAGCGTCAATATCTATAAAGTCCGGAGCGCTCACATAAATGCGTACAGCCTTTGCGATCATCGGAATCGTTTTTGCAGCATGTGTCTCCTATATCGGCACTGCCCATTACATCGGCGGAATGATTTCCAGCAATATGGTAGCTTATGAACGCTGGTTGCTGAGTATCGAAGATGTCTCCGTCAAGCACCTCAGTTATGAGCGCGGACTTTTCAACGGCGTGCTGACCTATGACATCGCCCTGCGCCCTTCCCGCGCGAATCCGATGCGAGAACTCTTCGAGGAGTTTATCGATGCGGATATGCCGCCAGAAATCAAACTGGCCGGCCGTATGGATGTTCGGCACGGCCCGTGGGTCGGAAAGTTCGCCGCAGCTCGCACCCAAATCATGGCGGCTTTACCGGAAGAATTTCGCCCATACTTGCCGAAATACCCAGGACAGGCGCCATGGTTGAAAGTCGACGCTACTGTGGATTGGACCGGCGGGCTGAATGCCGATTTCAGTTTCGTCGACTACAACGGACGAATCGGAAGCATTGACGACATCGAAGCTATCCAGGCGGTGGTCGAGGGCGTAACGGGACGCGCAAGGGTCATGAGCGCTACGACACGCGGATCGTTGGAAATATTCATGCCGCGCCTTCGCATCGCCAACCAAACGACTGCCGTTCAATTGGATAGTGTTCGCTTGAGTGGCGCTCTAGAACAGGGCGCGAAAGAAAAGGTAAAAGGCGAACTTTCCATTCAGAAAACGCTGATCGAGGACAAGAACTTCCTTCAGACGAAGATTAGCGTCGGCGCGATTAAACTCAACACCGATGCCGTGCGTGAATGGCCATTCATCTGGTCTGGGCTTTCGAGTGTGGTGGTCAACGACATTCGGTTTGAGAACAACGAACTGCGCGGCGGCCTCTCCTCGCTTATGTTCCGTGCCGATACGACCAGAAAGGAAGGGCTGCTTTCAAGTAGCGCGACTATGGAAGTCGGTGTCTCGAAAATATCAGATATCAATATTCCGGCCTTCGCTGTCAAAATGGCGATACGTAATATCGCGGGAGAACCGATCAACGATATTCTCGAAGCCGTCGAATCTATGGCGATCTACGACACGGAAAAGCTTACGCAACTTCTGTTGGCGCGTCTCGGCCGGTTAGGCGAACACCTGATCGCGGCGGGCCCCGAATTCGCGTTCGATCGCCTCGCGCTTTCCGTTAAGGCGCCCGACGATATCAAGCTGTCCTTCGGCGTAAGTGTTCCGTCGGGTACGAAGTTCTCATATGAGCGCATGGGCGATATAGCCGATACCCTTGAAGGTAAGTTCGCCTTTACGGCGAGCATGAGCGCTATCGAAGAACTGATGACCACAGCGCTGAAAATCGAAATCGGTAGCCTAGAAAAAGCCGCGCTGAAGCCCGAGGATCAAAAGACGGCACGAGAGCGGTTCCTTAAGGTCAAAGATATTCTCTCGAAACAGCCGATGTTTCGAATCGACGGCGATAAACTGCGCATGGAGGCTGCGGCGGCGCGTGGCAAGCTAAACATCAACGGCAATCCGGTAGAGCCATTTGAAGCGGGGATTACATTAGGCCAGACATTTCAGGAGGCATTGGCAGCGGCGTCGCCGCCTCCGCCACTTGTCGCCGCGCCGCCGACGCGAGCCGTAGCGCCCCCGGCCGCTGGCTTCTGGCAACCGAATGCCGCAGCCAGCCCGGCCTTCGGCCAAATCTCTCTGAAGACGGACTTCGACCCCGATCCTTGGCGCGTGCAACTCACGGCTGGCGGCAACGACTTCCTCGATGGCAAGTTGGGCGTCGATTGCAAAGGCTACATCGATGCCGCGCAGCCCGATTTCGTGCTCGATTATTCCGCCGGCAAGTACGACTTATTCTTTTATGCGGAGTCCGACGCGGATACTGGATTGATCATTCGCACGCCTGACGGCAATTGGGTCTGCAACGATGACGGGCTTAACCGCGGCCTCGACCCGACGGCGCAAATCCTGCGCCCGAAATCTGGCAAATATGGTGTCTGGGTCGCGGTCATCGAGACACCCAACACCAGCCCGGCGACACTGCTGATATCGGAAGCTAATCCTGATCCGCAAAGACGGCGCTGACCCGCGGCAGCTTGCGCTGGGTGGACCTGGGCTGGCCAATCGTCCGTGATCTGCCCCCTTCGGAGCGGTCCAAAAGTTAATTTAGACTGGACCCTGAAGGAGACGGAACATGGGCAAGAAGCACGGGCCTGAAGAACTTATCGGCAAGCTGTTCCCGGCGGTGACAAAGTAGGCCACTGAAGCGGCGGCATGTTGCGGCTGCGGCGGAGTAAAATCCGGCCAGTGCGCTGAGCCACCTACGCCCCACCCCCGGCCGGCAATGGCGAGGGAGAAAACAATGGACTAACATTCAACTGGGCCACCTAATGGAGGCCGATTACTGGGCGAGCCGGCGAAGACCGGGCCGCCAAAAGCTCCGGCAAGGGGCTACCACAGGGAGGACATGCATGCGTAAGTTCATCGTGCCGGCTATTGCCGGCTTCGCCGCCTTGGCGGCCGTTTCTGCCTCGGCGCAAGGTGTCGAGGAGTTCTACAAAGGCAAGACTGTCAGCATCGTGGTCTACACCACCAGCGGCAGCGGTTACGACTTGGCGGCGCGGTTATTGACGCGCCACATGCCGCATCACCTGATGGGCGCGCCGACCATGATTGTACGCAATATGCCAGGTGCCGGCGGCCTGACGGCGACGCGCTATCTTTACGTCACCGCACCGAAGGACGGTACTGTGTTCGGCACCATCGGCCGTGGAATTCCCTTCGAGCCGCTGCTCGGCGGCGCCAGCACGGTCGATTTCGACCCGCTGAAGTTCATCTGGATGGGCAGCCCGAGCCGCGAAAGCTCTCTGGCGATCGCTTGGCATACGGCGTCGGTGAAGACCGCGCAGGACTTACTGACCAAAGAACTGATCGTCGCCGGCACCGGCGCCAGCGCCGATTCGGAGATCGTGCCGAGAACACTGAACGGCCTTCTTGGCACCAAGTTCAAGATCATTTCCGGCTACGAAGGCATCAACCGCGCCGTGCTGTCGGTCGAACGCGGCGAGATCGAAGGCCTCGCGTATTGGTCCTGGGGCGCGGTCAAAACCGTGAAGCCCGATTGGGTGAAGGACAAGAAGATCAATATCCTGTTCCAGACGGCCTTCGTGCCTCATCCGGAAATTCCCGACGTGCCTTCGGTGCTGACGCTTGCCAAGACCGAGCAGCAAACCCAGGCCCTGAAGCTGCTGTTCGCCCGCGACATCGCCGCGCGGCCCTTCCTGATGCCGCCAGATGTGCCCAAGGACCGCGCCGACGCGCTGAAGCGGGCGTTCGAGGCGACGCACAAGGACAAGGACTTCCTGGCAGAGGCCGAGAAGGCGCAACTGGAGATCGAGTTCGTGCCGGCTGGCGAAGTCGAAGAGATCATCCACCGCGCTTACGACACGCCGACCACTGTCGTCGAGATGGTCAAGAAGGCCATGGGTCGAGAATGAGCGCCAATAATAAAAACGATAATCGTATTTAGGGAGAACATCATGCCGACCATCGATTCCGACGCCCATGTCCTCGAATCGCCGCGCACCTGGTCCTTTATGCGCGAAGACGAGCAAATCTTCCGGCCGCAAATTTTCGTCCGTTCGCCGAACGACGGTGCGCCGACGCGGCCAAACCAGCGCAACGAATATTGGGTGATCGAAGGCCGCCTGCAGACCAAGAGCAACGTCGGCGATGACGTGCCGGAAGAAGCCCGCGATCTGACCGACGTACGTCGGCGCCTCGCACATATGGACGAGGTCGGTATCGATGTGCAGGTCCTCTATCCCAGCCTGTTCCTGCGGCCGATCACTAAGGAGCCGGACGTCGAGTTCGCCTTGGTTCGCAGCTACAACCGCTGGCTCGCCAGCATCTGGAAGCAGTCCGACAACCGGCTGCGTTGGGTGGCGATGCCGCCGCTGTTGTCGCTCATCGATCCCGGCAAGGTCCGCGCTGAATTGGAGTTCTGCAAGGAGAATGGCGCTTGCGGCATCTTCATGCGCGGCATGGAATGCGACCGGCTGCTAACGCACCGCTATTTCTTCCCACTCTACAAGATGGCGGAGGAGATGGGACTGCCGATCACGCTGCACGCCGGCATCAACAGCTTCCCGATCTATGACGCCATCCCGATCGATGCTGGCCCGCTCATGCTGTTCAAGTTTCCGGTGATGGGGGCCTTCAGCTGTCTGCTGGAAGAAGAGATGCCGAAACGCTTTCCCGGCGTGAATTGGGCCTTCATCGAGGCGAGCGCTCAATGGGTACCCTACATCCTCGGAGAGGTGAAGCTGCGCCTCAACCGTAAGGGCAAGCGACTGCCGTCCAATCCGCTAGAGGGCAGTAATTTCTACATCACGACGCAGAAAACCGACGACCTGCCGTGGCTCTTGAGCGAGATCGGCGACGACAATCTGCTTATCGGTACCGACTACGGCCATAAGGACACGGCGACTGAGGTCGAGGCGCTCAAACGTCTTTCGGAGGACGGCAACATCCCACGTACGACCACCGACAAGATCCTGCGCACCAATCCCGGCATCCTCTACGGCTTGTCGTGAACGGAGGCATGATCATGGAAAGCATTTCCCTGCAGGGCAAAGTCATCCTTATCACAGGCGGGAGCCGTGGCATGGGGCGTGAGATGGCACTCGCCTATGCCAAGGCCGGGGCCAAAGGAATCACCATCACGGCGGTAGCGGCGGCCGATGAAACGCGCGACGCCATTAGCCGTGATCTTGAGACGGTCGCCGCAGAGATTGACGCTACGGCGGGAAAGCCCATCACCTTGGCTTTGTATTCGGACGTGACCGTCTGGGCCGATTGCGAGATGGCGGTGCGGCGCACGGTCGAGCGCTTTGGCGCCTTGCATGTACTGGTCAACAACGCCGGCAAGAGCCAGCGTTATCACGGCGACCGCAACGCTCCCTTTTGGGAGACGGATCCGGAAGGCTGGCGCGTCGTCATCGACACCAATGTTGTCGGACCCTACCGGATGGCCAAGGCCGCCGTGCCGGAGATGCTGAAGGCCGGCTGGGGCCGCGTCATCAACATTTCCAAGAGCCAGGAGACGATGCATGAGGCCTTCAGCGGTGCCTACGGTCCGTCGAAAGCCTGCCTGGAAGCGGAATCGATCAGCTGGGCCGAAGAACTGGCCGATACCAATGTAACGGTAAATAGCATTGAGCCTGGCGGCGCGGTCGATACCAAGTTCGGCCGCGGCGCGATCCGCGGCGTCGGCCTGCCGCCGACCGTCGTGATCCCCGTAGCGCTCTGGCTAGCGTCCGAACAGTCGGCAGACTTCAACGGCTGCCGCTTTGACGCGAAGCTATGGGACGAAAAACTATCAAATGCAGCCGCGGCTGATGGTTGCCAGGAACGCTCGCTGTTTTCGCCGCCGCGTAAGCGCAAGACCAAGCTCGACAAGGCCTGGAAAACCGTGGCCGCGCACTGATCGCGTCGCTGACTGACGAAGGAGAGAGCTTCATGAAATCCATTCGGAATGTCGCGTTGTATACCTTGCCAATCTTCTGCTTTTTTGCGTCCGCACCTCAAGCGTTGGCGCAAGAGGTGGACGCCGGCGCCGCCAAGGGCAAAATGGTCACGCTTGTTGTCTATACGCCGGCCGGTAGCGCTTACGATCTGGTCGCGCGTATCGTCGCCCGCCACATGCCGAAGCAGATGCCTGGCACGCCATCGATGATCGTGCGTAACATGCCGGGGGCCGGCGGGCTCACCGCCACGCGCTATCTCTATTTTACCGCGCCTAAAGACGGCACGGTGTTCGGCACGGTGGGGCGCGGTATTCCTTTCGAGCCCTTGCTTGGTGGTGCAGGCGCAGTGGACTTCGATCCGCGCAAATTTACATGGCTCGGCAGTCCAAGCCGCGAAAGCTCGCTCGCCATCGCCTGGCACACGGCGGAGGTCAAAACGGCCGAAGATCTGCTGACCAAGGAGTTGATTATCGCTGGTACCGGGGCCAGCGCCGATTCGGAGATCATCCCGCGCGCGCTGAACGGTCTGATCGGCACCAAGTTTAAGATTATCTCGGGCTACGACGGCATCACCAAAGCCTCGCTCGCCATGGAAGGCGGTGAGATCGAGGGGCTAGCTTATTGGTCGTGGAGCGGGGTGAAGGCAGCAAAAATGGAGTGGGTGCAGAGCAAGAAAATCAACCTGCTGTTCCAAACGGCTCCGGTGCCGCATCCGGAAATTCCCCATGTGCCCTCCGTGATGTCGCTCGCTAAGACCGACGCACAGCGCCAGTCGCTCGATCTCCTCTTTGCGCGCGACATCATCGCCTTTCCCTTTTTCGCGCCACCCGACTTGCCGGCGGATCAGGCTAAGCTGCTGAAAGAGGCCTTCGCGGCGAGTTTACGCGACTCGGCGCTGGTGGGAGAAGCCAAGCAGGCTGGCATGGTGATCGACCCGGTCTCGGGCGAGGAAGCCCTGATGGTGTTGAGCCGCGTCTACGACATGCCAGAGTCGGTCATCGAGGCGACACGGAAGGCGATGGGCCGCTAAGGTGGCATTGTCATGTTAACTGACGCGGTCGCACGAGATTCCTGACCTGTAACTTCACGCAGCTGCTGCGGACGCAATGATCCAACCTTCCATGGCGTTGGCCCGGAAGGTGCGCAGATTTGATCGGGAAATGAGGTGACGTTGAACGTTGAAGAGATTGTAGATGGCGCCGTGGGTGGATACGAAGCGCTGTGCCTGGCCCTGAGATTTGAAGCGCTGCATCTTGCGCTCTCTGTTTCCGGCGGTGACAAAGTAGGCCACTGAAGCGGCGGCATGTTGCGGCTGCGGCGGAGTAAAATCCGGCCAGTGCGCTGAGCCACCTACGCCCCACCCCCGGCCGGCAATGGCGATGGGTAGCGTTGGCGGGGATCGCGATGCAGGGGTGATTGAGCGGCTCTCCGGTTTGCCGGTAAACGCTGAAAGTGCGGGCTTAGGCCCTGTGGCCACCGCCTTCACCGGCTTTGCCGCCTTTTGAGTGGTCGCCTGCAAAATATCGAAGCGCGTGCGCCACGCCCGGTAAATTGGAAGCAATCCCAGCGGCACGAGCCGCAAGAGTCCGATGGGTGCAGCGTCCCTGCTCGTGCCGGGCTATCCCGCTTGGGGGGATGGGTAGAAAGATGGGTAAGGCCCACGTGATGTGGGTTATCACATTGTTTTATAACAACTATATTGCATTAGGTGGCGGAGGGGGTGGGATTCGAACCCACGGGAGGCGTGAACCCCCGCCGGTTTTCAAGACCGGTGCCTTAAACCGCTCGGCCACCCCTCCGAACGGCGAGAGGATTAGGACTTTTTTGTCGCTCTGTCACCTCCCCTTGCATCCTATACCAATGGCACATGCCCAGGTTGCATAGGTATGGGGTATGAAATATGACACTCAAGTGATTGAGCGTTTTGCGTTTACGTGCCCGATAGAAGGTTCAGTTTGATGGCGTTGTTGTTGCGTAGCGTACCGGCGGCTCGGGTCTGATGGGCGAGAATTCTGCGAATTTCTCCCCGCCCATAGCCGGCGATGATCTGGACATGAGCGTGCGTCAGCGTGCGTCAGCGTGCGTTGTCCGATGCGAAAATCCGCAAGATTTACGACTATTGGTTGAAAAAATGTGATGGCGATGCCTTGCCGACGCGGCATGCCATCGATCCGGTCGATGTTTACGACTGTCTCAGCATGTTGATGATCCTCGAAGTCGTCGACGGCGGACGGGATTTCCGCATCCGCCTGGCCGGTTCGGAAGTCGAGGAAGCGCATGACCGGACCCTCAAGGGGGGCATGGTCAGCGACCTTGGGGAAGGCGCTGAAATGAAGGCGCTGCTGGAGCGGTTGCAGGCGGTGGTGACATCCCGCCAGCCGGATTTCCGGACGGCTTCCCTCGCCATGATGGGGCGCTCGTTTATCGAATTTGACCGCGTTGCTCTGCCCCTGGCCGAAGACGGCAAGACCGTTACGCATCTGCTTTGCTGCTATGCGCAGAAACAGCGTGAAAAGAAAGCCTGACTGAAGGGCTTAACCGCGGCTGTTGATGGCGGCCGCCAAGGTCTGCGTGATCTGCCCCCTTCAGAGTGGTCCATCGACTATTTTAGTGTGGACCCTGAAGGAGAGAGAAAATGGGCAAGAGACACGGGCCTGAAGAGATCATCGGCAAGCTGCGCGAGGCAGAGATCGTACTGGCGCAAGGCGGCACG
>CANJIM010000094.1 GCA_947474495.1 Rhodospirillaceae bacterium
GCGAAGATCGGCGAAGAGTTCGGCTACGACGAGATCAATCTCAACTGCGGCTGCCCGAGCGACCGGGTGCAGTCGGGTCGTTTCGGCGCCTGCCTGATGCTGGAGCCCGAGCTGGTGCGCGACTGCGTCGCCGCCATGCGCGCCGCCGTAAAGATTCCTGTGACGGTGAAGCATCGCATCGGTGTCGACGACGTAGACAGCTACGAGGCGCTGATGCGCTTCGTGACGGTGGTCGCCGAGTCTGGCTGTACGAGCTTTTCGGTCCATGCGCGCAAGGCCTGGCTCTCCGGCCTCAGCCCGAAGCAGAACCGCGAGATCCCGCCGCTCAGCTACGAGACGGCCTATCGCTTGAAGGCGGACTTCCCGGCTTTCGAGTTCATCCTCAACGGCGGCGTGCGCACGCTGGACGACACGGCAAGGCATCTGGAGAAGATCGATGGCGTGATGATCGGCCGCGCGGCTTATGAAAGCCCTTACATGTTGGCCGAAGCGGACCGCCGCATCTTCGGCGAAGGCAAGCCGGTCCCGTCGCGCCGCGAGATCATGGAGCGCTTCATGGTCTATGCGCGCGCCGAACTGGCGGCGGGCAACCCGCTGCGCCACATGACGCGCCACATCCTTGGCCTGTTCAACAATCTGCCGCGGGCCCGCACCTGGCGGCGCATCCTCACCGAAGGGGCGGTACCGAACGAGGCCGGCGTCGAGGTGATCGAGCAAGCGCTGGCCGCCCTGCCGGCCTGGACGCTCGATTGGCGCGCCGGCGATCCGTTGCCGGAAGGCGAACGGCTGCGGGCTTAAGGCCTCATTTTTGCGTGCAAACGTCGCGCACGACGCCGCGTAGCCAGCGATGGGCCGGGTCGGCGTCGAGCCGCGGGTGCCACAGCAGAGAGACCGTGATCTCCGTCAGGACGACAGGTAGCGCGAAGCTATGCATGCCGGCGCGCAGGTTACCGGTGTGGCGTTCGGGAATGCTGGCGATCAAGTCAGACGTGCGCGCCAGGGCAAGGGCGGTGGCGAATCCTCCGACGACTGTCACGATATCCCTCGCCAGTCCGAGCTGCTTAAGGGCTTCGTCGATCGGTCCCTTGTCGGTGCCGCGCCGCGACACGTTGATATGCTTGCCAGCAGCGTAGCGGGCGGGCGTGATTTTGCCTTTGCTCAGCGCATGGCCCTTGCGCACGACGCCGATGAAGCGGTCGCGGAACAAGGCCTGGGCCCGTACTTCGGGGCCGGTGATCTCACCGACGACTCCTGTTTCCAGATCGACGGTGCCATCGCGCAGCAGCGTGCTCTCCCGATTGGGTTTCTGCAAAAAGCGCAATTGCACGCCGGGCGCCTCCTTGCCGACGCGTGCGATGAGCGCCGGTCCGAAGTTCTCGACGAAGCCCTCACTCGTCCGCAGCGTGAAGCTACGGGAGAGTTTTTTGAGATTTAGCATTTCGGCCGGGCGCAGCACCGCTTCGCCGCCCTGCACAAGCTAGCTCACCCGCTCGCGCAATTCGAGCGCCCGTGGCGTTGGCACAAGGCCGCGTCCGGCCCGCACCAACAGCGGATCGCCGGTTGTCTCGCGCAATCGCGCGAGCGTCCGGCTCATCGCCGAGGGACTGAGGCGCAGGCGTTGGGCGGCGCGGGCGACGCTGCCTTCGGCGAGTAGCACATCAAGGGCGACGAGCAGATTGAGGTCGGGCACAGCCATAGCGCAATTCTAGCACGGTTCGACTGAGATATGGCGTTAAACGCATGAGTAGAGTGTAAATGCTGCGTCTTCCGCCCTATATGGCCGCGCCTTAGCTTTCCGATAAATCCCATCAGAAAGCAAAGATCATGTCGAAATCACTCACCACCGCCCAGGACGAGGCCGTCGCGCTGGCGATGCCGTCGGTTCGCTGGGTGCTCGCCGGGCTTTCTCTCTCCATGCTCCTGTCGTCCCTCGGTACCAGCATCGCCAATGTCGCCTTGCCGACGATGGCGCAGGCGTTCGGCGCCACCTTCCAGGACGTCCAATGGATCGTTCTCGCTTACCTCCTCGCCATCACCACGCTGATCGTCAGCGTTGGCCGGCTCGGCGACATCGTCGGCCGCCGCCGGCTGCTGCTCGGCGGGCTGGTCCTGTTCACGGCGGCCTCGGTCCTCTGCGGCCTGGCGCCGACGCTGGGGCTGCTGATCGCCGCCCGCGCGGCGCAGGGCCTCGGCGCCGCCGTCATGATGGCGCTCACCATGGCCTTCGTCGGCGAGACGGTGCCGAAGGCAAAGACTGGTCGCGCCATGGGGCTGCTCGGCGCGATGTCGGCGCTCGGCACTGCGCTCGGTCCGTCGCTCGGCGGCTTGCTGATCGCCGGTCCCGGCTGGCAGGCGATCTTCCTGATCAATGCCCCCTTGGGACTGCTGGCCTTGCTGCTCGCCTCTCGCCACTTGCCGGCCGATCGCCAACGGTCGCAGGTGGAGCGTCCTGGTTTCGACGTCATGGGCACAGCGCTGCTGGCGCTGACGCTGGCGGCTTACGCCCTCGCGATGACCTTGGGGCGCGGCAGTTTCGGCCTGCTTAACATCGTCCTGCTGGCAGCGGCTATCGTCGGACTGGGGTTGTTCCTGCGCGTCGAGGCGAAAGCGGCATCGCCTTTAATTCGGCTGGCGATGTTGCGTGACCGGCTACTGGGCGCAAGCCTGGTCACGAGCGCGCTCGTCGCGACGGTGATGATGACGACGCTGGTAGTCGGGCCATTCTATTTGGCGCGCGGCCTCGGATTGGATGCGGTGCTGGTCGGCCTGATCATGACGGTCGGTCCGGCGATGGTCGCATTGAGCGGCGTGCCGGCGGGCCGTCTCGCCGACCGCTTCGGCGCCGAGCGCATGACGCTCGCCGGTCTCGTCGCCATTGCCGGCGGATCGTTCGCTCTGGCGGCGATGCCGACGGCATTCGGCATTCCCGGCTATGTCGCGGCGCTGGTCGTCGTCACGGTCGGCTATGCGCAGTTTCAAACCGCCAACAACAGTGCCGTCATGCGCGACGTCCCGCAGGATCGGCGGGGCGTCATCTCCGGCATGCTCAATCTGTCGCGCAATCTCGGCCTTGTCACCGGCGCGTCGGTGATGGGCGCGGTGTTTGCCGTGGCGTCGGCGACGGCCGACATCACGACCGCGCCGCCAGAGGCGATCGCCACGGGCATGCGGGTGACATTCTTCGTCGCGGGGCTATTGAGTGTTGGCGCACTGGTTATCGCCAACCGTGCTGCCAAGCATTTGAAGACTTGAGCAGTTCTTCAATCGTCATCCTCGGGTCAAGCCCGAGGGTGACGTCGTTTGATATCAGACCGAGAAGCTTTCGCCGCAGCCGCAGCGGCCTTTTTCGTTCGGATTGCTGAAGGTGAAGCCCGACTTCAGCTTTTCCGTCACGTAGTCGATCTCGGTGCCGAAGATGAACAGGGCGGCTTTCGGGTCGATCAGGATCTTCACGCCCTTGTCCTCGATCAGCTCGTCGAGCTTGCCGGCTTCGCTCGCGTAATCGAGCACGTAGGAGTGGCCCGAGCAGCCTTTCGAATCGACGCTGATCTTCAACATCGTCGCCTTGCCTTCGCTCTTGGCGATGATGGCGCTGATGCGCGCAGCGGCGGCGTCGGTCAGCGTGACCGGCTTCGGCCGCACGCGAGGGGCAGGCGCCGGCTTCGGGGCATTGGTAGAGTCGGATGCGTTCACGTTGCTCATGGCTTTCTCCTGATGGCTTACAGCCAACCCAATTCCAACTTTGCCGCTTCGGACATGCGCTCGGGCGTCCAGGTCGGCTCCCATACCAAATTCACATGCGCCTTCGTCACACCGGGGATGGCGCCGATCTTGGTCTCGATCTCGGCGGGCATGCTGCCGGCGACCGGGCAGTTCGGCGTCGTCAGCGTCATGGTGATGGTCACTTCGCCGTCGGCAGCGGCGTCGACGTCATAGACCAAGCCGAGCTCGTAAATGTTCACCGGAATCTCCGGATCGTGAATCGTGTTCAGCACCTGCACGACCTTTTCGGTCAACGTCGCGTCGGCGGCGAACTCGGGCAGCGCGATCGGCGCCGCCGTGGTCGAGATGTTCAGCGTCGAAGCGGGCGCGCTTTCGGCGGCGGGCGTTTCGGTCGCGGAAGTGTCAGTTTTAATATCGTCGGTCATTCCGTCACCACGGGGTCGCGTTTGCCGTCGAGGGCGGCGATGAAAGTGTGCCAGGCCAGGGTGGCGCATTTCACCCGCATGGGAAATTCGCGCACGCCGGTCAGCGGCTCCAGGCGGTCCATGTCATCAGCGCTGGCGGTCAGCGGCGCATCCGTTTCGCCGGTGACGAGGGCGTGGAACTGTTCGAACAGCGCCTTGGCGTCGTCGACTGTCTTGCCTTTGACCAGTTCGGTCATCAGCGAGGCCGAGGCCATCGAGATGGCGCAGCCCGAACCCTGGAAGTGGACGTCCTTGACCATGCCCGCGTCGTCGAGATCGAGGAAGACGGTGACGCGGTCGCCACACAGCGGATTATGGCCCTTCGCCTCGTGATTGGCATGGTCGAGCGGGCCGAAATTCCGCGGCTTCTTCGAATGATCCAGGATCACTTCCTGGTACAGGTCGCGCAGGTCGGACATCAGGCGAAAATCTCCTGCACCTTGCGGATGGCCGCCGCCAGGGCGTCCATTTCCGCGCGGGTGCTGTACATGCCGAGCGAGGCGCGGGCGGTGCCCGGAACCCCGAAGAACTCCATCACCGGTTCGGCGCAATGGTTGCCGGCGCGCACCGACACGCCGTCTTGATCCAATATGGTGCCGATGTCGTGCGGATGCACCCCCTCGAGCACGAAGGACATGACGCCGGCCTTATGGTCGGCCTCGCCGATCAGGCGCAGGCCGGGGATGGCCTTGAGCAGGCTGGTGCCATAGGCGAGCACGTCGGCCTCATGGGCCTCGATGGCGTCCCACGGCAGGGCCGACAGGTAATCGATGGCGGCGCCCATGGCGATGACGTCGGCGATATTGGGGGTGCCGGCCTCGAACTTGGCGGGCACGTCGGCGTAATCGGTCTTCTCGAAGGAGACCGACTTGATCATGTCGCCACCGCCCTGCCAGGGCGGCATGGCGTCGAGCAGCTCCTTCTTGCCCCACAGGGCGCCGGTGCCGGTCGGCCCATAGAGCTTGTGGCCGGAGAAGGCGTAGAAGTCGGCGTCAAGCGCCTGCAGGTCGGTGCGCATGTGCGGCGCGCCCTGGGCGGCGTCGATCAGCACCTTGGCGCCGACGGCATGACCGGCGCGGACGATGTCCTGGATCGGCAGGATGGTGCCGAGGGCGTTGGAGACCTGGGCGACGGCGACCAGCTTGGTCTTGGCCGACAGCAGCTTCTCGAAGGCTTCCCAGATCAGGTTGCCGTTCCGGTCGATCGGTGCGACCACCAGCTTGATACCGATCTGGTCGCGCAGCATCTGCCAGGGCACGATGTTCGAATGGTGCTCGAGGCCGGTGATCAGCACCTCGTCGCCGGCCTTCAGGAAGGCGCGGCCCCAGCTCTGGGCGACCAGGTTGATGCCCTCGGTGGTGCCCTTGGTGAAGACGAATTCGCGCTCGTCTTTCGCATTAAAGAAAGTCTTTAACTTCTTGCGAACATTCTCATAATTCTTCGTCGCGGTGGCGCTGAGCCAATACACGCCGCGGTGCACGTTGGCGTATTCTTCCTCGTAGGTCTTGCGCAGGCTTTCGAGCACGACGCGCGGCTTCTGAGCGCTGGCGGCGCTGTCCAGGAAGACCAGCGGCTTGCCGTTGATCTCGCGGGCGAGGATCGGGAAGTCGCGGCGCAGGGCCTCGACGTCGAAGTTCGGCAGGGCCGGTTTCGTGTTCATGCCCGGGGTACTCATAGGGGCTCTCCCGCCAACCAATGGGTGAGCTGGTTGCGGAAATGGCCGCGCACGGTCTCGTCCTCGATCCGGTCGATCAGTTCGGCGGCGAAGGCTTCGATTAGCAGGGCGCGGGCCTCGGCTTCGCCGATGCCGCGGGCCTTTAGATAGAACAAGGGTTCGCGCTCCAAGTCGCCGACCGTCGCGCCATGGGCGCATTTGACGTCGTCGGCGTAGATTTCCAGCTCCGGCTTGCTGTCGGCGACTGCGTGGTCGGACAGCAGCAGGTTGCGGTTCGACTGCTGGGCGTCGGTGCCGCGCGCGCCATGGCCGACATGGATGCGCCCCAGGAAGGCGCCATGGGCGCGGCCGTCGAGCACGCCCTTGTAGATTTCCGCCAAGCTGGTGTCCTGGGCGAGATGCTCGACATCCGTGCGCTGGGCCTGATGCTGGCGGCCGCGGCCGAGATAGACGCCGTTGAGCACGGCGGCCGAATGGTCGCCGGTCAGCTTGGCCCGCACCTCGTGGCGGCCGAGCGCCGCGCCGGTGGCGAGGGCGAAGCTGTCGTAGCGCGCATGGGTCGCCAGGCTCACGCCGCTGGCAGAAGTGTGAGTCGCTTCAAGGGATTCGCTCTGAACCTTGAAGTGACGGATGACCGCATTCTCGGCGACGGCGACCTGAGTCACCACATTGGTCCAGGCATTCGAGACTGCGCCCGGCAAGGCGGCGTAGGTCTCGACGATAGTCGCGTCCGAACCGTCCTCGGCGATGATCAGGTTGCGCAGATGGCTGGCCTGACCCGAGGCCGCGCTGGTCAGGAAGAGGAGATGCAGCGGCTGGCCGAGCTTGGTGCCGGCCGCCAGCTTGATCACGGCCCCGTCGGCGGCGAGCGCCAAGTTTAGGGCGGCAAGCGCCTGGGCCGGGTCGGCTTCCGGGCCGGCGAGATGGTCGCGGACCAGATCGGGCGACTTGGCGAGGGCGCGGGCGAGGCTGAGGACGGTGAGGCCGGCCGGGAGGGCCCCAGCGTCACCGAGCTGCGGGTCCGAGAGGTCGGCGCGGAACTGGCCGTCGACGAAGACGAGTAGGATCTCGCACATCCCAGCGAAGCGGAAATGGGCGATCTGCTCGGTCGTGACGGCGGCATTGCCAGCCGAGCCCGGCGCGTAGATTTGCTTCGACAGGCGGTCGAGGTGGGTGAACTTCCAAGCTTCGAGCGCGCTGGTCGGCAGGCCCTGGGCCTGGAAGCGTGCGGCGGCGCCGTCGCGCAGGCTCGTCAGCCAGGGCAGGTCGGCCCCGGGCAAGCTGCGGCGCAGACCGGCATACTGGCCGAGATACGCCTCGGCCGCGCCGGCTGGTTTGGTTTGCAAGGCGACAGCGCCGCTCATTTCATCGTCCCTTAGGCCGCGATGCCGGCATAGCCGGTGCGTTCGAGTTCGAGCGCCAGTTCCTTGCCGCCGGTCTTGACGATGCGGCCCTTCGACAGCACGTGGACCTTGTCCGGCACGATGTCGTCGAGCAGGCGCTGATAGTGGGTGATCACCAGCATGGCGCGATCGGGCGCGCGCAGGGCGTTGACGCCTTCGGAGACGATGCGCAGCGCGTCGATGTCGAGGCCCGAGTCGGTCTCGTCGAGGATGGCGAGGGACGGCTCGAGCATGGCCATCTGGAAGATCTCATTGCGCTTCTTCTCGCCGCCGGAAAAGCCGACGTTGAGGGCGCGCGACAGGAACACCGGGTCCATCTTCAACTCGGCGAACTTGGCCTTGGCGCGCTTCAAAAACTCGATGGCGTCGTATTGGCTTTCGCCGCGCGCGGCGCGCACGGCATTGACGGCCGCCTTGAGGAAGGTCGCGTTCGGCACGCCGGGAATCTCGACCGGATATTGCAGGGCGAGGAAGACGCCGGCGCGGGCACGCTCTTCGGTGGCGAGCGCCAGCAGGTCCTGGCCCTTGAAGGTGACCGAGCCGCTGGTGACTTCATAGCCGTCGCGGCCGGCGAGCACGTAAGACAGCGTGCTCTTGCCCGAACCATTGGGGCCCATGATGGCGTGGACCTGGCCGGCTTCGAGCGTCAGGTTCAATCCGCGCAGGATTTCCTTGCCGTCGACTTTGGCGTGCAGGTCTTTAATCTCGAGAAGCGGGGCGGACATATCGATGGCTCCGGTTAACCGACGCTGCCTTCGAGGGAGATGCCCAAAAGCTTCTGGGCCTCGACGGCGAATTCCATGGGGAGCTTCTGCAGTACTTCCTTGCAGAAGCCGTTGACGATGACCGAGACGGCGTCTTCGGTCGAAAGACCGCGCTGGCGACAATAGAACAGCTGGTCGTCGCTGATCTTCGAGGTGGTCGCCTCATGCTCGGCGCGGGCCGAGCGGTTGCGCACTTCGATGTAGGGCACGGTGTGGCCGCCGCAATCGGGACCGATCAGCAGCGAATCGCATTGCGTGTAATTGCGCGCATTGTCGGCCTTGGGCTGCATGCGCACGAGGCCGCGATAGGTGTTCTGGCCGTGACCGGCGGAGATGCCCTTAGAGATGATGGTCGAGCGCGTATTGCGGCCGATATGGATCATCTTGGTGCCGGTGTCGGCCTGCTGGCGGTTGTTCACCACGGCGACAGAATAGAATTCGCCAATCGAGTCGTCGCCTTCGAGCAGCACGCTGGGATATTTCCAGGTGATCGCCGAACCGGTTTCAACCTGGGTCCAGGAGATTTTCGAGCGCGCGCCGCGGCAGGCGCCGCGCTTGGTGACGAAATTGTAGA
>CANJIM010000095.1 GCA_947474495.1 Rhodospirillaceae bacterium
ACGATCACGTCGCTGCCGTGACGCAGCGTCGCGACGAAGCGCCGGTTGGGCAGCAGGCTGGAGCGCGTGGTGCTGGCGTTGAAGAAGCCGCCGCGCGGCGCTAGGGCCAGTTCGCTGCGACCGGCACTGTCGAGCGTCGGCACATCGGGGAAACGGCTGAGCAGATCGCTGGCGACTGGCGTCGGCGTCTGGCTGAAATTGTCGAAGGCTGCGACATCGGGCAGGGCGCAGAGCGCCGGGCTGGCCGTGTCCTGGCCTTCCTCGCGCGGCGTGCCGCAAGCCGTCAGAGACAGGATGAGCAAAACCGGAAGCAGGCGCGCGAACGTCATCGCGCGGCCTAGCTCGTCACGCCTGCGCGCAGTTCGGCGATGGCGGCGCGGGCCAGGGCGTCGGCGCGCTCGTTCTCGGGATGGCCGGCGTGGCCCTTCACCCAATGCCACTTCACCTTGTGAAGATTGGCGGCCAATTCCAGGCGCTGCCAGAGATCGACATTCTTCACCGGCTTCTTGTCGGAGGTCTTCCAGCCGTTCTTCTTCCAGCCGTGGATCCAGCCGGTGATGCCGAGGCGGAGATATTGGCTGTCGGTGTAGAGATCGACCGGCAGAGGACGCTTGAGGCTTTCGAGTGCGGCGATCGCCGCCATCAATTCCATGCGGTTGTTGGTGGTCTGCGCCTCGCCGCCCTTCAGCTCTTTCTCGCTGCCGCGCCAGCGCAGCACCGCGCCCCAGCCGCCAGGGCCGGGGTTGCCACTGCAGGCGCCATCGGTGAAGGCCTGCACTTTGCTGTCGAGATCGCTGCCGGTCTCGATGCTCTCGTCAGTCAAGGCCGTAAGCTCCCTGTCCGGGCACGCTCTGGTGGAAGCGCAGCTTCTGCACATATTCCATCGGGTTCTTCGGCTTGACCCAGGCGCCCTCTGGTCGATTCAGCCAGTCGTAGAGTCGCGTCAGCAAAAAGCGCAGCGCCGCGCCGCGCGCCAGCATCGGCAGGGCAGCGAGTTCAGCGTCGGTGATCGGACGCACGTCGCGGTAGGCCGATAGCAGCGAGCGCGCCTTGGAGATGTTGAACATGCCGTCGGGCTCGAAGCACCAAGCGTTGAGGCAGATCGCCAGGTCGTAGGCGAGCGCGTCGTTGCAAGCGAAATAGAAGTCGATGACGCCGGACAGCTTGTCGTTGAGGAAGAAGACATTGTCGGGAAACAGATCGGCATGGATGATGCCGCGCGGCAGTTTCTCCGCCGCAGGCCAATTTGCCGTCAGCCAGGCGACCTCGGCTTCGATCAGCCCTTCGAGGCCGGGGGCGACATCGTTGGCGAGCGTTTTGGTTTCGCCATAGAGCCGCTGCCAGCCCTCAAGCGACAGCGCATTGGCGCGCGTGAGCTTGAAGCCCTCGGCCGCCAGATGCATCTGCGCCATGCCGCGCCCGAGGCCGGCGCAGTGCGTGGGCAGGATGCGGCGCGGCGACATGCCGTTGAGGAAGCTGACCATGGCGGCGGGGCGGCCGGCCAGCGTGCGCAGCGCCTGGCCGTCGCGGTCATGGACCGGCGTCGGGCAGGCGATGCCTTTGGCGGCCAAGTGATCCATCAGGCCGAGGAAGAACGGCAGGTCCTTGGGCGCGACGCGCTTTTCGTAGAGCGTCAGGATGTAGCTGCTTTTATCGGTCTGCAGCAGGAAGTTGGAATTCTCGACGCCCTCGGCGATGCCCTTGTAGGACTGCAGCGTGCCGACGTCATACGCGCTGAGGAACGTGCCCAACTCTTCGTCGCTGACTTCGGTGTAAACGGCCATGAGTTGGGTCTATCTAGCTGGCGAGCGCTTTGGGCAGGCTGAAGATGACGTCTTCGCGCGTCACCACGGCTTCTTCGAGCGAGACGTCGAAGCGCGTCTGCAAGGCGCGGATGACGTCCTGCACCAGAATCTCGGGGGCCGAGGCGCCGGCAGTGACGCCGAGCGACTGCACGCCCTGCAGCTTCTCCCAGGGGATTTCGGCGGCCGTCTGCACCAGCACGCTGACCTTGCAGCCGAGCTGCGCGGCGAGTTCGACCAGGCGCTGCGAATTGGACGAGTTCGGCGCGCCGACCACCAGGATGGCGTCGACGCGCGGCGCGATGGCTTTTACCGCGTCCTGCCGGTTGGTCGTGGCGTAGCAGATGTCGGCCTTGCCGGGACCCTTGATGCCGGGGAAGCGCCGCGTCAGCGCCGCGACGATCTCGGCGGTGTCGCCGACCGACAGCGTCGTCTGCGTCGCATAAGCGAGATTCGCCGGATCGGCGGGCTGCACCGTCTCGGCGTCCTGCGCATTCTGGATCAGCGTCATGGCACCTGGCGGCACTTGGCCGAGCGTGCCCTCGACCTCGGGATGGCCGGCATGGCCGATCAGTAGCACATGGCGGCCCTGGAAATGATGGCGCGCCGCTTCCGAATGGACCTTGCTGACCAGCGGGCAGGTGGCGTCCAAGGCGGCGAGGCCGCGCTCCTTGGCCTCGGCGACCACCGATTTGGCGACGCCGTGGGCAGAGAAGATGACATGGGCATCCGCCGGCACTTCGGCCAACTCGTCGACGAAGACGGCGCCCTTGGCCTTCAGGCTGTCGACCACATGCTTGTTGTGGACGATCTCATGGCGGACATAGACCGGCGCGCCGTAGCGGGCGAGGGCCTGCTCGACGATCTGGATCGCCCGGTCGACGCCGGCGCAGAAGCCGCGCGGGCTGGCGAGGAGGACGGAAAGGGCCGGCTTGTCGGACATGGCGCCACAGGTTGCGAAGAGGGGCGGTTGCGAAAACGGGGCTTTTTGGCCAGGAAAAACGCGGAAACACTAAGAAAAACAGGCGGCTTGCGCGTTCTTACCCGACAAGGTAGTAACCCAGCGGACGCAAACAAGCAATTTCCGCGCGTTGCGGCGCTCCGCCCGTTTTGGAGCCCCGGCCGCGCTTTCCCAAGGTGTTCCCGATGGCCGAACCGGCGATGCCGCGCGACAATTACTACGCCGTCGATCTCGAGCCCAATAAGGAATATCTCTGGTGCGCTTGCGGCTACAGCAAGAGCCAGCCGTTTTGCGACGGCTCGCATCAGGGCACCGAATTCCAGCCGAAGATGATAAAGGTCGGCGAGGCCATGACGTTGTATCTTTGCGGCTGCAAGCGCACGCAGGACCCGCCCTATTGCGACGGCATGCACGCGCTCATTTGAACCGGTTCCGGATATCCCTCATGCGTTTTGCCCCCCGTCTGCTCCGCCTGATCCTGCCGCTGGCCCTGGCCGGCGCCGCGCTCGCCGCCTGCGATTCGACGCGCGGCGTCACGCAATATGCCTGTCCGCGCTTCGGCGGCCTGGAGACGGCGATTCAGCAGGTCAAATTCCGCGCCGGCGACGGCAAGGATCTGACGGACGTCATGTATATGGTCCGGTTGGACAGCGTGCAGCGCAAGTGCCAGTACGATAAAACCGGCGTCGCCATCGAGATGACGGTCGGCTTTGCCCTCGAGCTCGGGCCGGCCAATCCGGACCGCAATGCGACCTTCCAATATTTCGTCGCCATCGCCGACGCCGACAGCAACGTGCTGGCCAAGGAGGTCTTCCCGGTGACTCTCGCTTTCCCGGCCAACGTCGGCTACGTCGAGAAGAAGGACATCCTCGACCAGCGCATTCCGATGGCGCAGGGCCGCACCGCGTCCGGCTATCAGATCATTGTCGGTCTACAGCTCACCGAGGCCGAACTGGAATATAATCGCCAGGTCAACCTGAAGCGCTGAGCCGCTCCGGACTGCGAAAAAGGCCCGGATTTCCGGGCCTTTTTTATTGTCTCCCGAATTCCCCGTGAGAATCCTGTGGATGAAACCAGTCCTTGTTGCGGCGGTGATTGACCGCCCCCAGGGCTAGTTTAGAATGGTCCCCAGCGATCAGACGATCTCTGCGGGAGAGACCGCCGGCTTCCAAAAGAAGCGCGGGCGGAGCCGAAGGAGCAACCGCCCCGGAAACTCTCAGGCAAAAGAACCGTAGAGGGATGATGCTCTGGAAAGCGAATCGCGCAGCTTGTTTCGCGTGATTCCACCGACGAGGTAACGCCGTCTCCAAGATCGGAGGCGGACGAATCTTTCAGGTCCTAGGACAGAGGGGGCTGCCGGCACGACTCGCTGGGCAGCCACGACTCTGAATCGGACCCGAAGGATCATCTCTTTGTCTGACGCCGCCACACCCGACACGCTTCTCCGCACATCGCTGCACGCCCTGCACGTCTCGCTCGGCGCCAAGATGGTGCCGTTCGCCGGCTACGACATGCCGGTGCAATATCCCCAAGGCATTCTCGGCGAGCATCTGCATTGCCGCGCGCAAGCCGGCCTGTTCGACGTCTCGCACATGGGCCAAGTGAGGCTGACCGGGCCTGACGCTGCAAAAGCCCTGGAAACGCTGGTGCCCGGCGACCTGCAGGCGCTGAAAGTCGGCGAGATCCGCTACACGCTCTTTACCAACGAGCGCGGCGGCATTCTCGACGATCTTATGGTGACGAACGCCGGCGACCATCTGTTCGTCGTGGTCAACGCCGCCTGCAAGGTGCAGGACGTCGCCCATATGAAGGCCAAGCTGCCGGCCTCGATCAAGGTCGAGGAATTGACCGATCGCGCGCTGCTTGCGCTGCAAGGTCCGGCGGCGGCGACGGTGATGGCGCGCTTCGCGCCGGACGCGGTGAAGCTGCGCTTCATGACGGCGGCGGCGATGAAAATTCAGGGCGTCGATTGTTTCGTCACCCGCTCGGGTTACACCGGCGAGGATGGCTTCGAGATTTCCGTGCCGAACGACAAGGCGGAAGCGCTCGCCAAGGCGCTGCTTGCCGAGTCCGAAGTGAAGCCGATCGGCCTCGGCGCGCGCGACACGCTGCGTCTGGAAGCGGGCCTCTGCCTCTATGGCCATGACATCGACGAGACCACCACGCCGATCGAGGCCGGACTCGCCTGGGCGATCGGCAAGCGCCGCCGCGAAGAAGGCGGTTTTCCCGGTGCCAATATGATCCTGGCGCATCTCAAGGGCGGCGCGCCGCGCCGCCGCGTCGGCCTCAAGCCCGAGGGTCGCGCTCCGGCGCGCGACCATACGGAAATCCATGACGACGGCGAACGCCGGCTCGGCGAGATCACCTCGGGCGGTTTCGGCCCGACGGTCGGCGGCCCGATCGCCATGGGCTATGTCGAATCCGCCTATGCCAAGCCCGGCACGACGGTGAACCTGATCGTGCGCGGCGTCGCGCGTCCGGCCACCGTCGTCGCCATGCCGTTCAATCCGACCAATTATTACAAACCCTAAGCGCGAGAACCCTTCCCATGAGCGAGACGAAATACACGCAAGAGCACGAATGGATCCGCGTCGAGGGCGACGTCGGCACCGTCGGCATCACCGACTACGCCCAGGGCCAGCTCGGCGACGTGGTCTATGTCGAGCTGCCGGCCGTCGGTAAGGCGGTCAAGCAGGGCGGCGACATGGCCGTCGTCGAATCGGTCAAGGCGGCGAGCGAGGTCTACGCGCCCGTCAGCGGCGAAGTGGTCGCGGTGAACGATGAGCTGACCGGCGCGCCGGAAACGGTGAACGCCGACGCGAACGGCAAGGGCTGGTTCGTCAAGATCAAGCTCGGCGACAAGGCCCAGCTCGATGCGCTGATGGACGACGCCGCCTACAAGAAGTTTGTCGCCGACCTCGGCTAAGGAAACCGCCATGCGCTATCTACCGCTCACCACCGACGACCGCCGCGCCATGCTCGGCGCCATTGGCGCAACCCTGCCTGGCGTCAAGACGATCGACGATCTGTTCGTTGACGTGCCGGTTTCGGCCCGCCTGACCAAGCCGCTCGACCTGCCGCCCCATGCCGGCGAATTGGAAGTCGAGCGCGAGCTGTCGGCGCTGGCCGGCAAGAACCTTGCCGCCGGCCAGGCGAAAGCCAGCTTCATCGGCGCCGGGGCCTATCGCCATCATGTGCCGGCCGCCGTCGATCACCTGATCCAGCGCGGTGAGTTTCTGACGGCCTATACGCCCTACCAGCCGGAAATCTCGCAGGGCACCCTGCAGATGCTGTTCGAATTCCAGAGCCAGGTGGCGCTCGTCACCGGCATGGACGTCGCCAACGCCTCGATGTACGACGGCGCGACCTCGGCAGCCGAAGCGGTGCTGATGGCGCGCCGCACGGTCAAGCGCGACAAGGTGGTGCTCTCCGCCGCCCTGCATCCGCATTACCGGGGCACCATCGAAACCTTCGCGCGCTACAGCGACGGCGAAATCGTCGTCAACACGCCCGATCCGACCAAGGACGAGGATCTCGCGGCGCTGATCGACGACAAGACCGCCTGCCTCGTCGTGCAGAACCCGGATGTGTTCGGCCGCATCCGCGATCTCACGCCGCTCGCCCGCGCCTGCCAGGCCAAGGGCGCGTTGATGATTGCGGTGGTCACCGAGGTCGTCTCGCTCGGCGCCATCACGCCGCCCGGCGAGATGGGCGCCGACATCGTGGTGGCCGAGGGCCAGTCGATCGGCAACGGGCTCAATTTCGGCGGGCCCTATGTCGGCCTGTTCGCCACGCGCGAAAAATATATCCGCCAGATGCCGGGCCGCCTGGCCGGCCAGACGTTCGATGCCGACGGCAAGCGCGGCTTCGTGCTGACGCTGTCGACGCGCGAGCAGCATATCCGCCGCGAAAAGGCGACGAGCAACATCTGCACCAATGCCGGCCTTTGCGCCCTGGCCTTCACCATCCATATGGCGCTCTTGGGCTCCGAAGGCCTGCGCCAGTTGGCGCGGCTCAATCATGCCAAGACGGTGCAGCTGGCCGACAAGCTAGCGGCGCTGCCGGGCGTGAAGGTTCTCAATGACAGCTTCTTCAACGAGTTCACCTTGCGTCTGCCGAAGGCCGCCGCGCCGCTGGTCGAAGCGCTGGCCGGCCAAGGCATTCTCGCCGGCGTGCCGCTGTCGCGGCTTTATCCCGGCGACAAGAGCCTCGCCAACGATCTGCTGATCGCCGTCACCGAGACGGCGACTGACGCGCAGATGGATAGTCTCGTCTCTGGCTTGAAGGGAGCGCTGTAATGGACGCGCGCAATATTCACACCCAGAGCCCGGCCGTGATCGGCGCCCATCCCGGCACCGCCACGGGCAACCGCGCCCTGATGATCGAGGAGCAACTGCTGTTCGAACAGGGCGAGCCGCTGCGCTGCGGCGTCGACTTGCCGGAACCGCCGAAGTTCACCGACCGTCTCGGCGGCTTGGCGCGCAAGAGCGATCTCGGCTTGCCGGGCCTCTCCGAGCCGCAGGTCATTCGCCACTTCACGCGCTTGAGCCAAAAGAACTACTCGATCGACACGGGCCTGTTCCCGCTCGGCTCTTGCACGATGAAGCACAATCCGCGCCTCAACGAGAAGCTGGCCCGCCTGCCGGGTTTCGGCGACATCCATCCGATGCAGCCGGTCTCGACCGTTCAGGGCGCGCTCGAACTGATCGACAAGCTGGCCCATTGGCTGAAAACGCTGACCGGCATGCCCGCCGTCGCCATGACGCCGGCGGCCGGCGCGCATGGCGAGTTCTGTGGCCTGCTGACCATTCGCGCCGCTCATGAAGCGAAGGGCGATGCGCGCAAGCGCGTGCTAGTGCCCGAATCGGCGCATGGCACCAATCCGGCGACCGCCGCCGCTTGCGGTTACGAGGTCGAATCGATTCCCGCCACGCCGCGCGGCCGCGTCGATCTCGCCGCGCTGAAGGCCAAGCTCGGCCCGGACGTCGCCGCCATCATGGTGACCAATCCGAACACCTGCGGCCTGTTCGAAGATGAAGTGATCGCCATCGCCAAGGCGGCGCATGATCACGGCGCCTACTTCTATTGCGACGGCGCCAACTTCAACGCCATCGTCGGCAAGGTGCGTCCGGCCGATCTCGGCGTCGACGTCATGCATATCAATCTGCACAAGACCTTTTCGACGCCGCATGGCGGCGGCGGTCCCGGTGCCGGTCCCGTCGTGCTCACCGCCGCGCTGGCGCCCTTTGCGCCGACGCCTTGGGTCGTGCATGGCTCGAACGGCTTCGATCTGATCGAGTCGCCGGAAGGCCCCGCGCAAGCCTCGGTCGGCCGCCTCAAGGCCTTCCACGGCCAGATGGGCATGTTCGTGCGCGCCATGGCCTACATGCTGAGCCACGGGGGCGACGGCCTCAAGCA
>CANJIM010000096.1 GCA_947474495.1 Rhodospirillaceae bacterium
CGCATGACGGTGATCTATAATTTGGTCGGGCGCGAATTGATTGCGCCGGCCATCGCCTTGAACTCGACGATCTTCAACAGCTCGCGCTTCACGGGACCGGCGATCGGCGGTTTCCTCATCGTCGCCGGCGGCGCAAGCTTGACCTTCTCCGTCGGCTTTCTGATGTTCCTGGTCTTCACCGTCACGCTGCGGATGATGGACATTCCGGCCATGGAGGCGAAGGTGCGCTCCGGTCGCTCCTTGCTGCGCGAATCCTGGGAAGGCGTGCAATATGTCGTTCGCCACGAGGGCATCCGCCTACAGCTCGCCATTCTCATCATCACGGCCCTGTTCGCGCGGCCGCTCACCGATCTTCTGCCGGGCTTCGCCGCCGACATCTTTTCGCGCGGGCCGGACGGCCTCGCCTGGCTGCTCGCGTTCCATGGCATCGGCGCGATGATCGGCGGCTCGATGCTGGCGGCGCGCAGTCAGGTGAAGGGCCTGACGCGTATCACCATCTTCAATATTCTGATCATGGCAGTGGCGCTGCTTGCCTTTTCGATCACCACCAATTTCTGGCTCGCCTGCGTCCTGTCGGGCGTGGCGGGCTTCGCCTTCATCGTGCAGGGCACCAGCAACCAGACGCTGATCCAGTCGGCGGTCGATACGCAATTGCGCGGCCGGGTGATCAGTGCCTACGCGCTCGTTGCGCGGGGCGGACCGGCTGTCGGGGCCTTGATCCTCGGCGTCACCGCCGACCATATCGGCCTGCGCTGGCCGGTCGGTATCGGCGCGGCGCTTTGCTTGTTGGCATGGCTTTGGGCGATGAGGCGGCGTAAATTCCTTGCAGACGCCCTGGAAGTCGACCCCACCGGCCTGATGAACGTCAAGCGGGATGGCGGCCGTCAGGACGCCGTCCCTGCCGCGACCGGCATCGATAAAACCTGACGATGAATGACGAAGCGCCGCATCGCGCGGCGTATAAGAATCCGCGCGGTCGGTAGAGAGCACCCCGCCGCGGATCGATTGGGAGAGAGCGCCGATGAGCTTGTTGGCCGGCCTGAAAGTGCCCGGCGGATTCCATATGCTGTGGCGCACCCTCGGCATTCGCGATTACCGTCTGTACGTCATCGGCAATTTCACGTCCTACACCGGTCTCTGGGTGCAGCGCGTCGCCATCGGCTGGCTTGCATGGCAATTGACGGAGTCGCCTCTTTGGCTCGGTCTTATCGGCTTTGCCGACCAACTTCCGACGCTGCTTTTCGGCTTGATCGCGGGCACGCTCACCGACCGCATGAATTACTTCAAGTTGCTGCGGATGACGCAGTCGCTGACCATGATCTATTCTGTCGTCATGGCGGTGCTGACCTTCACCGAGGTCATGGACATCTGGATTCTGCTGGTGCTGACCTTGTTCCGCGGCACCATCGTCGCCTTCAACCGGCCGTCGCGCATGACGGTGGTTTATAATCTGGTGGGTCGCGAGATGCTGCCGTCGGCAATCTCGTTCAATTCGATGATCTTCAATTCATCGCGCTTCATCGGCCCGGCGATTGGCGGATTCATTATCTATCAATGGGGAAATGCCTGGACCTTCGCGGTCGGCGCCTTGATGTTCCTCGTCTTCACCATTTGTCTGCACATGATGCGGCCGGTGGACGTCATCGTTCCACCCAAGAGCGGCAAGTCGATGCTGGCCGACTCTCTCGACGGGCTCGGCTATGTGCTGCATCACGCAGGCATTCGTACGCAGATGATTATTCTCACGGTCACCAGCCTCTTCGCGCGGCCCCTGACCGATCTGCTGCCAGGCTTCGCCGCCGAAGTGTTCGGCAATGGCGCGCATGGCCTTGCTCTCATGCAGAGCTCGCACGGTATCGGCGCGATGATCGGCGGCGTCCTGATGCTCGGCTTTGCCAAGCTCAAGGGCCTGGTGCGCGTGACCTTGTCGAATATCCTGATCATCGGCGCGGCCTGCCTGGCCTTTTCATTTGTCGGCGCCGATCACTTCTGGCTCGCCTGCATCCTGATGGGCGGCATCGGCTATTCCTTCGTAGTGCAGAACACGAGCAACCAGACGCTCACCCAGTCGGCGGTCGACCCGGAAATGCGCGGGCGCGTCATGAGCCTCTACGGCCTCGTGGCGCGCGGCGGGCCGGCGCTCGGCGCGCTGGTGATGGGCGCCGCGGCCGAGCATTTTGGCCTGCGCGCGCCGGTGGCGATCGGCGCGGTGGTTTGTCTTTTGCTCTGGATTTGGGCATGGCGGCAACGCAAGCCGATGGCCGCCACGCTCGAGAGCGACCCGCCTGTCGCGGCTGACAAGAAGGGCCACGGTCTCGGCTAGAACCGCTTAAGCGGAACAACGCCATTTCCGGCTTGTTCGTTAGACAGGCCCGACGTTTCGTTTATAATCCCGGCAAAACTAAACATATAAAATCAGCAGGGCCGGCGTGAATAGACGAATCGAGTCGCGTGAGCGAGTCGGGGATACGCCCGATTTTCATCCGCTCTATGCACAAATTAAAGAGTTGTTGATCCAGCGCGTCACGCGCGGCGATTGGAAACCTGGCGAGCTACTGCCCAGCGAGTTCAAGCTCGCGGCCGAGTTCAAGGTCAGCCAAGGCACCGTGCGCAAAGCGCTCGACGAAATGTCGGCCGAAAAGCTGGTCATCCGCCAGCAAGGCAAGGGCACTTTCGTCGCCGCGCGCGACGGGCGCAGCACGCCCTTCCATTTCTTCCGCATCCGCCCCGACAGCGGCGGTCCGTGGGATCCCTCGACCAAGCTGATTTCCGTCAAGCTCGAGAGCGCCACGGCCGAGGAGATCGATGTTCTCGGCCTCGCCGCCGGCGAAGGCGTGTATCGCATCACGCGCACGCGCAGCTTCGGCGGCGCGCCGATGCTGCTCGACAAGATGGCGTTGCCGCAGCATCGGTTCGCCGATCTCGACACCATTTATCAGCGCAATCAGCCGACCAACATCTATGTGTTGCTGGAGCGCGAATTCGGCGTTCTCGTGGTGCGCGCTCAAGAAAAACTGCGCGCCATCGTCGCGACTGAGGAAGATCAGGCGCTGCTGAAAATTCCTGCCGGCACGCCTCTGCTCGCGATCGACCGGGTGTCGTTCGGCCTCGATAACACGCCGATCGAAAGCCGCCGCGTTGCCGTGGATACCCGTCATCACCACTATGCCAGCCTGCTGACCTAGTCGGCGCGCTGCTCGCAAACGAAAACGGCCCGGGATGATTCCCGGGCCGTTTTCATTGCGGATGATGGGCGATTAAAGATCGAGGATCAACTTCTTGACGCCCGGTGCGGCGCGCGAGACGCAGACCATGATCTTTTTGCCGGCGGCTTTGTCCTCGGCCGACAGCACCGCGTCGCGATGATCGGCTTGGCCCGACAGCAGGCGCACTTCGCAGGTCGAACAGACACCTTCCTCGCAAGAGGAATCCACATCGACACCGGCGGCGCGCACCACTTCCAGGATGGTCTTGTCGGCCGGCACAGTCACCGTCTTGCCCTGGCGCGACAGCAGCACATCGAACGGCTCGTTGAGCTGATCGGCCTTGGCGATGGGGGCCGGCGGGGCGAACAGTTCGAAATGCACGCAGCCTTCCGGCCAATGGCTCGCGGCATTGCGCACGGCGTTCAAGAAGCCGTTGGGACCGCAGATGTAGACATGGCTGCCGGGGCGGTGCTCAGCGAGAAGCGCCTTTAAATTCAGGCCTTTCGACGGGTCGCCGCCGTCATGCGTGAACACGACGTTGTCGCCGCACAGTGCTTTGATCTCGTCATAGAAGGCGGTATCGGCCTGATCGCGCGAGCAATAATACAGCGTGTATTTCTCGCCGATCGCCTTGAGGCGGTGAGCCATCGCCTTCATCGGCGTGATGCCGATGCCGCCGCCGATCAGAATATGCTCGCCCGCCGATTCGGCGAGCGGGAAGGCGTTGGACGGCGGCATGACGGTGAGCGTGTCGCCTGGCTTGATATTGTCATGCATCCAGGCCGAGCCGCCGCGGCCGGCTTTTTCGCGCAGCACGCCGAGCACGTAGCGATGACGCTCGGCCGGATTGTTCGACAGCGAGTAGGAGCGGCGATGGCCGCCGCCGGTGATCACGTCGATATGGGCGCCGGCCTCGAAGGGCGGCAGCATGGCGCCGTCGGGCGCCACCAGCTCGAACAGGCGGATGTTGCTCGACAGATTCTCGACGCGCGCGACGCTGAGCTTGAGATGATTGCGCATCTTCGGCTTGGGCAGCTTCTGGTCGGGCTCGAGATAGAGCCGCTCGACGCGCTCGCCGTTCAGCACATGCTTGGTCAGGATTTCATCGACGTCGTCGGTCGTCTCGGGATTGTACCAAGTGCCTTCCGGATAGATCACCACTGTCGGTCCCAGCTCGCAGCGCTCGAGGCAGCCCGACTGGTTGACGCGGATGTTCTTGATGCCGAGTTCCTTGGCGCGCTTCTTCATATGCGCGTGCAGGTCCTTGCCGCCACGGTCGGCGCAGCAGCTGCGCGGGTGCCCCTTCGGGCGCTCGTTGACGCAGCAGAAGATGTGCGTGTCGTAGAACTGCTGCTTCTCTTCAGCCGGATGGTCTGTCGTCTGCACGGACATCGTGCGGATACTCCTGAACGAGGATCGAAAGGGGGCTTATTCGGCGGCGCTCACGGTGGTTTGGCCGAGACGCGCTTCGCGGTCCTTCGGCAGCTTGTCGCCGTTCTCGAGCAACAGGCGCGCCACCGGCTTGCCCTCGATGAGGTGGCTTTGCAGGATCTCGTCGATGTCTTCCTTGGTCTGGAAGGTGTACCAGGCGCCTTCCGGATAGATCACCATGGCGGGGCCCATCTCGCAGCGCTCGAGGCAGCCGGACGGATTGATGCGGGCGTTCTTGATGCCGAGCTTGCGCGCCTGGCTGGTCATGTATTTCAGCAGCTCGACCGAGCCGCGGGCGCTGCAGCAGCCGCGCGGGTGGTCTTCGGGGCGCACGTTTTGGCAGAGGAAAACATGCTGCTCGTAGACCTGCTTCGGTTCGGTCGGGACTTTGCTCATGGCGGCTCTCTGGCTGGCTTCGCGGCGATCAATCGCGGCGAAGAGGCTATAAAAACTTTGCCGCAGGGTCATTGCGGCGGGCGCAAAATAACGGACTCGGCCGCCGCCTGTCCAGGCGGCGATCCGTCAAAGGCCCTTGAGAAATAGGGCTTTTGCCCATCTTTGCAAGCGGGCCCTTGCGAGCCGTCCGCGGCGGCCGGCATTCGTCAGCAGCCCCAGGGCTTTAGCGGCCGGAGCCGCGGCTAGCTTTTCGGCTTGGGCTGGATCAGATCGTCGAGCGTCTTGCGCAGATGGCCGAGCTCATAGGACGGCACGCCATAGACCCAGGCGGCGGTGCGCTCGTTGATCGTCGCCACTTCCTTGGCGATGGCTTCGGCATCCTCGGGATTGGGCAAGGCGCTCGCCTTCACAGCCGCCCAGGCACGACCCTCGGCCTCGGCGAGCCACAGGTCGATCTTCAGGCCGTCCCACGTATAGAACTCGGCGTGGGGCTTGGCAGCGGTATCGACCTTCACTTGCGCGGTCGAGCGCACGTCTTCGAAGTTGAGCTGCTGAACGACGCGCGCCACGTCCTCGGCGCCGAAGATGTCCTTGGTCTCGTAGTCGGCCGGCATGCCTTCGATGCTGTAATCGCGTTCGTCCTTGTCCTTCTTGAAGACATGGACGCGCGGCCCCTTGGCCGGCGTGTTGAGGAAGGCTTCGCGCACGCGCGGCAGATCGATCTGCGTCACCGTGGTGTCGACCCAGCCGGTGCGGTTGATCGGCAGCTCGACCTTGCCCTTCACCAACCAAGTGCGCGGTTCGTTCGGCAAGCGGACATAGAGGCTTTCCTGGCCGGCCATGGCGGATTTGACGCGACCGACGATGACGTCGCCGAGCAGCTTGCCGCCGGCATCGTAAATCTGCACACGCGACGACCTCGCCTCGCTCGTGACGGGGTCGTTGAGGTCGAGCTTGTCGTAAAGCTCGGGGCGCTGCGTCTTGGGCTCGAAGGTCTGCATGCGGGCGAGGCCGAAGATCGCCTCGTCGACCTGCATCTTGAAGGCCGGATAGTTCGACAGTTCGCTGACCGTCCAAGCGTCGGGCGCAGCTTTGACGACGGTGGTGACATCGCCAGCGCGGGTCCAGACGATCTTCGCGGCGTTGTCCGCCGACTTGGCGAGATCGGCGAGCAACACGGTGCCGGGCGCGCGGGTGGCGGGGCCGTTGCTGCGGATGCTCAAGGTGACGATCACCGCGACGACGGCAATCAGGGTGGCGAGGGCGAGACCGAGGAAAGCGCGAAGATTCATGGCGTATGTCCTTAACGCTTGGCCGTGACGGTCGCGATGCGGCGCCGCCGCATGCGCCAAATCCCGAGGCCGATGGCGAGCACGGCGACGAGCAGCGGAATGAGCGCGATGTCGAAGAACCACAGGCGCGTCTTCAGCCGCTCGATGTCCTTGCGCAGGTCGAGCTGCACGCCGCGCAGGTCGCGGCGGATTTTCAGCAGCTCGGCCTTGAACTTGTCGATCTCTTCTTGCTGGGCCGGCGACAGATTGACCTGGCCGCCTTGCGCGGCGGCGGCTTGGCCGGGGCGTTGCAGATCGGCGAGCTTCTTCTCGGTCTCTTCGCGCTGCGTCTGCAGCTCGCGTTCCTTGGCGCGCAGGCGCGTTTCGGCGTCGCGCTGCAGGGCCTCGACGCGCTCGAACGGGCGCTGCGAGATGCCGCGCGAGCGCAGGCCGATCAGATCGTTCGAGCCGGTCAGGTTGTCGAGCGCATTGGTCACGAAGTCCATGTTGTTGGACAGCGGCGTGGCGACGGCCTGGCCGAACAGGTCCTGCATCTGGACCCAGAAGCGGTCCTGCAGCAGATCGGTGTCGGCGATGATGACGGCCTGGATCGGGCCCTTCGATTCCATCAGCTGCGGCTTCGCAGAGGCGTCGGCCGGCTTGGCCTCCGCCGCTTTGTCCTCGTCGGCGCCCTCTTTCGCTTCATCCTTCGGCAGGCCATTCGGGAAGGCGGTCTTGACCGGGCCGCTGATGCGCGCGGCGATGGTGTAAGGCGTGCCGGACGGCTTGAAGTTCTCGAGGATACCGGCGAAATCCGGCTTGCCCTTGATCTTCTCGACGTCGACCAGATCGGCCTTAGCGCTGGTCTGGATCAGCGGCGTGAAGGTCGTGGTCGCGCCCTCTTTCGGCGACAGGGCACCGGGCGAGGTCAGCTGCATGATCTCGATGCCGCTGGCGATCAGGTCGGTGGTCGAGAAGTTCGCCGGACGCAGAATCTGCCAGATCGGATATTCGACCGCTTGCGGGCGCGTATCGGTGCCGGCGTTGACGCGGCGCGCGCTGGTCATGTCGCCGACCGACTTGCCCTCGGGCATGTCGATGCCCCAGGCGTCGAACAGCGGCTTGAGGGTCGAGGTTGCCGGCACCGGCTTGGCGCCAGGCCCGA
>CANJIM010000097.1 GCA_947474495.1 Rhodospirillaceae bacterium
AAAGGTTCTCCGATGCCCTCCTTCGATATCGTCTCCCGCACCGACCTCGCCGAGGTCGAAAACGCCGTGCGCAACATCCAGCGCGAGATCGGCACGCGCTTCGACTTCAAGGGCAGCAAAAGCTCGATCGAGAACAAGGAGGGCACCTTGACCGTGCTCGCCGACGACGACATGAAGCTCAAGCAGATTCACGAGCTGGTCAAAGGCCACATGACGCGGCGCGGCGTCGATGCCGGCGCCCTCGAGTTCAAGACGCCGGAGAAAGCTTCGGGCGACATGCTGCGCCAGACCATCCTGGTCAAGCAGGGCATCGAGCAGGAGCTCGCCAAGCGCCTCGTCAAGGACATCAAGGCGAGCAAGATGAAGGTGCAGGCTGCCATTCAGGGCGACGAGTTGCGCATCAGCGGCAAGAAACGCGACGACCTGCAGGAAGCCATCGCCATGATCAAGGGGTTGAAGATCGAGCTGCCGCTGCAATTCGTCAATTTCCGCGACTAAGCAATTCATGCCGCTCACGCCGGTCCACTATCGGATCATCGATCATCCCGCCGCCTGGACCAACTGGTCGCTCGGCGGCATCGAGGCCTTGCGGGTGGAGCTGCGCGGCGAGCCTTTCGCCGCCATCGACGATCTGCTGGAGCGTATCCGCCGCATGCCGACCCAGGCGGTGACGTGCAAAGACTTTGACCATCCGGCGCTCAACCGCTTGCTCGCCCATCTGTTCGCCGAGATCCAGCATGGCCGCGGCGCGGTGATCGTCGGCGGCTTGACGCGCCAGCGTTACAGCGACGCGGAGTTGGAGCGCATCTATTGGGGCTTCTGCACCCATTGGGGCATCGCGGCGGCGCAAAGCGCCTTCGGCGATCGGCTGGGGCGCGTCAAGAATACGCCGGTCGGGCCGCAGAATCCGACCGACCGTCGCTACCGCAGCGACGAGGAATTGCGCCCGCACACCGACAGCTTCGAGATCGCCGGTTACTTCTGCCTGCAAAAAGCGGTGGCCGGCGGCGCCAGCGAGATCGTCAGCGCGATGGCGCTGCACAACGAGATTCTGCGCACGCGGCCCGATCTCTTGCCGCCGCTCTATCGCGGCTTTGCCTATTCCTCGTCGGAAGCGGCCAACAGCGACCGGCCGCTCACCATGGGCGCCGTGCCGCTGTTCAGCTATGTCGGCGGCCAGCTGAGCTGCCGCTATGTGCGCAGCCAGATGGAGCGCGCGGCGCGCAAGCTCGGCACGCCGATGCCGGACGATCTGATCGAGGCGCTCGATTATTTCGACAGCCTGTCGTCGCGCGAGGATCTGGCCGTGCGTTTCATGCTGGAGCCAGGCGAGATGTATCTGGTGAACAATTTCACCACGCTGCACGCGCGCACCAGCTTCATCGACGGACCGCGCCGCAAGCGTCAGCTGCTGCGCATGTGGCTCGAGGTGCCAGGCGGCCGGCGCGTCATGCCGGAATATACCTGGCAGGCCAATTCCTATAAACGCATCGGCGCCTTGCGAGCGTCTTAGGGAATCGCATGGACATCGGCGAAACGGACGCCATATAGGGCCTACGGGACGCGTCCGGCCGGTTTGCATCCCCGCGCCGGATGGCCTAAAACCGCTGCGCGCCCGCCTTTCATTTCCCCGCCTTTCAGCCCGATCGGACCCGCCATGGCTTCCTATCAGTACGTCTATGTGATGAAGAACCTCAGCCGCACCTATCCGGGTGGCCGCGAGGTGCTGAAGAACGTCACGCTCGCCTTCCTGCCGGGCGCCAAGATCGGCGTGCTCGGCGTCAACGGTTCGGGCAAATCGACGCTGATGAAGATCATGGCCGGCCTGGACAAGGACTATACCGGCGAGGCCTTCGTCGCCGAGGGCGCCAAGGTCGGCTATCTGTCGCAAGAGCCGGATCTCGATCCGAAGAAGACCGTGATGGAGAACATCGTCGAGGGGCTCGGCGAGACCAAGGCGCTGCTCGACCGCTTCGACGCCGTCAGCGCCCGCTTTGCCGAAGACCTGACCGACGACGAAATGAATGCGCTGATCGCCGAACAGGGCGAACTGCAGGAGAAGATCGACGCCATCAACGGTTGGGATCTGCAGCGCACCGTCGAGATCGCCATGGACGCCCTGCGTTGCCCGCCGGGCGAGGCGGACGTGACCAAGCTATCGGGCGGCGAGCGCCGCCGCGTGGCGCTGTGCCGCTTGCTGCTGCAGCGTCCCGACCTGTTATTGCTCGATGAGCCGACCAACCACTTGGACGCCGAGTCGGTCGCCTGGCTGGAAAAATTCCTCGAGAACTATCCCGGCACCGTCGTCGCCGTCACCCACGACCGCTACTTCCTCGACAATGTCGCCGGTTGGATTCTCGAGCTCGACCGCGGCAAGGGCATTCCCTACGAGGGCAACTACACCGGCTGGCTGGAACAGAAGCAGAAGCGCCTCGCAGTGGAATCGTCGCAGGAGAAATCGCGCGAGCGCACGCTGGCCCGCGAGTTGGAGTGGATCGGCCAGTCGCCCTCGGCGCGGCGCTCGAAGTCCAAGGCGCGTATCGCGGCTTACGAAGAGCTGCTGGCGCAGGACAGTGAGCAGCTTGGCGGCGACGCGCAGATTGTTATCCCGCCGGGCCCGCGTCTCGGCGACGTGGTGATCGAGGCCAACGAGGTGCGCAAGGGCTTCGGCAATCAGCTGCTCGTCGAGAATTTGAGCTTCCGCCTGCCGCCGGGCGGCATCGTCGGCGTGATCGGCCCGAACGGCGCCGGCAAGACGACCCTGTTCCGCATGATCACCGGCAACGAAAAGCCCGACGCCGGCACCTTCCGCGCCGGCGAGACGGTCAAGCTCGGCTATGTCGATCAGTCGCGCGACACGCTGGCCGATAGCAATACCGTGTGGCAGGAAATCTCCGACGGCCGCGACGAGGTGCAGCTCGGCAAGCGCTCGATGCCGAGCCGCGCCTATGTCGCCGCCTTCAACTTCAAGGGCACCGACCAGCAAAAGAAGGTCGGCCAACTCTCTGGCGGCGAGCGCAACCGCGTGCATCTCGCCAAGATGCTCAAGACCGGCGCCAATCTTCTGCTGCTCGACGAGCCGACCAACGACTTGGATGTCGATACCCTGCGCGCGCTCGAAGAGGCCTTGTTGGAATTCGCCGGTTGCGCCGTGGTCATCAGCCACGACCGCTGGTTCCTCGACCGCGTCGCGACCCATATCCTCGCCTTCGAGGGCGACAGCGTCGTCACCTGGTTCGAAGGCAACTATCAAGACTATGAAGCGGACCGCAAGAAGCGCCTGGGCGCCGACGCCGATCAGCCGCATCGGATCAAATATAAGCCGCTCGTGCGTCAGTAAATTCCGCGAGGCGCGCGCAAAGAAAAAGGCCGGCGAAATCGCCGGCCTTTTTTCATTGGATACGTCCGGTGAAGCGCCGGGTTAATTGGGGCCGGCGGTGCCGTTTTCGAGGCTGGCCGATTTCTCGCGGAGGATTTTCAGCAGGCCAGCGACTTGCCCCTGGTTGCGTTGGATGACCGAGGCATATTCCTTGCGGTGGGTGAGCGGCATGCTGATGCCCTCGACCTTGATGTCGATGGCGCGATAGGCGCCGCCGCCATCGGCCTGGCGCACCAGCATTTCGATCGGGATCGGCTGGCCGCCGGTCGGCTGATTGATCTGGCCATAAACGACGACGTCGCCGCTGATGTCGCGCTCGCGCAGCACCTGGAAGGTCTCGCCGCTGTATTTCTTGAACAGGCCGGCGTAGGTGAAGGAGACCAGGGTTTCGTAGAGTTTCACGAACTCGCTCTGCTCGGCTTCGCTGGCGCGGTTCCAATAGGTGCCGAGCACGAAGCGGGCGACGGCGACCTCGTCGAAGCTTTGCTGCAACATGCTGCGCATGCGGTTCACCCGCTCGCCGTCGCTGATCTTCTTGTCGGTCAGCTCCAGAATGGCGCGGTCGCCGAGCTCTTGCACGAACTTGGTGGTGGCCGTCTGCGGCGCAGCAGCGTCTTGGGCGCGCAAGGCACCCGGCGCGACGGCCGTGAGACCGAGGCTGAGAAATGCGGCGGAAACGGCGGCGAAAAGACGACGCCTACTGACCAACATCATCGAAATTCCAGTGCGCTGGAGGAGGGATTAGCGCGACGGGCGGAAAGACACGACGTCATCCGGCAGAGCGGCTTGGGCGCGCGTCAAATTCGGACGGCCCTCATCGTCGCTCGGACGGCTGTTGCGGATGTCGTTGGTGCGCTGCTGGCGATACAGGCTGCGGATCGCCGCGTAGTAATCCAGCGACGTGCGCTCCAATTCGTCGAGGACGTCGATGCTGCGCGCGCGCGCGTCGACGCCGGTCAGGCCGGCGCGCACGTAGATCAGCCATTCGAGATCGTTGTTGTCGAGGGCGATGTTCGCCGGGTCGACGAGCCATTCGCCGACCAGGCCGGTGGTGTCGCGCAGGTTCGTCGGGCCGAGGATCGGCAGCATGAGATAGGGGCCGTTGCCGATGCCCCAGACCGCGAAGGTCTGGCCGAAATCTTCGCCGCGATAGGGCAGGCCACGCTCGCCGGCGAGATCCAGCACGCCGCCGAGGCCGGCGGTGGTGTTCAGCAGGAAGCGGCCGATCGTGTTGCCGGCGGCCTGCATGTCGCCTTGCAGCAGGTTGTTCAGCAGGATGATCGGCGAGCGCAGATTGCGCAGGAAGTTGCGGATGCCGTCCTGCGCTTCTTGCGGCAGCACGCCGCGATACACCTGGGCGGCCGGCTTAATGATGATGCCGTCGACGACGCGGTTGAATTCGAAGATGCCGCGGTTGAGGCCCTCGAGCGGATCGTTCTCGTCCTCGATGTCCATCTGCACCTGCGCTTCGAGCAGCAGACTGTCGGCGCGTTGAGCGCTGGCCGATTGATTGCCGATCGTCCGCGGCTCGCGCCGGTCGTCCATCGGCGTCGCGGAGGCGATGCCAGGAGCCAGCGTTGCGCCAAGCAGCACGGCAGAAATCAGAAAGGACCGGGTGGCGGGAGCGAGGGACATGTGAACCTGACGAGCGATCGTGATGGGCGAGACACGCGATTTTAGCGCAAACGCCCGAAAAATGGGTGAAGGACGGCGACTATGGCGGGCCGACTGTAAAAACATGGTTACGAGACGCCCTGTTCCCAGTTTGTCCGCCCCGCGTTTTTACCTACCCCCCGTCAGTTTAGACGTAACACAGAGACACCAAAATCTCTATCAAGATCAATGCCTCCGGACTCGGTTGGCGGCCCCTGTTGCGACTTTGCCGCAGCTCATTGGCAGGGCTGTCATGAATCCACTGGAACGAGCATAACAATATATTTATATGTTAATCAATTAGACAAAGGTGACACGCGTCAATGACAACGATGGACGATTATCTGAACCAGTTGAGGGCGGCGGCTGAGCCGACACGCCTGCGCCTGATGGCTCTCTGTGCTCAGGGCGAATTGACGGTCACAGAACTCACGCAAATCCTCGGCCAGAGTCAACCGCGCGTGTCGCGCCATCTCAAATTGATGGTCGAAGCCGGCCTGCTGGATCGCTTCCGCGAGGGGACTTGGGCGTTTTACCGTTTGGCGCAAGGCGAGGCCAGCGTGCTGGCGCGCCGGCTCATCGACATGATGCCGGAGGGCGACGGCAGCCTGGCCCTCGATAACGAACGTCTCAAGGCGATCAAGGATAGCCGCGCCGAAACGGCGGCGAGCTATTTCAGCAAAAACGCTGCCCAGTGGGACAAGATTCGCGAACTTTACGCCGATGACGACCAGGTCGAAAAAGCCTTGCTCGCTTTGCTGCCGACGGGCGCCTTGGGCGATGTCCTCGATGTCGGCACCGGCACCGGCAAGATCCTCACCATTCTCGGCCCCAAGGCGGAGCAGGCGGTCGGCATCGACGCATCGCGCGAAATGCTCGCCCTGGCGCGCGCCAATCTCGATAGCGCCGGCTTGCGCCAGTGCCAGGTGCGCCACGGCGACATGTATATGCTGCCGGTGCCGTCGAGCTCCTTTGACGTGGTCACCATTCATCAGGTGCTGCATTACGCCGCCGATCCCGCGGCAGCGATCGCCGAGGCGGCGCGCGCTTTGCGTCCTGGCGGGCGGCTGGTCGTGGTCGATTTCGCGCCGCATCAGCAGGAATTCCTGCGCGACGACCATGCCCATCGCCGCCTTGGGTTTTCGGATGCCGAAATCTCCGGCTGGTTCAAGGCCGTCGGGCTCAAGCCGGCGACCCCCGTGCGACTGCCCGGCGACACCCTGACGGTGGTGCTGTGGGCGGCAGACCGCGCCGCCGAGGCCCGCGACGCGGCGGCCAGCGGCAGCGATCAACGCGCCGCTTCGGCCTAACAGCGATCCCCCAGCTACGGCCTATATGAGGACGTTTTCGTGACCGACCCCCTCGGCCTTGTCGCCGACCCCTCAGGTTTGCAGGTTTCTTTCGAGTTCTTCCCGCCCAAGACGGAGAAGATGGAAGAGAGCTTGTGGCAGGCCGTCCGCCGTCTCGAGCCGATGGCGCCGCGCTTCGTCTCCGTCACCTATGGCGCTGGCGGCACGACGCGCGAGCGCACCCATGCGACGGTGGCGCGCCTGCGCGCCGAAACCAGCTTGGAGCCCGCCGCGCATCTCACCTGCGTCGGCGCGACCCGCGCTGAAGTCGATGAAGTGGCGCGGCAATATTGGGCGGCCGGCGTGCGCCATATCGTCGCCCTGCGCGGCGATCCGGCCCCCGGCGCCGACTGCGCCTTCGCGCCTTATGTGCTGCATCCGGGCGGTTACGCCTATGCCGCCGACCTGGTCGCCGGTCTGAAGAAGGTCGCCGACTTCGAAATTTCGGTCGCCGCCTATCCCGAGATGCATCCGACGGCGACCAACGCCGCGACCGATCTTGACAATCTCAAGCGCAAGATCGATGCCGGCGCGACGCGCGCCATCACGCAATATTTCTTCGATCCGGTGGTTTACCTGCGCTTCATCGAGAAGGCGCAACAGGCCGGTATCACGGTGCCGATCGTGCCGGGCATCCTGCCGGTGACGAATTTCGCCCAGGTGGTGAAGTTCAGCAAAGCCTGCGGCACCGCCGTGCCGCCGTGGCTCGCCCGGCTGTTCGAGGATCTCGACGAAGACCCGGAAACGCGCAAGCTGGTGGCGGCGACCGTCGCCGCGCG
>CANJIM010000098.1 GCA_947474495.1 Rhodospirillaceae bacterium
ACGGCGGCGCGCATGGCGGCGACGCAGTCGCGCACCAGCTCGGGCTCCAGCATCAGGCAGGCGCCGAAACGACCCGACTGCACCCGGTCGCTCGGGCAGCCGCAGTTGAGATTGATCTCGTCGTAGCCGAACTCTTCGCCGATCTTCGCCGCCTCGGCGAGCAAGGCCGGATCGGCGCCGCCCAGCTGCAGCGCCACCGGATGCTCGGCCGGATCGTAGCCAAGCAAGCGCTGGCGGTCGCCACGCAGGATCGCTTGCGCCGTGATCATCTCGGTATAGAGCAACGTGCGCGCGGAAATCTGGCGCAGGAAGAACCGGCAATGGCGGTCCGTCCAGTCCATCATCGGCGCGACCGACAATCTGCGAGACAAGGAGGCGGCGGAAGCGTTCATGCCGGCAATATAGCAGATTGGCGGCGCGCGCCGCGACGGGCTATAAGCCGCCCATGTCCGATCTCGTCCCGCTCCTGCTGCTGCCCGGCCAACTGTGCGACGACCGCCTGTGGCGAGATCCCGCCGCGGCGCTCGCCGATGTCGCGCGCCCGATCTTCGGCGATCTGACGCAGGACGACCGCATCGAGGATATGGCGGCGCGCGCCCTCGCCGCCGCGCCCCCCGCCTTCGCGCTCGCTGGGCTGTCCATGGGCGGCTATGTCGCCCTCGAGATCATGCGCCAGGCGCCAGAGCGGGTACTGCGACTCGCGCTGCTCGACACCACCGCGCGCCCGGAAAGCCCCGCGCGCGCCAGCTTGCGCCGCGCCGACATGAGCACGGTGGGTTTGGGCCGCTTCGCCGGCATCACGCCGCGCCTGTTGCCGCAGTTCATTCATGCCAGCCGCCTGCACGAGCCGGTGGCGCAGGAGGTGATGGACATGACCGCGCGCGTCGGCGCCGCCGTCTATGTCGAGCAGCAGACCGCGATCCTGAAACGCCCCGACGCACGCCCGACCCTGCCGACCATCCGGGTGGCGACCCTGATCGGCGTCGGCGAGAGCGACGCGGTAACGCCGCCACGCCTGGCCGAAGAGATGGCCGCCGCCATTCCCGGCGCCCGGCTGCAGGTCTTCGCCCGCTGCGGCCATCTGCCGCCGATGGAAGACCCCGCCGCCACAGCCGCTGCGCTCCGCGCTTGGCTGGCGGCTTAGGCACTGTTTTCGCTGGAAAATAGGGCGGCGTTGACAGCCGCTTCGCCCTGGCTATTCTGCTTAAAGAATTAGCTTTGTAAGCAAGGCTTTTTGCGCGGGTTGTTTCGGCTGGCCCGCCGATGATGCAATGATAGTCAAACTGTAACGACGCTCGCGTCGCCCGACCTTGGAGTTTCCATGTCTCTGCCCCAGATCATCGACACGCGTTTCCGTTCCGCGCTCAAGCGCATGGTCGCCGCCAACCGCATGCAGACCTACGACGCGCCGGTCGATGTGAAACTGGAAATCGCCGCCGTGCTGAAGAAGCTCGACGGCCAGGAAGCCATCCTGTTTCCCAAGGTGAAGGGCTTCGACATGCCCGTCGTCGGTAATTTTCTGTCCTGCCGGGAAAATTGCGAAGCCGCCTTCGGCACCGACTATCGCGGCATCCGCGAACTGATCGGCCGCGCGCTCGGCGATCCCAAGGCGCCCAAGCTGGTCAACCATGCGCCGGCGCAAGACGTGGTCAAGACCGAGAACATCGACCTGCTCGCCATGCTGCCGGCCTTGCATCACACCGAGAACGATCCGGGTCGCTATCTCACGTCCGGCATCGTCATCGTCAAAGACCCGGACACCGGCGTTTACAACGCCTCTTATCATCGCGTGCAACTGCTCGGTGGCAACCGCGGCGCCATCAAGCTCGACTTCGGCCGCCATCTGCGCGCCGCCTTCGACCGCGCCAAGGCCAAGGGCCAGTCCTTGCCGATCGCCATCGCCATCGGCGCCGACATCGCGCTGCATTACACCGCCGCCACCATGGGCTCCCAAATGCCGGAAAGCGCCGACGAGCTGGCGGTCGCCGGCGGCCTCGCCGGAGCGCCGCTGTCGGTGGTGAAAGGCATCACGCAAGACGTGCTGGTGCCGGCCGAGAGCGAGTTCGTGCTCGAAGGCGTCATCAAGACCGACGAAGTGATCAACGAAGGCCCGTTCGGCGAATTCGTCGGCTCGCTGTCGCCGGAGGGCGACGCGCCGATCCTCGAGATCAGCGCCGTCACCCACCGCGCCAATCCGATCTATCACGCGATCAACGGCTACGGCCGCGAGACCATCATGCTGCGCAAATACGTGCTGGAAGCCAGCCTGCTGAAGGTGCTCAGCGCCGCCATTCCGATCGTCATCGACGCCGACATGACGGCCGGCGGCCTGCACCGCTTCCATGCCGTCATCCAGGTCAAGAAGACCACGCCGCAACATGAAGGTCTGCAGCGCAACGCCATCCTCGCTGCCTTCGGTGCCCTGAAAGACCTCGACATGGTCATCGCGGTGGATGAGGACATCAACCTGCGCGATCCGGCCGATGTCGAATATGCGCTGGCCACCCGCATGGAAGCCTCGAAGGATCTCATCGTCATCCCCGGCGCGCGCGGCCATGAATATGTCCGCGCCAGCAACGAAGGCATTCGCGCCAAGCTCGGCATCGACGCCACCGTGCCGCTCGAGCAGAAGGCCCGCTTCGCGCGCTGCGAATTCGCCAAGGTCGACATCAAGCCCGGCACCCTGGCCTTCACCAAGCCGAGCAAGCTGTTCGACTAAAGCTATTCGCGAGACGAAATTCCCACACCTGATGATCAAGGCCGCGCCCTTACGGACGCGGCCTTTTTCTTTGTGCAGCAAAAGGGCAATCGGCCGTTCCACTGCCTGTCTTTGCGGCGAAAATTAGTTAACAAACTTTACTATTTTCTTTTGATAATTCGGGGCTCCCGCCTAAACTCGGCGACACGAAGCTTGCTTCGTTCGTGGCGCGCGATGTCGATCGCGTCCCGCCCCAAAATTCTCCCATCGGAGCCGCCGCATGACCGCCGTTCACGTCCGTCCCCTGTCCATTCTCGCCGTCGCCGGCACGCTCGTCGCCGCCTCCAGCGCGATCGCGCAGAGCTTGCCGCCGGCCGATCCGTTCTACAAAGGGCGGACAATCAATATCACGACGCCCTCCGCGGTCGGCAGTTCCTACGATTTCTATGGCCGCGTGCTGTCGCGCCACATGCATAAATACATCGCTGGCGCGCCGACCATGGTGGTGCAGAACATGCCGGGCGGCGGCGGCATGCTGCAGACCAACTCGCTCTATAATGTCGCGGCGAAGGACGGCTCGGTGTTCGGCGTGATGAACCAAACCGTCAGCCTCGAGCAAGTGCTCGGCGACGGCGCCAAGTACGACATCGGCAAGTTCAGTTGGATCGGCCGCCTCAAGGCCTCGACCGGCCTCGTCATGGTCTACGAGACCTCGCCGGCCAAGAGCCTGGAAGACATGAAGACGATCGAGACGGTGTTCGGCTCGAACGGCAAGGCGTCGCAGGCCACCATGATCCCGACACTGCTGCGCACCGTGCTCGGCTACAAGACCAAGGTGATCCTCGGCTATCCGGGCGCGGCGGACATCTTCCTCGCCATGGAGCGTGGCGAAGTGCAGGGTCGCACCGGCGCCATCGAGACCATCACCACCAGCCGGCCGCAGTGGCTGACCGAGAAGAAGGTCATCATGCTGACCGAGCTGAGCCTGGAGAAAGAACCCACCTTCCCCGGCATCAAGCTGATGCGTGATCTGACCGATGATCCGGAGAAGAAGGCGATCCTCGACTACGTCGGCTCCTACACGGTGTTCGGCGCGACCTTCGCCGCCCCGCCGGGCATTCCGGCGAACCGGCTTGAAATCCTCCGCCGCAGTTTCGATGCGACGATGAAGGACAAGGATTTCCTCGACGAAATCGAAAAGAACAAAATCGGCTACAGCCCGGAAACCGGCGAGTACGTGCAGAAGATCGCCGAGAATTTTTCCGCCGCGTCCCCCGAGCTGATCGAGAAAGTCAAAAAGGCGCTGGAATATTAATTCGGCCCGCCCTGTCTGGGATTTAAGAGGAGTGCAGCTATGACTGAAGTGTACCGCCAGATCATCGACCATCCGGCCGCCTGGACCAACGAGTCGCTCGGCGGCGCAGGCCCCCTCAAGGTCCGCATGACCGAGACGCAGCTCAAGGCGCTCGAAGAGCTGATCGCCAAGAGCAAGTCCCTCGCGCCGCAGGAGATCACGCGCAAGGACTGGGATCACCCGGCGATCAACGGCTTCCTGCGCGAGCAATTCGACGAGATCCAGAATGGCAAGGGCGCCGTCATCATCCAGGGCATGACGCGTGATCGTTTTTCGGACGAGGACATGGAGCGAGTCTATTGGGGCTTCGGCACCCATTGGGGCGTCGCCGCCACGCAAAGCGCCTTCGGCGACAAGCTCGGCCAGGTCAAGAACACGCCGGTCGGACCCGAGAATCCGACAGGCCGCGCCTATCGCAGCGATGATGAATTGAAGCCGCACACCGACAGCTTCGAAATCGTCGGCCTGCTTTGCCTACAGAAAGCGCCCGAGGGCGGCTATAGCCAACTCGTCAGTTCGCTCGCCATCCACAACGTGATGCTGAAGACGCGACCTGACTTGCTGGAAGCGCTCTATCGCGGCTTCCCCTACGCGACCTCTGAAGCCGCCAAGACCGACGAGCCGATAACGCCCGGCCCGGTGCCGGTCTTCGCCCAGGTCGACGGCGTGGTCAGCGGCCGCTTCGTGCGCAACCATATGCGCCGCGCCGCCAAGCATCTCGGCACGCCGATCCCGGCCGACCTTGAAGAAGCCATGGATTATTTCGAGGCGCTGTCGACGCGCCCGGACCTGACGCTGCATTTTCTCATCGAACCGGGCGAGATGCTGCTGTTCAACAACTTCACCACCTTACATGCGCGGGAAAACTTCAAGGACAGCCCGACGCAGAAGCGCCATCTGCTGCGCATGTGGCTCGACGTGCCGAACGGCCGCAAGGCAATTCCCGCTTACGACTGGCAGGCGCAAGGCTATAAGAAGGCCGGCGCGAAAAAGCTGCAGGCCACGGCCTGACCGTTTAGGCCCGCCCCCAACCTCATGGGCGGCGGGCCGATCTCTCCCGCAAGCGTGGACCGACCGACATGAAACCGACCGGCGGCAAGACCAAGGCGCAAACCACGACCAAAACCGTGACGAAGAAGGAGTTGCTGACCAAAGGCAGCGACGCCAACTTCCGCAGTTACATCCACGACATGTTCGCCTTCTCGGTGCGTATGCAAGACGTGCGCAGCCGTTTCGGCGCCTTCATCGGCGTTAGCGGCAGTCAATACATCATCCTGGTGGCGGTCTCGCATCTGCAGGACAAACTCGGCGTCGGCGTCAATGTCATCGCCAAGCATCTGCAACTCAGCTCGGCCTTCATCACCATGGAGATCAACAATCTCGTCGCCGCCGGTCTGGTCGACAAGGCGACTGATCCGATCGACCGCCGCCGCGTCCGACTGATGCTCAGCGCCGAGGGCAAGCAACGGCTGGAATCGCTGAAGGCGATTCAGGCGCCGGTCAACGACGCGATCTTCGCCAGCCTGACGCGCGAGGAATTCGACAGCCTGCGCGACATCCAAAACCGCCTCGTACATCACAGCGCCGAAGCCTTGGCGCTGCTCGAATTCTACGCCGCCAAAACCGGCACCTACGGCAACTGAACGGCGATCCACTATTCCGCGACATCGGCAAGGGGGAAACTGCCAATGAACGTTCTTAAGACTCTTCGCAAGACCACGATCCATCTCGCCATGCTTGGCGCCGCGCTTGTCGCGGCAAATGCCGCTCAGGCCCAGGACTTCTATAAAGGCAAGACGGTCACCATCCGCGTCCATACCGGCCCGGGCGGCTCCAACGATTTCTACGCCCGCGCTTTCGCGCGCTACCTGCCGAGCCATATTCCCGGCGCCCCCAGCGTCGTGGTGCAGAACATGCCCGGCGCCGGCGGCAAGCTGCTCGCCAACCACATCTATCGCATCGCGCCGAAGGACGGCACCTCGATCGGCAGCCTCAACCAGACGCTCGGCCTCGACCAGCTGTTCAGCGACGGCGTCGAATACGACACCGGCAAGTTCAACTGGATCGCCCGGGTCGTGCCGACCACCGGCTTCGTCATGGTCTATCACACCGCGCCGACCACCACGCTCGAAGGCATGAAGACCACCGAACTGGTATTCGGCGCCCAGGGCAAGGGCTCGCAGACCTATATGACGCCGATCATCATGCGCACGCTGCTCGGCCTGAAAACCAAGGCGATCCTTGGCTACAACAGCTCGCCGGAGATTTACCTGGCCATGGAGCGCGGCGAACTGCATGCCCGCACCGGCGCTATCGAGACGGTGCTGTCGAGCAAACCCGAATGGCTCGCCGACGGCACGCTCAAGATCATCGGCGAGCTCAGCCTGGAAAAAGAATCCTCCATGCCCGGCGTGCCGCTGCTCACCTCCTTGGTGAAGGACGACGAGAGCCGCCAGATTATGGAGCTCGTCGCCTCCTACACCTCGCTCGGCATTTCCTACGCCTTGCCGCCGGACGTACCGGCCGACCGCGTCGCGCTGATGCGCAAGGCCTTCATGGACACCATGGGCGATGAGCAATTCGCCGCCGAGCTGACCAAAAGCAAGATGGAGATCAAGGCGGCGACCGGCGAAGAAATGCAGGCGCTCGCCGGCAAGTTCTCAGGCGTGTCGCCCGAGCTGGTCGAGAAAACGAAAAAAGCCCTAGAATGGTAATGGGGAGTGGTGGCAGCGATGACCATGCGTAACGGCGGCGAGATACTCGTCGCCGCCCTGCTCGCCCACGACGTCGACCGCGCCTTCGGCGTGCCGGGCGAAAGCGCCTTGCCGCTGTATGACGCCTTGCTCGACAATGCCAACCGCATCCAATTCGTCACCTGCCGCCATGAGGCCAGTGCCGCCCATATGGCGGAAGCCGACGGCAGGATGCGCGGCGGTCCCGGCGTCTGCATGGTCAGCCGCGGCCCCGGCGCCATGCATGCCGCCATCGGCGTGCACACGGCGCAGCAGAACTCCTCCGGCCTCGTGCTGCTGGTCGGCCAGGTGCCGCGCGCCGA
>CANJIM010000099.1 GCA_947474495.1 Rhodospirillaceae bacterium
CGCCATTGCCGCCTTCCGGTTCCGCTTCGCTCCACCTCCAGCCAGCAATGGCGAGGGAGGAAATAATGCACTAACATTTAACCTGGACCACCTAATGGGGGCCGATCAGACGCAACAAAGCGAATAACTTATTTAACCCTGACGTCTAAGCTGAGCGTTAGACGAACTCTAGAAAGACAGCATTTTAATCTGCGCTTAGCTAGAGACTCACTCCCACTCGATCGTCCCAGGCGGTTTGCTGGTGATGTCGTAGGTGACGCGGTTGATGCCGCGGACTTCGTTGATGATGCGGTTGGCGACGCGCCCCAAGAACGAATGCTCGAACGGGTAATAGTCCGCCGTCATGCCGTCGGTTGAGGTCACGGCGCGCAGCGCCAGCGCGTAGTCGTAGCTGCGCTCATCGCCCATGACGCCGACGGTGCGCACCGGCAGCAGCACGGCGAAGGCCTGCCAGATCACGTCGTAGAGGCCGGCCTTGCGGATCTCGTCCAAGTAGATCGTGTCGGCCTTGCGCAGCAGGTCGAGCTTCTCGCTGGTGATCTCGCCGGGGATGCGGATGGCGAGGCCCGGCCCCGGGAAGGGGTGGCGGCCGATCAGGCTGGCCGGCATGCCGAGCTCGCGGCCCAGCGCGCGCACTTCGTCCTTGAACAGTTCGCGCAGCGGCTCGACCAGCTTCATGTTCATGCGCGCCGGCAGGCCGCCGACATTGTGGTGCGACTTGATGGTGACGCTCGGGCCGCCGGCGAAGGACACCGACTCGATCACGTCCGGATAGAGCGTGCCTTGGGCGAGGAATTCGGCGCCGCCGATCTTCTTGGCCTCGGCCTCGAACACGTCGATGAAGGTGGCGCCGATGATCTTGCGCTTATGCTCGGGGTCCGCCACGCCGGTCAGCTTGCCGAGGAACAGCTCGCGCGCGTCGTTGTGGATCAGCGGCATGTTGTAATGGCCGCGGAACAGGGTCACCACCTCCTCCGCCTCGCCGGCGCGCATCATGCCGGTGTCGACGAAGACGCAGGTGAGCTGATCGCCGATCGCCTCGTGGATCAGCACGGCGGCGACCGACGAATCGACGCCGCCCGACAAGCCGCAGATCACCTTGCCCTTGCCGACCTGCTTGCGGATGCGCGCGATCTCCTGGGCGCGGAAGGCCGCCATGGTCCAGTCGCCCGACAGGTTCGCCACCTTGTGCGTGAAGTTGCGCAGCAGCTTGGCGCCGTTCGGCGTGTGGACGACCTCGGGGTGAAACTGCACGCCGTAGAACTTGCGCTTGTCGTCCGCTATCGCCGCGAAGGGCGCGCTCTCGCTGGTGGCGATGACACGGAAGCCCTCGGGCAGCGAGATGACGCGGTCGCCGTGGCTCATCCACACCTCGTCCGTGCCGCCCTTGTGCCACAGGCCCTGGAACAGCGGCGTGTCGTCGGCGATGGTGATCTGGGCGCGGCCGAATTCGCGGTGGTCGGAGCTTTCGACCTTGCCGCCGAGCTGCGCCACCATGGTCTGCTCGCCGTAGCAGATGCCGAGCACCGGCACGCCGAGCTTGAAGACGCTGTCGGGCGCGCGCGGCGTGCCGATTTTCGTCACCGAGGCCGGGCCGCCGGACAGGATGATCGCCTTGGGGTTGAGCCTGCTGATCGCCTCGTCGGCCTTGTTGAAGGGCACGACCTCGCAATAGACGCCCGACTCGCGCACGCGGCGGGCGATGAGCTGGGTCACTTGCGACCCGAAATCGAGGATGAGGAGAATTTCGGAAGAAGCGGTCATCGGACGGCGGGTCTTTCTTGTTGGCCCAGCCTTGAAAAAACCGGGCACGCCAGTCCCGCGTATCACGAGTCCTGGCGGTAGTTGGGCGATTCGCGGGTGATGGCGATGTCGTGAACGTGGCTTTCGCGCAGGCCGGCGCCGGTGATGCGCACGAAGGTGCAGTTCTTCTGCATGTCGGCGATGGTGCCGTTGCCGGTGTAGCCCATGGCGGCGCGCAGGCCGCCGATCAGCTGATGGATGACGGCGCTGGCCGGGCCCTTGAACGGCACGCGGCCCTCGACGCCTTCCGGCACCAGTTTGAGCTGGTCGGTGACTTCCTGCTGGAAGTAGCGGTCGGCCGAGCCGCGCGCCATGGCGCCGACCGAGCCCATGCCGCGATAGGCCTTATAGGAGCGGCCCTGGTAGAGGTAAACCTCGCCCGGCGCTTCCTCGGTGCCGGCGAGCAAGGACCCGACCATGGCGCAATCGGCGCCGGCGGCGATGGCTTTCGCGAAGTCGCCGGAATATTTGATGCCGCCGTCGGCGATGACGGGCACGCCGGCCTTGCGGCAGACCTCGGCGACGTCGAGCACGGCGGTGAGCTGCGGCACGCCGACGCCGGCGACGATGCGGGTGGTGCAGATCGAGCCGGGGCCGATGCCGACCTTCACCGCGTCGGCGCCCGCGTCGATCAGGGCGCGCGCGGCGTCCGCCGTGGCGATATTGCCGCCGATCACCTGCACATGGTTCGACAGCTTCTTGACCAGGGTGACGGCCTTCAGCACGCCTTCGGAATGGCCATGCGCGGTGTCGACCACGATGACATCGACCTCGGCGGCGAGCAGCGCCTCGGCGCGGGCCAAGCCGTCCTTGCCGACGCCGGTGGCGGCGGCGACGCGCAGGCGGCCCTTGGCGTCCTTGCTGGCGTTCGGGAAGAGATGGGCCTTCTCGATGTCTTTCACGGTGATCAGGCCGACGCAGCGGTAATCCTGATCGACCACCAGCAGCTTTTCGATGCGGTGCGTGTGCAGCAGGCGCTTGGCCTCTTCCTGGCTGACGCCCTCGGCGACCGTGATCAGGCGGTCCTTGGTCATCAACTCGGCGACGGTCTGGCGCGGATCGGTGGCGAAGCGCACGTCGCGGTTGGTCAGGATGCCGACCAGCTTCTTGTTGCCGGGGGTGACGACGGGAATGCCGGAAATATGGTGCGCCGCCATCAGCGTATGCGCGTCGGCCAGGGTCTGTTCGGGGGCGATGGTGACGGGATTCACCACCATGCCGGATTCGAACTTCTTGACCTTGCGGACCTCGTCGGCCTGCTCGTCGGGCTCGAGGTTCTTGTGGATGACGCCCATGCCGCCCGACTGGGCCATGGCGATGGCCATCTTGCTTTCCGTCACCGTGTCCATGGCGGACGACAGCAAGGGAATGCCAAGCTCGATCGTCTTGGTCAGGCGGGTTCGCGTGTCGACTTGGGCAGGGAGGACTTTGGACGCAGCAGGAGCCAGTAGAACGTCGTCGAACGTGTAGGCTTCCCGGATCTGCATGCCATCCCTCGAGTTCAGGTTGGCGCCGCATAATACAGATCGGCCCGGCGATTCCAAGCGTTGACTGCAAGCGGAATGCCAGCCATGCGTTGCCTGCGATTTCGCCTGGGAAACCGGGGGTTTTTTGGGCTATTCCGCCTCTTCACCGGCGCGTTCAGCAGCGTATAGTGGTCGGCATAAGAAAATACCTGTCCGGAGGCCGTCCCGTGTCCAGCATCAGTCTGTCGATTCAGCCGCAAGTCCGCATCATGGGCCTGGTCGGCGCCGGCCATATGATGAGCCATTTCTATTCCAACACGCTGCCGCCGCTGCTGCCCTTCCTGAATGCCGACCTCGCCATCGGCTACACCATGCTCGGCGCCATGCTCAGCCTGCGCGGCATGCTGTCGGCCGGGCTGCAGGTGCCGGCCGGCATCCTGGTCGACCGCTACGGCGCCAAGACGCTGCTGACCATCGGCCTCGCCATGTGCGCCGTCGGCACCATCATGACGGCGGCGGCCACCGACATCTGGATGCTGCTGATCGCCGGCATCGTGCTTGGCGTCGGCAATTCGGTGTTCCACCCGGCCGACTACACCATCCTCGGCGGCACCATGAGCGAAAGCTACATGGGCCGCGCCTTCAGCCTGCATGCCTTCTCCGGCCATGTCGGCTCGGCCATCGCGCCGATCGTGCTGATCGGCATCGCCGCCGCCTCGAACTGGCGCATGGCGCTGGTGGTCGCCGGCGTCGCCGGCCTGGTGATCCTGCTCGGCCTGCTGACGCAATGGCGCTACATCGCCGAGGACGCCGCCGCCGCGGCCGGACCGAAGAAAAAGAAGAAGGCCGTCGCCGCCGAAGATCCCGATGCGCCGCAGACCACGATGCAGGTGCTGCGCCACATCCTGGCCTCGCCGGCCATCCTGTTCCTGTTCCTTTACTACGCCATGAACCAACTGGCGGGCGGCGGGCTCAAGACCTTCTCGGTCGCCGGCCTGCATGAGACGCATGACACCCCGGCGCTGATCGCCAATGCCGCCTTCACCACCTTCCTGGCCTGCAACGCGGCCGGCGTGCTGGTCGGCGGCTGGCTGGCGGACATCACCAAGCGCGCCGAGCTGATGGCGGCGGTCGGCCTCGGAATGTCGGCCATCGTCATGGCGATCATCGGCGTGTGGGACCTGCCCGGCTTCCTGCTGATCGCCATCTTCGCCTTCGCCGGCCTGACCAACGGCATCATCGGCCCGGCCCGCGACCTGCTGGTGCGCCGCGCCAGCCCCAAGGGCTCGATGGGCAAGGTGTTCGGCTTCGTCTTCTCCGGCCAGTCGATCGGCATGGCGCTGGCGCCGCTGCTGTTCGGCTTCATGATCGATGCCGGCGTGCCGGCCTGGATCTTCTACGGCTCGGCGATCTTCACCGTGCTGTGCATGATCGTGGTGCTGATGTCGGCGAAATATTCGCGCTAGCCGGCCGAGTTCCGCTTCCGGTTCCCCGCTTGAGGGCCCACCTTTAGTTAGAGCCAGCCCCTGATCCCTCACACACTGATCCAGGTCAATGTGAGCAGCAGGGGCGCGGCTAGGCTCAGGGGGACCACACAAGACGGAGACACCGCCATGATCACGCCGAAAAAGACCACCTGGGTGCTCGTCGCCGACGGCGCGCGGGCGCGCATTCTCGCCAATGAAGGCCCCAAGACCGGCCTGGTCCCCGTCCCCGGCACCGCGCGCAACCAGCATATCCCCACCACCACCGAGCTCGGCAGCGACCGGCCGGGCCGCAGCTTCGCCTCGACTGGCGACGGCAGCCGCTCGGCGATGGAGCCGCGCGTCGATTGGCATGAGTTTGAGAAGCTGAAATTCGCCAAGCAGATCGCCGGCCTGCTCGACACCGCGTCGAGCGAGGGCGATTTCGATCAGCTGGTGCTGGTGGCGCCGGCCGCGACGCTCGGCGAATTGCGCGCCAGCCTGAACGATCACACGCGCGCCAAGGTCAGCGGCGAATTGGCCAAGGACCTGACCAAGCACGCCCTCGGCGATCTGCCGAGCCATCTCGATGGTCTGATGCGGCTTTAAGCCGCGTCGTTCTTGCCGCGATAGCCGGTGGCGACGACGTAAATCTCCGCCGAGTCGGCGCGGCTGGCCGGCGGCTTGGCGTGGCGCACCACGGCGAAGTCGCGCTTGAGCTTTTCCAGCAGGCTGCGCTCGGTGCCGCCGCGCAGCACCTTGGCGAGGAAGATGCCGCCGGGCGATAGCACCTCGCCGGCGAATTCCGCCGCCGCGTCGCACAGGGCGATGATGCGGATATGGTCGGTCTGCGGATGGCCGGTGGCGGGCGCTGCCATGTCCGACAGCACGACATCGGCTGTGGCCTTGCCGCTCGGGCCAGTGGCCAAAATCGCTTTGAGCATGTCGGGCGCTTCTTCGGCCAAAAAGTCCTGCGTCAGCAATGTCGCGCCGGCAATCGCCTCGACCGGCGTCAAGTCGATGCCCACCACCATGCCGCGCGCGCCCGCTTTGGCGCCGAGCGCATTGACCTTATCGACAGCGATTTGCGTCCATCCGCCGGGCGCCGCGCCGAGGTCAACCACCACCATGCCGGGCTTCAGCAGTTGATATTTCTCGTCCAGTTCGGCGAGCTTATAGGCCGCGCGCGACCGCATGCCCTCCCGCTTCGCCGCGTGCACGTAAGGATCGTTGAGCTGGCGTTCGAGCCAGCGGGTCGACGACAGCTTGCGGCCCTTGGCGGTGCGCACGCGCACCTTGAGGCCGCCGGCCTTGGCGGCGCCGCGCCCGGACCCGGCTTTATGCGCGCCGGGCTTACCTGTCTTCTCGGTCATGACTACTCTGCGGGAATGAGGCTGGGCGACGCCGAAATGGCGCCCTGTTGCGTCAATGGGCGCATGAGGGTTAGCAGAATCCCCTCGCGCACGCCACGATCAGCGACACGCAGACGCCCGACCGGCCAAGTGCGGCAGATCGCTTCCAGGATGGCGCAGCCCGCCAGCACCAAGTCGGCGCGCGACGGCCCGATGCAGGGCTCGAGCGCCCGCGCCTTGCAATCGAGCGCCAGCAGATGGTCGATGACGCTGCGCAATTCGGCGAAATCCATGTGGCTGCCGTCGACGCGCGAGCGGTCGTAGCAGGGCAATCCCATGCGGATACCGGCCAGCGTGGTGACGGTGCCCGAGCTGCCGAGCATCTGCAAGCGGCCGGCAGCGATACGCGCGCGGATGTTATGACGCGCTTCGAAGGCTTCGGCCTTGTCGCGCACCTGGTCGATCAGCGCCTCGAAGGCGTCGCGCGACAGGCAATCGCAGTCGGCGCGTTCGGCGAGGTTCATCACGCCATAGGGCAAGGAGAGATAATCGATCAGCTCGGGCTCGCCGCCGGCCGGATCGAGTTTGGCCCACATCAATTCGGTGCTGCCGCCGCCGATGTCGAACACCAGGGCTTCCGGCGTCGCGACGTCGAGCAACGGCGAGCAGCCGGCGAGCGCCAGGGCGGCTTCCTCGCCGGTGCTGATGGTTTCGATGGCAAGGCCGGTTTCGTCCTTCACGCGGGCGAGAAACTCGCCGCAATTGCTGGCGCGGCGGCAGGCCTCGGTCGCGACATTGCGCATGACCGTGACGTTGCGGCGCCGCAGCTTGCCGGCGCAGA
>CANJIM010000100.1 GCA_947474495.1 Rhodospirillaceae bacterium
ACCACCGACATTGCGCCGGGCTACGACCACATCACCAGCGCCATCGGCGCCGCCATGATCGGCTGGTTCGGCACCGCGATGCTCTGCTACGTCACGCCGAAAGAGCATCTCGGCCTGCCCGACCGCGACGACGTGAAGGTCGGCGTGGTGACCTACAAGATCGCCGCCCATGCCGCCGATCTCGCCAAGGGCCACCCCTCGGCGCAGATCCGCGACAACGCGCTGTCCAAAGCGCGCTTCGAGTTCCGCTGGCGCGACCAGTTCAACCTGTCGCTCGATCCGGAAACCGCCAAGGACTTCCACGACGAAACCCTGCCGGCCGAAGGCGCCAAGGTCGCGCATTTCTGTTCGATGTGCGGCCCGAAGTTCTGCTCCATGAAGATCACGCAGGAGGTGCGCGAATATGCCGCCTCCGGCATGGCGCAAATGTCGGAGACGTTCCGCGACAGCGGTAGCAAGATCTATCAGCCGGCCGACAAGGTCGCCGAACGCGCGCCCAGCTTTCCGCCCGCGGCTGAATAGGCCGTAATGCCGGAGCCAACTGTATCGTCCGGGGGTCTTGACCCCTGGACGCGGCTTACCGCCGTGACGGTCGCCTATCGCAGCGCGGCCGTCATCGGCGACTGTCTGCGATCGGTGGCCCGCGCCAAGGCCGCCATCGTCGTCGACAATGCGAGCGACGACGATTCGGCGGGCGCGGCGCGGCAGGCCCTGCCCGGTGCTACTATCCTCTCCAACGCGATCAATCAAGGCTTCGGCCGCGCCAACAACCAGGGCGTCGCCTTGGCGGAGACCGAGTTCGCCCTGCTGATCAATCCGGATGCGACGATGACGCCGGGTTCGGTCGAGGCGCTGATCGCCGCCGCCGACGCCAATCCCAACGCCGGCATCCTCGCGCCCGCCATCCTCAATGCCGACGGCACGCGCATCGCCTCGCACAATGTCAGCCTGTTCGACCAAGACAGCGTGCGCGGCAGCGAGCGCCTGCCGCCCGATGGCGACATCTGCGCCGATTTTCTCTCCGGCGCGGTGATGCTGGTGCGCACGGCGCTGTTTCGCGAGGTCGGCGGCTTCGATGCCAATATCTTCCTCTATTTCGAAGACGACGACCTCTGCATGAAGATGCGCCGCGCCGGCCATGCCCTGGTGCAGGTCCCCGCCGCGACCGCCGTTCATCAAGGCGGCTTGTCATCGCCGCCGACGCCGGAAGTATTGCGGCGCAAATATTGGCATCACGCCTGGTCGCGGCTCTATTTGGAGACCAAACACCGCGACCCCGCGAGCGCCCGCGCCTGGGGGCGGCGCAACGTCCGCGCCTATACGGTCAAGGCGCTGTGGCACAAGCTGGCCGGCCATAAGGACAAGGCCTGGCGCGACCGTGCGCGGCTCGACGGCACCCGCGCCTTTCTCGAAGGGCGCAGCGCCCTGACCGAAGCCGGCATCGCCCAATGAGCGACAAGGTGCTGCTCGTCTTCGGCGGCGACGGGCAGCTCGGCCGGGCGCTCGCCAAAGCCACCGCACCAACCGGTTGGGCCATCGTCACGCTGTCGCGCGCGGCGGCGGATATCACCAACGCCGACCAAGTGGCCCGCGCCATCGGCGCCCATGAACCCGCCGTCGTGGTCAATGCCGCTGCCTATACCGCCGTCGATAAGGCCGAGTCCGACAGCGACGCCGCCTTCCGCATCAATGAGACCGGCGCCGGTATCGTCGCCAAAGCCGCGTCCGACGCGCAGGCCACCGTCATCCATCTGTCGACCGACTACGTGTTCGATGGCCAGGCCAGCCGGCCGTGGCGCGAGGACGATCCGATCGCGCCGCTCGGCGTCTATGGTGCCAGCAAGGCTGGCGGCGAGGATGCGGTGCGCGAGGCGGCGCGCCGTCACGTCATCCTCCGCACCTCCTGGGTGTTCGGCATCGACCGCAATAATTTCGTCAAAACCATGCTGCGGTTCGGCGCCGAACGCCCCGCGCTCAAAGTCGTCGCCGATCAGGTCGGACGGCCGACATCGGCCCATGATCTGGCGGACGCGATCCTCGCCATCGCCGGCAAGCTCGGCGGCGGCGTCTCGACGGCCAAACTCTACGGCACCTTCCATTTCGCCAATCAGGGCGCCGTCAGCTGGTATGAATTCGCCCGCGAGATTTTCGCGCAAAGCGCGCAGCGCGGCGGGCCGTCGCCGGACCTCGCCGCCATCCCGACCAGCGACTATCCGACGCCGGCCAAACGGCCGGCCTATTCCGTCCTGGACTGCGATAAGCTGGCGGGGCTATACGGCATCGAACCGCGCCCCTGGCAGGCGGCGCTCGCCGACGTGCTGGACCGCCTGTTGCCCAAAGCCTGACGACCGCAGCTTGAAGGCCAAATCTTGAAGGACCGCCCGTGAAATTCACTCCCCTGGCGCTCGACGGCGTCATCCGCGTCGAACTGGATGTGTTCCGCGATGTGCGCGGCGCTTTCATGGAAACCTGGCACGCCCATAAATACGCCGAAGGCGGCTTGCCGGCGTCCTTCGTGCAGGACAATTGGAGCGAATCGGCCAAAGGCGTGCTGCGCGGCCTGCATTACCAAGTGCAACAGGCGCAGGGAAAACTGGTCGCCGTGGTGTCGGGCGCGATCTTCGATGTGGTGGTGGACTTGCGCAAATCCTCGCCGACCTTCGGCAAATGGCTCGCCGAACCCCTGTCGGCCGAGCGCGGCTCGGCGCTGTGGGTGCCGCCCGGCTTCGCCCACGGCTTTTACGCGCAAAGCGAACGCGCCACCGTGCTCTACAAATGCACCGACTTCTATGCGCCCGCTTACGAGCGCTGCATCCGCTGGGACGATCCCGATCTCGCCATCGACTGGCCGATGAAGCCCGGCATGACGCCGACCGTCTCGCCCAAGGATGCGCTCGGCAAGCTGTTCAAGGACGCCGAGACGTTCGACTAATCGCGCCGCACGCGCGGCTTCAACAAAGCCGAACCGGCAACTTTTACACTGAGAAGTATTTCGCCTGCGGGTGATGCACGACGATCGCCGAGGTCGATTGCTCGGGATCGAGCATGTCGCCGTCGGTCATGGTGATGCCGAGACGCTCGGCGCCGAGCAAGCCGATCAGCTGATGCTGGTCGGCCAAATTCGGGCAGGCCGGATAGCCGAAGGAGTAGCGCGAGCCGCGATAGCCCTGCGACAACAGCTTGTCCATGTCGCGATCGTCTTCGCCGGCAAAGCCCATCTCGGCGCGAATGCGCGTGTGGACATATTCGGCGAGCGCCTCGGTCATCTCGATGCCGAGACCATGCAGATAGAGATAATCCTGATAGCGGTCCTGGGCGAACCATTGGCGCGCCACTTCGGAAGCCGCATCACCCTGGGTCACGACCTGCAAGCCGATGACGTCGCGCTCGTTGGCCGAGACATCGCGGAAGAAGTCAGCGATGCAGAGGCCGCCCGGCTTGTTCTGACGGGGAAACTCGAAGCGCGTCGCCTCGGTCTGGCCGTCCTCGTTGAACAGGATGACGCTGTTGCCTTCAGAGGCGCATTTCCAATAGCCGTAAGCGGCCTTGGGCTGCAGGATCTTCTCGTCTTCGCATTGCTTCAGCAGGCGCGTCATGATCGGGCGCAGCTCTTTGCGCGCCCAAGCCATGTATTGCTCGAGGGTGCGGCCATCCTTGCGATAGCCCCAGTGGAATTGATAGAGCATGCGCTCGTTCAAATAGGTCACGAGATTGCGGAGCGGCACCTGCTCGATCAGGCGCGCGCCCCAGAACGGCGGGTTCGGCACCTCGACGCCCTTGAGCAGTTCGGCCTTATGAAGCTTGATCTCTTCATAATCGACCGGACGTAGGATGCTCGATTCATCAAAACCTTCGGCGTCACTTTTGGGCCGCTCGCCATCGGTGGTCGGCACCACGCGCATGGCGGCGCGCCGGGTGTTCTTCGGCTTGGCGGCAGTCTTGGCGGCCACCGTCTCGACGAAGCTGTCGAACGTCTTGGTGACGATCTTGTCCATCAGCCCGAGGCCGTCGAAAGCGTCGCGCGCATAGGCGACCCGCTTGCCGCCATAGGCTGCCAGACAATCTTGTTCGACATATTGGCGCGTCAGCGCGGCGCCGCCGAGCATGACGGGAATGTCGAGGCCCTGGCGCTGCATCTCTTCGAGGTTCTCGCGCATCACCACGGTCGATTTGACCAGTAGTCCGGACATGCCGATGGCGTCAGCCTTGTTCTGGTTGGCGGCCTCGATGATGTTGCTCACCGGCTGCTTAATGCCGAGGTTGATGACCTTGTAGCCGTTGTTGGTCAGGATGATATCGACCAGGTTCTTGCCGATGTCATGCACATCGCCCTTCACGGTGGCGAGCACGATGATGCCCTTCTCCTGGCCGGCGACGCGCTCCATATGCGGCTCAAGCCAAGCGACCGCGGCCTTCATCGTCTCGGCCGACTGCAGCACGAACGGAAGCTGCATCTTGCCCGAGCCGAACAGTTCGCCGACCACCTTCATGCCATCGAGCAGGAAGGTATTGATGATGTCGAGCGGCTTATATGTCTTCATCGCTTCGGCGAGATCGACATCGATGCCTTTGCGTTCGCCGTCGATAATGCGCTGCTTGAGGCGCTCTTCGGGTTTTTCCGAGCGCACCACGATGGCCTTCTTTTCCTGGTCGCGGTCCTGGAACAGCGCGAGGAAGGCCTGGAGCGGATCGTAATCTTCGCGGCGGCGGTCGTAGATCAGGTCTTCGGCGACGCGCACTTCCTCTTCGGGAATCTTGTGCAGCGGCATGATGCGCGAGAAATGCGCGATGGCGCCGGTCAGGCCGCGCTTGATGGCGTGATCGAGATAGACCGAGTTCAGCACATGGCGGGCCGCCGGCTTCAATCCGAAGGAGATGTTCGACAGGCCGAGGATGATCTGCGCCTCGGGCAACTCCTTGGCGATGCGCTCAATGGCGTCGAGCGTCCACAGGCCGAGCTTGCGGTCGTCTTCGTTGCCGGTGCAGATCGTGAAGGTCAGCGGATCGATCATCAGATCGGAGGGCGCCAAGCCGTGCTTCACGCAGGCGAACTCATGCAGGCGCTTGGCGATGCGCACTTTTGCATCGGCGTCCTTGGCCATGCCGGCTTCTTCGATGGTCAGCGCCACCACGGCGGCGCCGAAGCGCTTGGCCAGGATCATGCGCTTCTCGGCCGGCTCCTCGCCGTCCTCGAAGTTGATCGAATTGAGGATCGCCTTGCCGCCATAGAGCTTGAGCGAAGCTTCCAACACCGGTAGCTCGGTCGAATCGATGACGAGCGGCGCGGTCACCGAGCCACGCATTCGGCTGATGACGTTGGTCATATCAGAGACTTCGTCGCGACCGACGAAGGCAGTGCAAACGTCGAGCGCGTGCGAACCTTCTTGCACCTGCTCGCGGCCCATGGCGACGCAACCGTCCCAGTCGCCCTCTTCCTGCAGCTTGCGGAATTGGCGCGAGCCATTGGCGTTGCAGCGCTCGCCGATGGAGAAATAGGCGTTCTCCTGGCGCAGCGGCACCTGGCTGTAGAGCGAGGCAACCGATGGCGTCCAGGTGACATCGCGCTTTTTCGGCGCCGGGCGGTGCGTATTACGACCCTCGGCGCTGGCGAGCTTGCGCAGCAGCGCATCGAGCTGGCCGATATGCTCCGGCGTGGTGCCGCAGCAGCCGCCGATCATGTTGACGCCGTCCTCTTTGAGGAAGCGCTCCATCCATTTCGTTAGCTCGCCGGGCGACAGCGGGTAGCGTGTCTGGCCATCGACCAATTCGGGCAGGCCGGCGTTGGGCTGCACGACGACAGCGCCGGTCCAGTTGGCACCGAGCCAATTGACATGCTCGGCCATCTCGCGCGGGCCGGTGGCGCAATTGAGCCCCAGCACCGGCACGTCGAGCGCGTTGATGACCGTCGCAGCCGCCGCGATATCGGCGCCGACCAGCAAGGTGCCGGTGGTTTCCACCGTGACCTGCACAATGATCGGAATGTCTTTGTTCGCCTCGATGCGCGCCCGCTTGGCGCCGTTGACGGCGGCCTTGATCTGCAGCGGATCCTGGCAGGTCTCGACGAGGATGACGTCGCAGCCGCCGGCGATCAGGCCCGACGACTGGATGGTGAAGGCGTCTTCCAGGCTTTGATAATCGATATGGCCGAGGCTCGGCAGCTTGGTGCCGGGGCCGATGTCGCCGAGCACGAAGCGCTGACGGCCGTCGCCGGCGAATTCTTCGATCACTTCGCGCGCCAGTTCGACGGCGAGCTTGTTGAGAGCGAAGGCTTCGTCCTGCAAGCCGAATTCGCCGAGCGTGATTGGCGAGCCGCCGAAGCTGTTGCTGGTCAGCGCATCGGAGCCGGCCTGCAGATAGCCGCGGTGGATCTGCTTGACCAGATCGGGCCGGCTTTTATTGAGGATTTCGGTGCAGTTTTCCTGACCGAGATAATCTTTCTCGACGTCGAGGTTCATCGCCTGGACGAGCGTGCCGGTGCCGCCATCTGCGAGCAGCACGTTGCTCTTCAAGAAATCGAGAAAGGCGCTCATACGCCGGCTCCAACTTTCACGGCCGCCTGCGCGGCGTCTGGCCGCAGTCCGAGGATGTGGCAGATCGCATAAACCAGATCGGCGCGGTTCAGCGTGTAGAAATGGAATTCCTTCACGCCGGCCTTTTCGAGCGCCAGGCATTGCCGCGCGGCGACGGTCGCCGCCACCAGCTTGCGCGTTTCCGGGTCTTCGTCGAGATCCTCGAACAGCCGGGCGAGCCACGGCGGCACGGCGGTGCCGCAGGCTTTGCTGAACTTCACCACCTGGGCGAAATTCGTCACCGGCAGGATGCC
>CANJIM010000101.1 GCA_947474495.1 Rhodospirillaceae bacterium
CGCTCGCGCGAGATCACGGTGGAGTAAATGCGGCCGGTGGTGATGTTGTCGCTCTGACGCGACGAGACGCCGGTGAAGCGCTCGTAATGGCCGAGGTCGAGATCGGTCTCGGCGCCGTCGTCGGTGACGTAAACCTCGCCGTGCTGATAGGGCGACATCGTGCCCGGATCGACGTTGAGGTAGGGATCGAGCTTGCGTAGGCGGACTTTATATCCGCGGGCCTGCAACAGCGCGCCGAGCGACGCTGAAGCGATGCCTTTACCGAGGGAGGAAACCACGCCGCCAGTGATGAAGATGTACCGGGTCTGCATGGGAGTTAAAGATTACACAAGGCTTAGAACTTTCCCAACAAAAAGGGGCGACCCCTCGCCCCTTTTTTCATACCGTCCGAAAATCGGCGCAATGCCGACTGTTTATTAGCGTGTGGGCGGTGCGGCCGGCCCGGTGGAGCCAGACGTTCCCGGCGCGGCGGGCGTGACCGGCGGCGCCAAAGGCGCGGGTCCGCTCGACGGAATGCTCGGTGCGGTCATCGGCATTTGATCGAAAATGGAGCGCGGCTGCTTGTTCGCGCCGGCGAGAATCGCCAACACGAGGCAATTCAGCATGAACAGGCCTGCGAGAACGCCAGTGGTGCGGGTCAGCAGGTTCGCTTGCCCGCGGCCCGACATCATGCCGCCTTGACCACCGCCTATGCCCAGCGCGCCGCCTTCGCTGCGCTGCAAAAGGACGGTAATGACCAGGGCAAGGGCCAGGAAAATATGGATGACCAGGAGGAGTGTCGTCATGGGCGCTTTCTCTACTCGCTTTCACCGGCTTTCGCTAGAGGCAACTGCCTGCGGCGATCGCCCCGGCGTTTGCTGTGGCGATTAAGGGCAACTACGGGCGATGGCGGCGAAATCGGCCGCGATCAAACTGGCGCCGCCGACCAGCGCGCCGTCGACATCCGGCAGGCGCAAAATCTCGGCGGCATTCGACGGCTTGACTGAGCCGCCGTAGAGCAGGCGGACAGCCGCCGCATCGGCGGTCCGCTTGGCCAATTCCTTCCGAATATGGGCATGAGCGGCGGCAATTTCATCGTTGGTCGGCGTGCGGCCGGTGCCGATGGCCCAAACCGGCTCGTAGGCGACGACCGTGGCAGCCGCCTTGGCGCCGTCGGGGACCGACCCGGCGATCTGACGCGACAGAACATCCAACGTCTGGCCGGCGACATATTGCGCCTCGGTCTCGCCGATGCAGATAATGGCGGTCAGGCCCGCCGCTTGCGCCGCCTGCGCCTTGGCCAGCACCTGAGCGTCGCTTTCACCGTGATCGGTGCGGCGCTCTGAATGGCCGACGATGACATAGGCCGCGCCTGCATCGCGCAGCATGGCAGCACTGATGTCGCCGGTATGGGCGCCGGAAACCTTCGCGTGGCAATCCTGGCCGCCCAGCCCGACGCTGCTGCCGACCAGCACATGCGCGATGGTCATGACGAGGGTGGCGGGAGGACAGACGAGGAGTTCACATCCGACGGCGCCGGGCTTGCCGACGTCCTGCGCCACGGCTTGCGCCAGGGTCAGGCCATCGAGCTTAAGGCCATTCATCTTCCAATTGCCGGCGATCAATGGGCGGCGGGCGGCCATGCGGTTGTTCCCTTTGTCGAAATTGGCGAGTTTGCGCGGGCTTCCTAACACGCGCCGGGCAAACTGCCAATTGGGCCTTACCCCGGAGTGATACGGCAAAAAGGCATGGTTTTTGGGGCGATTTCCGTGTTGCAGCGCCCAAGGGCCGCTTCTATCATGCGCCGCGCCCTGCAAGTGCCTGTTTCTCTAGCGCCTTTCGCTGGAATTGGGCCGCGCCACGTCCCCCATTCAGCCCCCGTTTCGTAGACAGGCCCCACTTCGATGCTTCAGTCCATGCGCCAACACGCCACCTCTTGGGTGGTGAAGATTCTGTTCGGGCTTTTGATCATGAGCTTCGGCCTCTGGGGCATCAACGACATCTTCCTCGGCGAGCGCGACCCGACGGTGGCCAAGGTCGCCGGGGTCAAGATTCCGCTGTCGCAGCTCAACGACGCCGTGAAGCAAGAGGTCGAGCGTTTCCAACCGATCTTCGGCGGCGCCCTGGATTCCCAGCAGGCCAAGCAGCTTGGCTTGGTCGATCAGGCCCTTGAGCGCCTGATCGACCGCGCCGTCTTCAACAAGGCGGCGAACGATCTCGGCCTCGCAGTCGGCGACCAAATGGTGCTGCGCCATATCCAGAACGAGCCGGCCTTCCGCAATGCCCTGGGACAGTTCGACCGGGCGCATTTACAGCAAGTGCTGATGGCCAACAACCTGACCGAAGACCGCTACGTCGCCCTGCTGCGGCGCGACCTGGCGACGCGCCAGCTTGCCGGCGTCGTCGGCATCGACACGCCGGTGCCGACCGTGCTGACCGAATCGCTGCATCGCTATCGCGAGGAAAGCCGCGTCGTCGACACCGTCATCGTGCCAGCCGCTGCGGCCACGACCCCTGCCCCGCCCGACGAAGCGACACTCGCCGCCTACTACAAGATGAATAGCGATCGCTTCATGGCGCCGGAATATCGCACTATCAGCTACGTGACCATCGACCCGACGGCGCTGGCCGAAGAGATCGCGGTGTCTGACGAGCAGCTCCTCAGCGAATACGCCGCTCGCGTCAATGAATACACCTTGCGCGAGCGCCGCGACGTCGACCAGCTCGTGCTGCGCGACGAAGGCGACGCCAAGCGCGTCGCCGACCTCATGAGCAAAGGCCGCAGCCTCGAGGCCACGATCAAGGAAGCCGGCATGACGGCGCAGATCGTCAAACTCGGCTGGGTCGAGCGCGCCGATCTGCTCGGCGAGATCGCCGCGCCCGTCTTCGCTCTCAAGGCCGGTCAGCACAGCGCGCCGCTCAAGAGCCCGCTCGGCTGGCACATCGTGCGGGTCAACGGCGCAGAAGAAGGCCGCGTGCGGCCCTTGGCCGAAGTGCGCGACCAGCTGCGCAAGGATATCGCCGGCCGCCAGGCGGGCGATGCCGCCCACAACCTGTCGATCAAATTAGAAGACGCTCTCGCCGGGGGCGCCTCACTCGAAGAGGCCGCAGGCCAGATCGGCGTCAAAGTCGCCAAGGTGCCGCCAATCGAAGCCAATGGCCTGACTGAAGCCGGCAAGGCCGCGTCCAATCTGCCGCCGGACCAAGTGTTCCTACGCACCGCCTTCGCCACGCCGGAAAATCAGGAATCGACGCTGCTTGAATTGGCCAACAACGTGTTCGCCGTGCTGCATGTCGACAAGATCCAGCCTGCCGCCGCCAAGCCGCTCGACCAGGTGAAGAACGACCTGATCGCCTCTTGGCAGGATGAGCAGCGCCGCGCCGCCGCCGAAAAGCGCGCGCAAGGCTTGCTCGACAAGGTCAAGGCCGGTCAGACGCTGGCCGCCGCCGCCGCGAGCGAGAAGCTGCCGGTCAAGACAAGCCCAGCCTTCACACGCGCGACACACGAATCGGAAGCCGGCGTGCCGGAAGCGATCAAAGCCGACTTGTTCGCCCTCAAGGCCGGCGAAGCGGCCATGGCCGAATCGCGCGAAGGCTATGTTGTCGCCGTTCTGAAGGAAGTTCGCCCCGCGCCGACGTTGGCCGAAGAGGCGCGCAGCCGTCTGGACGATCAACTTGCTCAGTCGATCGCTGGCGACCTGCTCGATCAATTCGCCGGCGCCTTACGCCAGCGCTACGATGTCAAGATCGAGCGCTCGGTCATCGACAGCCGGTTCTAAGATGAAAACGCTGCCAGAGTTCGAGTCCTTCGCCGAGGCCCATCGTGCGGGGACGGCGCAGATCGTCTGGACGCGACTGGTCGCCGATCTGGAAACGCCGGTCTCGGCCCTGCTCAAGCTCGCCGAAGGCCAGCCCAATAGCTTCCTTTTTGAATCCGTCGAGGGCGGCGCGCGGCGCGCACGCTATTCCTTCCTCGGCTTCAAACCGGATTTGATCTGGAAGTCGTCCGGCGCGAAAGCAGAGATCAATCGCAACGCGCTCGCCAATCTGACCGATTTCAAGCCCTGCGATCAGGCGCCGCTCGATGCCTTGCGCGCGCTGATCAAAGAATCCCATATCGAGACGCCTGCCGACCTGCCGCCGATGGCCGCCGGCCTGTTCGGCTACATGGGCTACGATATGGTGCGTCAGGTCGAAACCTTGCCGGACAACAATCCGGACGAGCTGCACATTCCGGAAAGCATTTTCCTACGCCCCACGGTGGTCGCCATCTTCGATCACCTCGAAGACACCGTGACGCTGGTCACGCCCGTCTGGCCCGACCTCGCCGACAAGAACGTGACCCAAAAAGAAGCCGACACCGCTTATGCCGCCGCGCAATGGCGCCTGACCGAGGCGCTCTCGGCGTTCGAAGGTCCGCTGCCCTATCGCCACGAGGCCGCCGAGGGCGAGCAGCCGGCGCCGGTGCCGACCTCGAACACGACCTTGGCCGAATACAGCGCCAATATCGCCAAGGCGAAAGACTACATCCTCGCCGGCGACATCTTCCAGGTCGTGCCGTCGCAGCGCTTCTCCGTCCCCTTCCATTTGCCGCCCTTCGCGCTCTATCGCTCGTTGCGCCGCTTGAATCCGTCTCCCTTCCTGTTCTTCATGGATTTCGGCGCCTTCTCCATCGTCGGCTCGAGCCCGGAGATTCTGGTGCGGCTGCGCGACGGCAAGGTGACGATCCGGCCGATCGCCGGCACCCGTCCCCGCGGCAAGACGCCGGCGGAAGACGCCGCGCTCGCCGAGGAACTGCTCGCCGACCCGAAAGAACTGGCCGAGCATCTCATGCTGCTCGATCTCGGGCGCAACGATGTCGGCCGCGTCGCCAAGATCGGCACGGTGCGGGTCACCGAGAAGATGGTCATCGAGCGCTACTCGCATGTCATGCATATCGTCTCGAACGTCGAAGGCGAGATCGACCCCAAGCATGACGCCATCGACGCGCTGATGGCCGGTTTTCCCGCCGGCACCGTCTCCGGCGCGCCCAAGGTGCGCGCCATGGAGATCATCGATGAGTTGGAAAAAACCCGCCGCGGCATCTATGCCGGCGCCATCGGCTATTTCGCCGCCAATGGCGCCATGGACAGCTGTATCGCCCTGCGCACCGCCTTGGTGAAGGACCGCACCCTCTATATCCAGGCGGGCGGCGGCGTGGTCGCCGACAGCGATCCGCAGGCCGAGTACGAAGAGAGTCAGAACAAGGCCCGCGCCCTGGTGCGCGCCGCCGAAGAGGCCGTGCTGTTCGCCGCCGGCCGCCGCGGACGCAATCAAGGTTAACGCCCCGGCGAGTCCCGGCAAGAACATCTATATGTTTTGAAAGGCATTTTGCCTTTCGGCCGGTTACCCAACCGCCGTTTTAAACAATTGTTAATCCTATAAGTCCTTAATCCCACTCACGTATGCGGCCCTGCGCATGTCCATTTTGCGCCGGTGCGTGAAGAGGGGATCTGACAAGTGCTGATGAGAGTTTGCGCGGCGGTCACAGTCGCTGCTCTGGCGGCGTTCCATGCGGACAATGCCAATGCAGCCGCGTTTCTGATGCAGGAACAAAGCGCCAAGGCGAGCGGTCGCTCCTACGCCGGCGAAGCGGCCATTGCCCAGGACGCCAGCACGATCTTCTACAATCCTGCTGGCATGACCGAATTGCACGGCACGCAGACGTTGGCTGGCGGCTACATGATCAAGCCGGAAGCCAAGCTGAGCAATAGCGGCTCGACCGTAACGGGCGTCGCCGTCGGCGGCCGCGCCGACGATCAAGGGTTCGACGCCAATCCCCTCTCCCATCTCTATGTCGCGACGCCGATCGATTCCGGCTTATGGTTCGGCCTCGCCGTCACCATGCCATTCGGTCTCGCCAACAAATATAAGTCCGATTACTTCGGTCGTTACGATTCGATCGAAAGCCGAATTGCTACCGTCGACGTCGCGCCGAGCATCGCCTATGCGATCAATCCGCAAGTCTCGATCGGCGGCGGGCTCGACGTGCAATACATCAAGGCCAAGCTGGCACAGGCGATTCCCAATCCCGGCATGCTCGGCAATCCGGCCGGCGACGGCAAATTCACCGTTAAGGGCGACGACATCAGCTTGGGCTACAACCTCGGCGTCCTCTACAAGCCGACCGATGACCTGCGCGTCGGCCTCAGCTATCGCGCGGCGATCAGCCATGATGTCAGCGGCAACGCGGTCCAGGAATTCGGCGGCACTACACGCAAGGGTGTGACCGCCAATATCGATCTGCCCGACATCGTCGGCCTCGGCGCGGCCTATCGCCTGACGCCGCAGGTCACCCTGCTCGCCCAGGGCAACTTCTACAGCTGGAACCGCTACGATCAGGTGACGTTCAACTACTCCGACGGCACCAGTTCTGTGCTCGAAGAACAATTCCGCAGCACGTTTGGCGCTTCGATCGGCGCCGAAGTCGCGCTCTCCGGAGGTTGGAATGTGCGCAGCGGGCTGCAATATGACCAGACCCCGACGCGCGATCAATTCCGTTCGACCAGCATGCCCGATACCGACCGCCTATGGTTCAGCCTCGGCGCGTCTTATGCGATTTCGCAGAACGTCTCCTTCGATATCTCCTATTCGCACATGTTCGCCAAAGAAGAGCCGATCAATCGATCGACCACCTTCACGGCGATCTCGACGACCGTCCTGACCCATGGCTCGACGGAGACCAGCTCAGACGTCTTAG
>CANJIM010000102.1 GCA_947474495.1 Rhodospirillaceae bacterium
GGCTGACGGTCATGGCCGGTTGCGGGCTCCTCGCCTCTATACGTCGAAAAAAACGGTCTCGTTGTCGCCTTGCAAGCAGATGTCGAAGCGATGCACGCCATCCGCGCCGCGCGTGGCGATCAGCGTGTTGCGCCGTTCGGCGGGCACGGTCGCCAACACGGGATCCTGCGCATTGGCTGCATTTTCCTCGGCGAAGTAAAGGCGGGTGAAGATGTGGCTGAGCATGCCGCGTGCCGCGATGATGATCCCGATATGCGGCGCTTGCCAACTGTTGCCGCGTCCGGGCACGGGGCCCGGCTTGATCGTATCGAAACGAAACTCGCCCGTCTCATCGGTGCCGGTGCGGCCGAAGCCGCAAAACTTTCCGGCTTCCATTGTCGCCGGATAAACGCCTGCCGAATCGGCCTGCCAAATTTCCACCACGGCGTCGGATACCGGAGCGCCGGCGCCGTCAAACACGCGCCCGGCAATGCGGATTCTTTCCCCCGCCAGCCCCGGGATTTGCAGGTTCGCTCCGGCGATGCCGCGATGTCCGTAGCCCTCCGGCGTCAAGCAGTAACGAAAGAAGGGTCCGATGGTCTGGGATGCGGTTTGCTTCAAGGCCATGTCAAATCTCCGTCGGTGTGGCGCGACGCCCGCGCAACACGATATCGAACGTGTAGCCCAGCGCCCACTGCGGCTTGGTCACGTCCAAAGAAAAGCCGCAGATCAGCCGCTGACGTGCCTCGGCATCCGGCACGCTGTGGAAAATGGGGTCGAGCGCGAGCAGGGGATCACCGGGGAAGAACATCTGCGTGATCAAACGCGTCGCGAAGCTCGCTCCGAAGAGCGAAAAATGGATATGCGCCGGGCGCCAAGCATTGGGATGGTTGAGCCAGGGATAGGCGCCAGGCTTGACTGTGATAAAGCTGTAGCATCCTTCTTCATCGGTCACGCAGCGGCCCGCGCCGAGAAAGTTGGGGTCGAGCGGAGCATCATGCTGATCGGCTTCGTGCACATAGCGGCCCGCAGCATTTGCTTGCCAAATTTCCACCAGGGTATGCGGCACGGGCTTGCCAGCTTCATCGAGAACGCGTCCTTGCACGATAATCCGCTCGCCGAGCGGGGCACCGTTCTTCACCGCTGAGCGCGTCAGGTCCTGACCGAGCGTACCGACGGCGCTTTGATCGTAGCGCAGGCCGCTGAGTTCTGATTGCGTCTGTTGCAGCGGCAGAAGTTTCTGGCGCGGCGAACGCAATTGTGTCGACGCGTAATTCTTGTCGAGATAGGGCGGGTGCACTGTCCAATCGCGGGCGTTCAGCTCATCCATTCTTACAATCCTTCTTCTGCGGCAATTTTCTTCAGGATGGCAAAGGCGCTGTTGGCAGCGGGCACGCCGGCATAGACGGCGACATGCATCAGGGCTTCGCCGATCTCCTCGACCGTCACGCCGGTGTTTTTCGTCGCGCGAATGTGCAGAACGAGCTCTTCATGATGGCCAAGGCCGGCGAGAAGCGCGATCGTGATCAGGCTGCGCTGGCGCAAGTCGATCCCGTCGCCAGCCCAAACGCTACCCCAGGCCGATTGCGCGATGTAGCGCTGAAAGACTTGATCGATCTTCGTCTTGTTCGCCTCGGCCCGGTCGACATGCGCATCGCCGAGCACCTTGCGGCGGACTTTCATGCCCCGTTCATATGAATCATCAGACAACGTTCGTCTCCATCAGGAATGATTCGATTAAAGCCGCGAGTGCGGCAGGGTCTTCGATGCAAGGAAGATGTCCGGCCCCGGCCACCTCGGCGAATTTGGCGTGCGGAATCGCTGCGGCAAGTTCGCGTCCCTGGACCGAAGGCGCGGCAATGTCGGCCGAACCGCTGACCACGAGGGTTGGCGATATAATCGCCGGACTGTCATTGCGTAGATCGCCATCGCGCAATGCGGCGCATGCGCCGATATAGCCGACTGCGGACATCCCGGCGAGGCGACGCCGCAGATCCGCCGCGCGTTCGGGCGCGTGCGCGGGAAAGGAGGGGGCATACCATCGGGCGGTGATCTCGTCGGCCATGTCGGCCAAGCCGCGACTTGCAACGGCGTCCATGCGTGCCTGCCAGCCTTCCGCCGAACCGATCCGGAGAGCCGTGTTGCACAGAATGAGGCTTTCGACGCGGTCTGGCGCGTCGAGGGCTGCCTGTTGGGCGATCAAGCCGCCGATAGAGATGCCGCAGATGGTCGCCCTGGTGATATCCAGGGCATCCATCAGCGCGAGCAAGTCGCCGCTCAGTTGACGCAGGGTATAGGGGGCCGGCGTCACGGCCGTTTCTCCATGTCCGCGCAGATCATAGCGCACCGAGCCGATGCCTGCCGGCATCCGCTGGGCCACATCCTCCCAGAGGTCGGCATCCGCGCCGAGCGCATGCACGAAGATCACTCTTCGCGGGCCCTGGCCGGCAGTGCGGACGCGCATATCGAGACCGTTAACGTTCACGAAGCCATCCATGAGGGGCGCTGCGGAGCCCGGCGAGCGGGCGGAGAATGTTCGATAATCGAACAATTGTTCTTTTATCGAACATGCTAAAAGTCGTGCTCTGTCGCGTCAAGTCTGCCACAGGACATCGGCGAACTTAAGCCGTCCATGCTGCGGTGATCTTGCTGGAGGCGGTGCGCAAAGCCGGCAGGACAGTCGTGGTCAGTTTCATTTTTGACACGCGCGCGATATGCGTTCCGACGTTGATCGCGGCCTGGCACTTTCCCTGCCGATCGAACAAGGGGACGGCAATGGAGCGGACGCCGGCCTCCAACTCTTGATCCACAATGCAGAACCCTTGCCGTTTCACCTCGGTCAGCAGCTTGCGAAGCGCTGGCTTCTGCACGACGGTGTGCTCGGTGATCGGTGCGAAATTGGTCTTCTCGATAAAATCATCTAGCCATGCCGGCTCCTGATGGGCGAGCAAGACACGCCCCATCGATGTGGCATAGGCGGGCATGCGGCTGCCGATATTGATGGTCATCGACATGATGCGTTGCGTCGCAACCCGCGCGATATAGACGATGTCGCCGTCCGCGAGCACCGCCGCCGAACAGGACTCTTCGACCGCCGCGCTCACTTCCTCCATATAGCGCTGAGCGATTTCCCACCAGGGAATCGACGATAGGTAGGCATAGCCAAGATCGAGCACCGCTGGCTGCAGCGAGAAATACTTGCCGTCGTCGCTTTTGACGTAACCAAGTCGTTTCAAGGTCAGCAGGAAACGCCGTGCGGCGGCGCGCGTGAGGTTGGCGCGGCGGGCCACGTCGCTGAGCGTGAGCTTTTGATGCTGCGGGCCGAAAGCGCGAATGACCGTCAAACCGCGCGCCAGCGTTTGGACATATTCGCCGTCATCCTTGGTCATTGACATCGTTGGACCCTGTGCGCAAAGATTGTGCGAGAAACGAACTTATGTTCGCTATACGAACACACGGGTAAATTCAACCCCCGTAACCACAGGCTGGCGCCGGATTCCGGCGGACCGTCCGGAAGCATCACAGATGGCTGACATCATTCCCCTATCTTCGGCGATTGCCGACCTTGTTCATGACGGCGACATCGTGGCGATGGAGGGCTTCACCCACCTCATTCCGCATGCGGCGGGGCACGAGATCATTCGTCAGGGCAAGAAGAACCTGACGCTTGTCCGCATGACGCCGGATCTGATCTATGACCAGCTCATCGGCATGGGGTGCGCGCGCAAGCTGATCTTTTCGTGGGGTGGGAATCCCGGTGTTGGTTCACTGCATCGCTTTCGCGACGCGATCGAGAACGCCTGGCCACAGGCGTTGGAGATCGAGGAGCATAGTCATGCCGATATGGCTTGCGCCTATGATGCCGGCGCCGCCGGCCTGCCGATGGCCATCTTGCGCGCTCACCGCGGCACCGACCTGCCGAAGTTCAATCCGACGATCCGCGAGATCGTCTGTCCCTTCACGGGGGAAATCTTGGTCGCGGTTCCCTCACTGCGGCCCGATGTCGCCGTGATTCATGCACAGCAGTCCGACCGGCGCGGCAATGTCTTGATCTGGGGGATCAGCGGCGTGCAGAAAGAGGCGGTTCTGGCGGCGAAGCGGGCCATCGTCACGGTCGAAGAGATCGTCGATTCCGTCGCGCCGCGCGCCAATAGCGTCATCCTGCCGCATTGGACAGTCAGCGCTGTGTGTCATGAGCCGGGCGGCGCCTTTCCTTCCTATGCGCTCGGCTATTCGACCCGCGGCAATGATTTTTACCGCAAATGGGACGCGATCGCGCGCGACCGCGAGAGCTTCGCCAGTTGGATGCAGCGCTACGTCCTCGATGTTAAAACCTTTGCCGAGCATCGCGCCCTACTCACGAGGTCGGCCCATGGCTGATACGACCTACGATCCTGAAGAAATGATGACTGTCGCGGCGGCGCGCGCGCTAAAGAACGGCGACGTCTGCTTCGTCGGCATCGGCCTGCCGAGCACGGCGGCGAATCTCGCGCGCCTCACCCAGGCCCCCGACGTGGTGCTGATTTATGAATCCGGCTGCATCGGGGCGAAGCCGGATATTTTGCCGCTTTCCATCGGCGACAGCGAGCTGGTGGAAACCGCGGATATGGTCGTCTCCGTCCCGGAAATCTTCCGCTATTGGCTGCAAGGCGGCAAGGTCAGCGTCGGCTTTCTAGGCGCTGCGCAACTTGACCGTTTCGGCAACATCAACACGACTGTCGTCGGCGATTACAAGGCGCCGAAGGTGCGCTTGCCTGGCGCCGGCGGCGCGCCGGAGATTGCCACCAATTCGCGCGAAGTGTTCATCACCTTGCGCCAGACTCCGCGAACCTTCGTGGAAACCCCGGACTTCATCACCTCGGCAGGCTATCTCACCGGAGGCGACGCACGCGCGAAGCTTGGCGTCCCGGGGAAGGGACCGACCCGCGTTTTCTCCGATCTCGGTATTCTGGAGCCGCATCCCGTGACCAAGGAATTGACAATGGTGAGCCTGCATCCGGGAATTACCGCCGACCAGGCGCGCGCCGCGACCGGCTGGCAGCTGCAGATCAGTCCCAATTGCGGCGTGACGCCGGCGCCGACAGACGCAGAACTGCAGATCTTGCGCGATATGAAAAGTCGCGCGGCGCAGGCGCACAGCCGCAGCAATCTTTTGTCTTCATAATCATGAGCAACGCGTTCATCTGCGATGCCCGCCGCACGCCCATCGGTCGCTATGGCGGGGCGCTTTCCTCGATCCGCACTGACGATCTTGCGGCCTTGCCGTTGCGCGAGCTGATAGCCCGTAACTCGCATGTCGATTGGGCAGCGCTCGACGACGTTATTTTTGGCTGCGCCAATCAGGCGGGTGAGGACAATCGCAACGTCGCGCGCATGGCGTTGTTGCTTGCCGGCCTGCCCGACTCGGTACCGGGTAGCACCGTCAATCGCCTTTGCGGTTCCGGCCTGGATGCGGTGGCCATTGCCGCGCGTCTGGTCAAAAGCGGTGAGGCCGATTTGGTGATCGCTGGCGGCGTCGAAAGCATGTCGCGCGCGCCCTTTGTCCTTCCCAAGGCGGAGGCGGCCTTTTCTCGCGCCAATAGCTTAGAAGATACGACGCTCGGCTGGCGGCTGATCAACCCGGCGATGAAGAAGATGTACGGTGTCGATTCAATGCCGGAGACCGCTGAGAACGTGGCAGCGGAGCATGGTATTTCGCGCGCCGATCAGGATGCCTTCGCGTGGCGTTCGCAGATGCGAACGAAAGCGGCGCAGGGCGCCAATCGCTTCGCCGATGAAATCATGAGCCTGTCAATCGCGCAGAAGCGTGGCGAGGCTAAGATGATCGAAGCCGATGAGCATCCGCGCGGCGATACGACGCTCGACGGGCTCGCCAAGCTGCCGGCTCCGTTCCGGGAAGGCGGCAGTGTGACGGCCGGCAATTCTTCCGGTCTCAATGACGGCGCGGGCGCGATGCTGATTGCGTCAGAGCGGGCCATCAAGATCCACGGATTGACGCCTCTAGCGCGAATCGTGGCCGGCGCTGCGGCCGGCGTGCCGCCGCGCGTTATGGGCATCGGCCCAATTCCGGCGACGCGCAAGCTGCTGCAGATCACCGGATGGGCGCTCGCCGATATCGACCTGTTGGAGTTGAACGAAGCCTTTGCCGCGCAGGCCTTGGCCGTCACGCGCGCGCTTGGTTTGCCGGATGATGCCGACTGGATCAATCCCAACGGAGGAGCCATCGCGCTCGGTCATCCGCTCGGCATGAGCGGCGTGCGGCTGGCGATGACGGCGGCATATGAATTGCGCCGCCGCAAGGCCGACAAGGCCCTCTGCACGATGTGCATCGGCGTCGGCCAGGGAATCGCGCTGGCGCTCGAGCGCGTCTAGATGTGAAGGCGATGCAGCGGCCACTGCAGGCGATGCCCTGGAAGGGGCGGACCTAAAGCCCGGTCCTAAACGAAAACGGCGGCACCTGCAGGTGCCGCCGTTTCTGTTTCAGCGTCGAAGTTGCCTCAGCCGATATGCTTGGCGAGGAAGTCGATGGTGCGCTGGCGGGCGAGCTTGGCGGAGGCTTCGTGCCAGCTGCCGCGCTCGTCGCAGTTGAAGCCGTGGCCGGCGCCTTCGTAGGTGTAGACCGTCACTTCCGGGCGGGCGGCCTTGATCTTCTCGACCTTGTCCATCGGGATGCCCTTGTCCTCGGTGCCGTTGTGCAGGATCGTCGGGCA
>CANJIM010000103.1 GCA_947474495.1 Rhodospirillaceae bacterium
AGACGCTTCAACTGGATCTCGACGATGCGGCCCATCTCGCCGCGCCCGAGCTTGTGGAACAGCAGGATCTCATCCAAGCGGTTGAGGAATTCCGGGCGGAAATGCCCGCGCACCATCTCCATCACCTCTTCGCGCGCCTCGGCGGAAAGTACGCCTTCGCTCTGATCGGCCAAAATCTGGCCGCCGATGTTGGAGGTGAGCACGATGATCGTGTTGCGGAAGTCGACCGTGCGGCCTTGTCCGTCCGTCAAACGCCCGTCGTCGAGCACCTGCAGCAGCACGTTGAACATGTCCGGGTGGGCCTTTTCGATCTCGTCGAACAGGATCACCTGATAAGGCCGGCGCCGCACCGCTTCGGTGAGCGCGCCGCCTTCCTCATAGCCGACGTAACCCGGCGGCGCGCCGATCAGGCGGGCGACCGAATGCTTCTCCATATATTCCGACATATCGATTCGGATCATCGCCGTCTCGTCGTCGAACAGGAATTCGGCGAGCGCCTTGCACAGCTCGGTCTTGCCGACGCCGGTGGGGCCGAGGAACATGAACGAACCGATCGGCCGGTTGGGATCCTGCAGGCCGGCGCGGGCGCGGCGCACCGCTTCGGAGACGGCACGCACAGCTTCGGCCTGACCGACGACGCGGTTGGACAGGTTCGCTTCCATGGCGAGCAGCTTGTGCCGTTCGCCTTCGAGCATCTTGTCGACCGGAATGCCGGTCCAGCGCGAGACGATGGAGGCGATATGGTCGTCGCGCACTTCCTCGTTGAGGACGTGGCTCTTGCCCTCCTCCTCGGCCGCTTTCAGGCTGCGCTCGAGCTCGGGGATCACGCCGTAGGTCAATTCGCCGGCGCGCGTCCAATCGCCGTTGCGCTGGGCGATTTCCAATTCGCTGCGCGCCTGCTCGAGCTTTTCCTTGGTCTTCTGCGCGGCGTTGAGCTTGTTCTTCTCACCCTGCCAGGCGGCGGTCTGGGCGGCGGACTGCGCCTCCAGGCCTTCGAGCTCGCTTTGCAGCTTCTTCAGGCGGTCGCGCGACGCGTCGTCGCTTTCCTTCTTCAAGGCTTCGCGCTCGATCTTGAGCTGCATGACGCGGCGGTCGAGCTCGTCGAGCGCCTCGGGCTTGGAATCCACCTCCATGCGCAGGCGGCTCGCCGCCTCGTCCATCAAGTCGATGGCCTTGTCGGGCAGGAAGCGATCGGTGATGTAACGGTTCGACAGCGTGGCGGCGGCAACCAGCGCGCTGTCGGTGATGCGCACGCCGTGATGCAGCTCGTATTTTTCCTTCAGGCCGCGCAGGATTGAGATGGTGTCCTCGACGCTCGGCTCGGAGACAAAGACCGACTGGAAGCGCCGTGCGAGCGCCGCGTCCTTCTCGATATATTTGCGGTATTCGTCGAGCGTGGTGGCGCCGACGCAATGCAGCTCGCCGCGCGCCAAGGCGGGCTTGAGCATGTTCGAGGCGTCCATCGCGCCGTCGGCCTTGCCGGCACCGACCAATGTGTGGATTTCGTCGATGAACAGGATCACCTCGCCCTCGGCGGCGGTAATCTCCTGCAGCACGGCCTTCAGGCGCTCCTCGAATTCGCCGCGGAATTTCGCGCCGGCGATCAGCGAGCCGAGATCGAGCGACAGAAGCCGCTTGTCCTTCAGGCCCTCGGGCACGTCACCCTTGACGATGCGGATGGCGAGGCCCTCGACGATGGCGGTTTTGCCGACGCCGGGTTCGCCGATCAGCACGGGATTGTTCTTGGTGCGGCGCGCCAGCACCTGAATGGTGCGGCGAATCTCGTCGTCGCGGCCGATCACCGGATCGATCTTGCCGTTACGGGCCAGCTCGGTGAGGTCGCGGGTGTATTTCTTGAGCGACTCGAAGCCTTCTTCGGCCGAGGCGCTGTCAGCCTTGCGGCCCTTGCGCACGGCTTCGATTGCGGCATTCAAGCTCTGCGCCGTGATCTTGGCCGCTTTCAGAATGTCGGAGGCTTTGGTGCCGACGGCCATGGCGAGCGCCATCAGGATACGCTCGACGGTGACGTAGCTGTCGCCGGACTTCTTCGCCATCTGTTCGGCGGAATCCAGCACGCGGGCGGTTTCCGACGACATATAGACCTGATCGGCGCCGGAGCCGTCGACCTTGGGCTGGCGATCGAGTTCGGTGGTGACGGCGCTCAGCGCCTGATCGGCATCGCCGCCGGCGGCGGCGATGAGGTTGGCGGCGAGGCCCTCCTCGTCGTCGAGCAACACCTTCAGCAGATGCTCAGGCTTGAGCTGCTGATGTTTGAGATTGGCGGCCAGCGTCTGCGCCGATTGCAGAAAGCCGCGCGACCGGTCGGTGAATTTTTCCATATCCATCTCTTCGCTCCTTGGACCAAGCAAGCGGTACGCCGGAGCCCTCCTGCGAGCGACTCCGATAGCACTGAAATCCTTTACGAATTTCCTATAGAGATATTGGGAGCGGGAAAACCACGCACAAGCCCCCGCTCCCAATCGCGCATAAAAAAACGGCGGATCCTGCAGAGGACCCGCCGAATTTCGTCAAAAACCCAAGAAATCCGGCGTTTAGACCGGCTGCGGGGTTTCCGAAGTGATCATTTGCGGCTGATCGCTCTGCGGCTCTTCGTCGCCGTCGCTTTCGGCGTCGCCGTCGAACAGGTTGGGGTCGGCCGGGGTCGCGCGGCTATAGCCGCCACCGCCGCCCTGCTGGTTGTTGGGCTGGCCGCCCTGCGGCCGGTTGCTAGGCTGGCCATTCTGCCCGTTCTGGGCGGCCTGGGCCTGGTTGGCGCTGAGGATGCGGTAGTAATGCTCCGCGTGCTGGAAATAGTTTTCAGCCGCGATGCGATCGCCGGCCGAGGTCGCGTCGCGCGCCAGGGCCAGGTACTTCTCGAGCACCTGGCTGGCCGAGCCGCGGACCTTAATGTCCGGTCCCGAACTGTCGAAGGTCTGATTTTTTGAGGAACCGCCGCCGTGCGGATTGTGCGGTTTGCGGCCATTCCGGCCCCGCGACCGCTTCGAATTAGGAACTTGTCTCATACCGTTCGGGTTCGCTTCTGATTTGGTGGGCCATCCGCAGCGTCCGGCAAAACCACATTTCGCGGTCCTGGTCCGGTCGGTTCAGCCTTCCGGACGACACAACCCCCCGGCGAACCGGTGGGGAGAGGCGGGCGAAGGTTCGGGATGACATGGGCCGTGGCTCTGAAGCCCTCGGCGTAAAAGAAAACTAGTCGCCTTTCGGGCGCTTTCCAACTGCTTTTTTCATAAGAAAAACCGCTTTTCACAGGGGGTTAAAGGCCAAAACAGCGGATTTTTCTGGCTTTTTAGCGCGTGAAGGATAAGGCGCGCACGATCCCGGCGAGGTCGGCCCGGCAGCCGGCCGGCTTTAACCCCGCCGCCGCCATGATCGCGTCGACCTCGTCCACCTGGCCCTGGCCGATTTCCATCACGGCTTGGCCACCGGTTTTGAGCAAGCGGGCAATGTCCGGCGCCAAGGCGCGATAGCAATCAAGGCCATCAGCGCCGCCGGCGAGCGCGCGGCGCGGCTCGAAGCGGGCCACCTCCGTCGCCAATCCGGCGATGTCGCCGTCGCGGATATAGGGCGGATTGCTGACGATGAGATCGAACGGGCCGCTGAGCCCCTGCCCCCAATCGCCTGGGCAAAATTCAGCGCGCGCCGCCAGCCCGAGACGCTCGGCATTGCGCGCGGCGACCGCCAGGGTTTCGCCGCTGGCATCGATGCCGAGGCCCTGGGCGTTCGGCAATTCGGACAGCAGCGCCAGCAACAAGCAGCCTGAGCCGGTGCCGAAATCGACCAGACGCAAGGGCGCGTCGCGATCGGCGATGGCGGCAAGCGCGGCTTCGACGATCGTCTCGCTGTCCGCGCGTGGAATAAGCGTTTCGGGACCAAGACCGAATTCGAGACTCCAGAACTCCTGACGGCCGAGCAGCCGTGCCGTCGGCTCGCCGCCGATGCGCCGCGCCACCAGATCGCTCAACCGCGCCAGATCCTCGGGCCGTGCCGTCTGATCGCCCCGCGCCAGTAAACTTTCGCGCGACAGACCGAAGGCATCGCCGGCCAAAACCCGCGATTCGAGCCGCGCCTGCGCCACGCCTGCCGCCGTCAGCCGCGCGGCGGCATCGCGCAGGGCTTCCGTAATCGTCACTGCATCTCCGCCAGCTTGGCAGCTTGGTCTTCGGAGACCAGCGCCTCGACCAGTTCGTCGAGCGCGCCGCCGTCCATGACCTTGTCGATGTTGTAGAGCGTCAGGTTGATGCGGTGGTCGGTGACGCGGCCTTGCGGGAAGTTATAGGTGCGGATGCGCTCGGAGCGGTCGCCGGTGCCGACCTGGCCCTTGCGGTCGGCCGAACGGGCATTTTCCAGCTCCAGGCGCTTCATCTCGAACAAACGGGCGCGCAGCACCTTCAAAGCCTTGGCCTTGTTCTTATGTTGCGACTTTTCGTCCTGCTGCTGCACCACCGTGCCGGTCGGAATATGCGTGATGCGCACGGCGCTGTCGGTGGTGTTGACCGACTGGCCGCCAGGTCCGGAGGCGCGGAACACGTCGATGCGCAAGTCCTTGTCGGCGATCTGTACGTCCACTTCCTCGGCTTCGGGCAGCACGGCCACGGTCGCGGTCGAGGTATGGATGCGGCCGCTACCTTCGGTCGCCGGCACGCGCTGCACCCGGTGAACGCCCGATTCGAACTTTAGCCGCGCGAACACGCCGCGCCCTGTGATGGTGCCGCTGGCCTCCTTGTAGCCGCCGAGATCGTTCTCCGACAGGCTGAGGATTTCGAACTTCCAACCGTGCAGATCGGAATAGCGCTGATACATGCGGAACAATTCTGCCGCGAACAGCGCCGCCTCGTCGCCGCCGGCGCCGGCGCGCAATTCGAGAATGGCGTTGCGCTCGTCGGTCTCGTCCTTCGGCAACAGCATCAGCTGCACCTCGCGCTCGAGCTTGGGCAGCGTCGCGCCCAGCTCTCGGCGCTCGTCTTCGGCCAGCGTCTTCATCTCCTGATCGGCGGCGGGATCGGTCAGGATCGCGTCGAGGTCGGCCAGTTCGGCGCGCGCTTTCTGCAGCGTCTGGATGGCGGCGACCACCGGCCCGAGATCGGCGAACTCTTTCGAGAGACGCGCGAAATCCTTTGCCTCGACCTTGCCGGTCGACAGCATGGCGCCGAGTTCGTCCTGCCGGGCGACGACGCGGTGCAGTTTCTCGTCGAAATTCAAAGCACTCTCCTACTGACGATCTGGGTCGCTCAAACCGAATAAGCGGTCGAGCAAGGTTTCCGGTGACTGGCCTTCTGTAGCCAAGCTGCGCAAGGCTTCCGACGGCGTGTGCAACAAACGATTGATCAAGAGCCGCGTCGCTTCTTCCGCCGAGAGCGACGGCTGCTCGGCCAGCAACCGCGCGCGCGTTGCCTCGAAATGACCCCGCAAAGCGGCAATTGCCGGCACCGCGTCGCGCGCGGCGGCGGCACGCAAATGATCGGCGACGGAAGCGCGCAGGATCATCCAGGCATCGGCGGCGGCTTGGTCGCGCTGGGCGCGGCCTTCGCGTGCGACGTTTTCGAGATCATCCAGGCTATAGAGAAAGGCCTCTTCGACGTCGTTGACGGCCGGCGCGATATCGCCCGGCACGGCCGCATCGACAAGGAACAACGGCCGCTGGCGACGACGGCGCAAAGCGGCGCGCACCAGATCGGACGTGACGACGACGCTACCGCGGCCCAAGGCGCAGAGCACGATATCAGCCTCGGCCACGGCGGACTCCAGATCGTCCAGGCCGTAGACATGGGCATTCAGGCGCTTGGCCGTGGTCTGTGCCCGCACGGCGAGGCTGTCGGCGACGAGAAATCGCGACACGCCGGCCTCGCGCAGCTTGTCGGCGAACATCTCGGCCATCTCGCCAGCACCGACGAACAAGGCGGATCGGCGATCCAACGCACCGTGCACTTCGCGCGCCACCTGCAAGGCGGCGGCGGCGATGGAGACCGCGCGCGCGCCGATCGTGGTTTCCGTGCGCACCCGCTTGGCGGCGGCGAAAGCGCCCTGCATCACGCGGTCGAGTTCGCCGCCGATCAGGCCGGCGGCGGCGGCCTGACGATAAGCCTCGCGGACCTGGCCGAGCACCTGGGGTTCGCCGACGATGGCACTTTCAAGCGAGGCGGCAACGGCGAAGACATGTTCCACGGCGGCCCAGCCATGGCGGATCGTCAGCAGACCAGCCAGTTCGGCCTCGCCAAAGCCACCGAGCGCCGCCAAGCGCCGCGCGGCGCGGGCCACCGCTTCAGCGCCATCGCCATGCCAGCCGACCACTTCGGTGCGATCGCAGGTCGAGACGACCAGCGCTTGATCGAGGCCCTCGGCGCGCAAACTGGCGAGGAACGCCGGTAGCGTCGCCTCGGACAAAAAGAGGCGCTCGCGCAAGCCAGTCGGGCAGGTGCGATGATCGACGCCGACGACGAAAACGTCGCCAGATAAGGTCGGTGAAAGAGATTCGCCGGGCATGACGACCGCCAGCCGGCTATCGCGTCTGAGCGAGGCGGTCCCGTAGTTCCAACAGCGGAACTTCCGCCTGTTCGCCCGAGTCAAGGTCACGCACCATCGCCGCGTTGCGCGCCAA
>CANJIM010000104.1 GCA_947474495.1 Rhodospirillaceae bacterium
ATCGTGATGGTGCTGCTACTCGGCGTGATCCGTTCGATGCAGGCCTTCGAGATTGAATTGATCCTCGGTCCCGGCGAGCGCATCGACGTTTATTCGACGCTCATTTATCGCCTCGTGAAGCAAGAGCCGCCGCTCTATGGCGTAGCCAGCGTCCTATCGATCCTATTCGTCACCTTGATTATCCCCTTCGTTGTCGCGCAGCATTGGTACGGCGGTCGCCATGCCCATGCGACCCTTGGCGGCAAGTTCAGCGCGCGCGTGCAGGACCTCGGCAAATGGAAATGGCCGATGTTCGGCCTCTTGCTGACGGTGGTTCTTGTCATCACCCTGCTGCCGCTGATCATGCTGGTCGTCGGCAGTTTTATGAAAATCTTCGGCATGTTCGAACTGCCCAACCCATGGACGACGCGCCATTGGCTCGCTGCGCTATCCCGCCAAGACCTGACGCATTCGTTGGTCAATTCTCTGATCTTGGGTGTGGGCTCGGCTGTCGTCGGTATGGTGCTGTTCGCGCTCGTCGCTTACGTCACGATCCGCACCCGCTATGCCGCGCGCGGCTTCCTGGACTTCCTGACCTGGCTACCGACCATGATCCCCGGCATCGTCATCAGCCTCGGATTCCTGCAGATGTTTGTCAGTACGCCGATTTTCCGGCCGGTGTATGGCACCATGTGGGTGCTGATCCTCGCGGTGGTTTTGTCGAACATCACGGTCGGTGTCCAACTCATCAAGACTAACTTGATTCAGCTCAGTCCTGAGCTCGAGGAAGCCTCTTGGGCAAGCGGCGGCTCGCGCCTGTTTACCTTCTATAAGGTTGTGCTGCCGCTGATCGCCCCGTCGGTCATCATCACCGGCCTGCAGACCTTCGCCACCGCAGTCTCCGTGGTCGGCGTCATCGCCATGCTCGGCACAGGGCCCAATCAGCCCCTGTCGATCCTGCAACTCGTCTATCTCGACTCGGGACGATACGAGCCCGCGACTATCGTGGGTCTGATCATACTGTTGATCACGATCTTGGCCTCGCTGTTGGCTAAAATGGTGAGCGATCGCTATGGCTTGAGCCGGGCCAAGATGACTTGAACGCGACGTGTATCACAGAGCGATGACCGAATTTCTGAACAGAATGAGAGGGGAGTATCCATGCATACGCGCAGAAATCTGCTGAAGACGATCGCAGTGTCCGCCTTGGCGCTGGGCGCGGTTCTGGGAGCGGGTGTTGCCCATGCGGACTGGAAGTCGGATTGGGACAAGGCTCTGAAGGATTCAAAAGGCCAAAATCTCAATCTCCTCGTCCAGCCCAACGAGGGTTACGAAGGCGCTCTGGCTGCCTTTAAGAAGAAGTATCCGGATATCAAGGTGCAAGTCACCTTGATCAATCCGAGCGATGTTGCGACCCGCTTGCTCACCGAGCAAAAGAACGGCGTTTTCGCTTGGGATGCCTGGTGGGCGACCGCGTCTAACATGAACTCGCAGCTGCTGCCGGCCGGTGGCCTGGAGAAGATCACCGATTTTCTTTTGCTGCCGGAGATCACCGACGAATCGAACTGGCGCAATCCGAAGTTTCTCTACACGTCGAGCCGCGGCCCCTACGTGTTTATCCACACGCACTACCTGCAGAACCTCGGTATCTACAACACCAAGATGGTGCCGGGCGGCGTGTTGACGCTCGAAAACTTGTTCGACCCGAGCTTGAAGAACAAGATTTCGATCCGTGCCCCATCGCGTCCGCACAGCGGCACCATGATGCTAGCAGGCATCGCCAAGGCGAAGGACATGGAGTATCTCCGCACGTTGCTCACCAGCATGCAGCCGCGCTTTAACGAGAATGACCGCCAGAACACGATGTCGGTCCTGAAGAACGAAGTCGCCGTGGCCATCGGCGTCACTGAAAACGTGATGACCGAATGCCAGAACGAAGGCGGCTGCGAGAACTTCAAGCCGTTCCCGTCGCCCGGCTATATGCATTCGCGCGGCGTGTCGGTCCTCAAGAACCCGCCCAACAAAGCGGCGACGACGGTCTTCGTCAACTGGCTGCTCAGCAAGGAAGGCCAGGAGACCTACGTGAAGGAGTGGGCCAAGTTCAACACGACGTCGGCCTTCTCCATGCGCAAGGACGTCGCGCCCGACCCGAAGCACCTCGCGTCCATGCCGGACCTCGACAACCTCGACAAGTATGTCGCGGTGTCGCTCGACAGCGGCGAGAAGGCGCTCGACGACGTGATCAAGCTCTATCAGGACGCGCGTCGAAACTAACCAAACTGGTGGCCGGCCTGGCCCCAAACGAGGCCGGCCACTTCTTCATTCGCCAACGACTGCGGTGCCCGATGTCCGAGAGAGAGCTATGGCAATTCAGCGCGACGGAACTGCTCGCCGGTTATGGCGCGCGCCGTTTCACGCCGTCTGATGTGTTGAATGCCGTTTTGCGACGCATCGACGCCGTCGATCCGGGCTTGAACGCGTTTCTCGCCTTGGATAAGGACCGCGCCCGGCAAGAAGCTGGGCGCGCCGATGCCGCCTGGGCGTCGTCTGCGTCCAGGCCGGCCCTGTGCGGCGTGCCGATCTCGATCAAGGACACGGTCGAGGTCGAGGGCATGCCGACGACCTATGGCTCACTCGCCTTCAAGGAGAACCGACAGGCCGACGCGGAACTGGTGGTGCGCCTGCGCAAGGCCGGGGCGGTGATCCTCGGCAAGACCAACACGCCGGAATTCGCGCTCGGCGCGCACACGGTCAATCGCCTGGGGCCTTCGACGAAGAACCCGTGGGACAAGTCGCGCACTTCTGGCGGCTCGTCGGGCGGTGCCGCGGCCGCCGTCGCTTCCGGTATGGGTCCGCTCGCGATCGGCACGGATTCGGGGGGCTCCATCCGCTTGCCGGCGGCCTATCAGGGCATATACGGCCTGAAGCCTAGCTACCAGCGCATTCCCTCCGTGCAGGCCTGGCGCGCGTCGCCGGGCCGCTCGCACAACGGTCCGATCACCCGCACGGTGGCAGACGCGGCCCTGCTGATGCAGATCCTCGCCAAGCCCGACCCGCGCGACGCCGACAGCACGGCCTTTGGTCCGACCGATTTCGCAGTGTATGGAAAAGCCGGCATTGAAGGCGCCCGCGTTGCCATTGCCCGCCATAGCGGCGACGACTGCGGCCTGGACGACGTGCAACGCGGTTTGCTGGCAGAGGCATCACGCTTTTTGACGGCGCTGGGCTGCCGCGTCAGCGAATGCGACATGCCGGTCCGGCCCGGTGGCGACGAGTTGGAGCCCGGCGTCTGGGCTTATTCCGGCGATCATTTTGGCGCCGCCGAAGCCTTGATCCCCGGTTTCTGGGCGAAGCATGAAGCGGATCTGACCGATTACGCGCGGCCGATCTACGCCGCCGGCCAGCGCGCCCTGGCTTGGCAATACCGCAAGATTCTCCGGCGCAACCAGGCCTTCAAGCTGGCCGTCCAGCAGTGGTTCGCCGATTACGATTATTACGTCGGTCCCTGTTGCGGCGCGGCGCCCTTGGGCAATGGTACCAACACACCGGAAGAGCGCCTGAAGAACCTGCGCTATCTCATGCCGCTCAACTTCTCGCACAATCCGGCGGCCGCCGTTCCGTTCGCGCAGTCGGCAGACGGCTTGCCCCTGGCGATCCAAATCGTTGGTAAGGCGGGGGGCGACGTCGCTGTGTTAGGGCTCTCTGCGGCGATCGAAGCGGCGCGGCCATGGAGCGACAGATGGCCCAACCTGTGAATGCCCCCCTGCGGATCGGCATCATCGGCGCCGGCACCATCGGCCGGGTGATCGCCGAGACCCTGTTGCGACAAAGCGACGGCCGCACCGCGCTGGCCTGGATCTGCACGCGCAATGTCGAGAAGGCGCGGGCCTGGGCCGGTGTCACGCCGATCGTCGGGGATATGGCCGCGGCCTTGGCGCGGCCGGTCGATCTCGTGGTCGAGGCGGCCCTGCCGGACGTCATGCGGGCGTTGGTGCCCGGGTTTCTCGAACGCTGCGACGTCATGCCCTTCAGCCTGACGCCGCTCGCCGACCAAGCCTTTTACGACCAATTGGCGGCGATCGCGCGCCGCGCCGGCCGGCGGCTGATCCTGCCGAAGGGCGCCATCGTCGGTCTCGACGGTATAGTCGCGGCGCATCCGATCCTGACCTCGGTGCGGATGACCACGACCAAGAGCCCGGAAAGCCTGGGCCAGCCGGCCGACAAGGCCGGCGTGCTTTTCAGCGGCAGCACGCGCGACGCCGTCGTCCATTTTCCGCGCAACACCAATGTTCATGTCGCCGTCGCCTTGGCGGGTGTTGGCCTCGACCGCACGCAGTCCATCGTGACGGCGGTGCCCGGCTTGAAGACCATGCGCCACCTCATCGAAGTCGAAGGCGAGGGGCTCAACTGGTCGATCGGCGTCGAAAGCCTGTCGCTCGGCGGCGTGAGCGGCGCCTTCGTGCCGTTGTCGGCGGCGATGAGCGCCCTACGCTGCGCCGACCAGCCGCCGGGGATTCATTTTGAATAGGACCTTCGACCCTCATGCGCGATCCCCGATGCATCGTCATGCGTTACTCGTTTCAACCGTCCTGCGCGGCAAGAGCCTGATGCAAGGGCTCATCGATTAGTCAGGGAGAAAAGATATGGCCAAAAATTTTTACGAAGAATGGCTCGAGACGCCGAACAAGATTCAGGACGAGTTGGAGGAATGCCACGCGGTCGCTCGCGACAAGGACATTCCCTGGATCAGCACGGCGCAGGACGCCAAGGTCAAGTTGATGATTTCCAATAACCTTGGCTTCGCGACCATGGGCAGCAATGTCATCAAGGCGGAAATCCCGGTCGGCTGGCACACCGGCAAGCATCGCCACGGTGAAGAATCGATGCACATCCTCAAGGGCGAAGGCTTCAGCATCGTCAATGGCCAGCGCTTCAACTGGAAGGCGAGCAGCACGATCCATCTTCCCTTCTGGGCCGAGCATCAGCATTTCAATACTGGCAACGAGCCGGTGCTGACGCTGTCCGGCATGGTCTTCGACCTCGAACGCTATTGTCGCGTCGCCCGCATCGAGCAGATCGAGAGCTGCGGCCCGAACGATCCGGCAATGATCGCGGCAGTGCCGGCGGAAACCTCGCAATATTATCCCGATGGCGCCCGCGCCACGATCCACATCGAGCAGGCGCCGACCAACAAGGAAAAACTACCCCCGGGCGAGAGCTATAATCCGCAAGGCGTGATCGCGGCAACGCAGAATCAGCATGATTTCTCGCAATATTTTGTCGTCCCGAAGAACGGCTTTCGCGCGGTATCAGTCGCAGTCACAGGCCAATGGACGGAACCGCCGTATCACCAGAGCGGCAAGCACAAGCATCTCGAAGCCGTGGTCTATGCCATCGCCGGCGAGGGCTACACGGAAATTCACGGCAAGCGCGTCCCCTGGAAAGCGGGCGACGTGCTCTACGTGCCGCCGGCCATGTGGGAGCATCAGCATAAGAACGACAATCCGAATCCGATCAAGCAGCTCCGCATCGGCTTTGGCATTCGGCCGTGGTTCACGTCGATTTGGCCCGAAGGATTCACCAGCCAACGCATCTATGACGACTCCGGCAAGCCGATCGAGGCCGGCCGCATCGTGCATGAGCGCGAACGCACGCGTTGAACCGTTTCGGTATTCATTTCATACGAGGGGAAGTTCACCATGCAATCGACCAAACTGCTTTCATGCTTTGCCGCCGCAGCGGCCCTGCTGTCCGGCAGCGGATCGGCTAGCGCTGATGCCGTCAGCGATTTCTACAAGGGCAAGACGACCAGCATGGTCGTCTCTGCCGCCGCCGGCGCCGGTTACGACGCCATGGGCCGCCTCGTCGCCCGCCATATGCCGCGTTTCATGCCGGGCAACCCGACGATGATCGTGCAGAACATGCCGGGCGCCGCTGGTCTGACGGCGGCCAACTGGCTCGCCAATGTCGCGCCGAAGGACGGCACGGTGATGTCTCTGCTGCAGCGTAATGCCTTGACCGCCAAGCTGGTCGGCCGCGAGGGCGTGCGCTTCGATCCGGCTAAGCTCAATTGGATCGGCAACATCTCGCGCGAAACGACGGTCACCGTCGCGTGGAGCACGGCGCCAGTCAAGACGACCGAAGAACTCTTCAAGACCGAGCTGATCGTCGGCGGCACCAGCGCCGGTAACGA
>CANJIM010000105.1 GCA_947474495.1 Rhodospirillaceae bacterium
CCTGCGGCACCACCGGCGAATCCCCGACCCTGACCCACGACGAGCATCACCGCGTGGTGGAACTCTGCATCGAGGTGGCCAAGGGCCGCGCCTTCGTCATCGCCGGCGCCGGCTCGAACTCGACCGACGAGGCGATCTCGCTGACGCAGCACGCCAAGCGGGCGGGCGCCGACGCAGCGCTGCATGTCACGCCCTATTACAACAAGCCGACGCAGGAAGGCCTCTATCGCCACTACATGGCGATTGCCGACGCCGTCGACTTGCCGATCATCATCTACAATATCCCGGCGCGCTCGATCATCAACATGACGACCGAGACGATGGCCAAGCTCGCCAAGCATCCGAACATTGTCGGCGTCAAGGACGCGACTGCCGACCTGGTGCGCCCGGTCAAGACGCGCCTCGCCATTGACGCCGACTTCTGCCAGCTCTCCGGCGAAGACGCGACGGCGATCCCGTTCCTGGCGCAGGGCGGCCACGGCTGCATCTCCGTCACCTCGAACGTCGCGCCGCGCCTTTGCGCCGATCTGCAGAACGCTTGGGCGGCGGGCAATTACGACGCGGCCTACAAGATCAACGATCTCTTGATGCCGCTGCACGATGCCATGTTCATCGAATCGAGCCCTGGTCCGGTGAAGTACGCCGCCGGCCTGATGGGCCTGTGCTCCGATGAGCTGCGCCTGCCGCTCTGCGAGATCGCCGATAGCTCGAAGGCCGCCGTGCGCGCCGCGCTCAAGCATGTCGGCTTGAAGCACTAGGGGTGAGGGAAGGGCCGCGCACATGGTGAAGGGCGAGATCAGCCCGGACCGCATCGCGGCGCAGAACCGCAAGGCGCGGCATAACTACTTCATCGAAGAGACGATGGAGGCCGGCCTCATGCTGCTCGGCACCGAGGTCAAATCCCTGCGCGCCGGCCAGGCGAATCTGAACGACGCCTATGCCGCCGAACAGAACGGCGAGCTGTGGCTGCTCAATTCGCATATCCCCGAATATCGCCACGGCAACCGCAACAACCATGAGCCGAAGCGGCCGCGCAAGCTGCTGCTGAAAGCGCGCGAGGTCGCCAAGATCCTCGGCGCGATCAGCCGCGAGGGCATGACCGCCGTGCCGCTGATGATCTATTTCAATCCGCGCGGCATGGCCAAGGTCCAGCTCGGCCTCGCCAAGGGCAAGAAACAGCACGACAAGCGCGAGACGATCAAGCAGCGCGACTGGAACCGCGAGAAGCAGCGGACGCTGCGCGCCAGAGGCTAGGCCGTTCGGCGGATTGTCCGCGCAGGCTTTTCCAGCCTAGACTTCCCCTTCATTGCGGGAGGGGTCCCATGGCGGACGACAGCGGCGACGGCATCAGCATCTTCGGCAAGATCAAAGACAAGCTGATCGGCAAGAAGCAGGCGGAGGCCGCCGCCGGCAAGCATCTCACCGGCATGCCCGATGCGGGCCACAAGGAGCGCCTGCCGCCGGGTCAGCGCCTAGTCGAGAAATGGCCGGTGCTCGATCTCGGTCTGCAGCCCAACATTCCGCAGGAAAAATGGAAACTCGAAGTCGAGGGCGCCGTCGAGGCGCCGCTCGTCTGGCACTGGGCCGACTTCATGGCCCAGCCGCAGTTCGAGGACGTCTCGGACATCCATTGCGTCACCACCTGGTCGCTCTACGACAACAAGTGGAAAGGCGTCTCGGCCAAGCATCTGCTGGCGCAGGTGAGGCCCAAGCCGACCGCGACCCATGTCGTCTTCGAAAGCCATGACGGCTACACCACCAACGTGCCGCTGTCCGCGTTTGATGACGACGACGTGCTGATCGCCCACAGCTGGCAGGGCAAGCCGCTCACCACCGAACACGGTGGTCCGGTGCGCATCATCCTGCCGAAGCTGTATTTGTGGAAAAGCGCCAAGTGGGTGCGCCGCATCGTCTTCCTCGAAGCCGACAAGCCCGGCTATTGGGAAGTGCGCGGCTATCACAACGTCGGAGACCCGTGGACTGAGCAGCGGTATGGGTAAACCATGCGCGGATGAGACCCGCTCTTAATTCGCTGTCATCATCCTGACCTCAGCCGTCGAAATGATCGCGACCTCTTTCAACTCAAGAGGTCATCATGCTCAAACGTTTCGTTCTTGCCGCCGTGATCGCGGCCGGCTTCGCGCCCGGCGCCATGGCGCAAAGCTTCAACTTCGGCCTGTGGGGCGACATGCCCTATGAGAAAGCCGGCGACGCCCCCAAGATGGGCGCGCTGATCGACAGCATCAACGCCGCCAATATCGACCTGTCGCTCTATGACGGCGACATCAAGGACGGCAGCTCGCAATGCACCGAGGCGATCTACAGCGACGCGCTGAAGATGTTCGACATGCTGAAGAAGCCGGTGTTCTACATTCCGGGCGACAACGAGTGGACCGATTGCCACCGCACCAACAACGGCGGCTTCAACAACCTGGAGCGGCTCGATCATCTGCGCAAGGTGATGTTCCCGACCACCGATAGCCTCGGCCAGACCAAGTTGCCGGCCACGCGCCAGGGCAAGCTCGGCGAGAAGTTCGTCGAGAACATGCGTGCCGTGCACAAGAATATCGTGTTCGTCGGGCTCAACGTGCCGGGCAGCAACAACAATAAGGTGCTCGACGAGAAGGACTGCACCAACAAGAGCGCCCGCGACGCCGCGCAATGCGCCGCCGACAATGCCGAATATGCCGAGCGCGACGCCGCCAACATCGCCTGGATGCAGGAGTCGTTTAAAGTCGCGCGCGATAGCAAGGCGCCCGGCATCGTCGTCGTCATCCAGGCCGATCCCGGCTTCGATTGGCCGGAGACCGAGGAAGTCGACGAGAGCAAGGATCCGACCCGTGAGGGCTATCGCAACTTCATGAACAAGCTGGTCGCCGAGACGGAGACTTACGCCGGTCAGGTGCTGTTCGTGCACGGCGACACGCATTTCTTCAAATACGACAAGCCGCTCTATTCGCCGACCAAGATGCTGGCGAATTTCACGCGCCTGCAAACCTTTGGCAGCCCGTCGATCCATTGGGTCAACGTCGCCGTCGATCCGGCGAGCCAGGAAGTCTTCACCGTCCGCCCGGTGATCGTGAAGCAGAAGTAGTCGAAGCGAGCGGCCGGGCGCCGCCGATGACCTCGGCGCCCGGCCGCTTTCTTGATTTTATGGCCTTTTTCGCCCACTAGCGTTGCGCGAATGGGGCCATTGTTGGCACCGCCGCGCAGGTTTAGAGTTTTCCCCAAGACGCCGGAACGGCGCGCATCAGCAAGGGAAGGCTCGCATGAAAAACAGCATCATCGATGTGCGTCCGCTGTCGCCCACGGTCGGCGCCGAACTCCATGGCGTCGATCTGGCGAAACCGCTGGAGGAGCGGGCGGTTCTCGAAATTCGCGACGCGCTACACAAGTACGGCGTGGTGTTCTTTCGCGATCAGACGATCGACAAGGCGCAGCATCTCGCCTTCACCGAACGGTTCGGCCCGATCAAGGGCAAGAGCTTCCTCGGCACGGTCGAGGGCTATCCGATGATCGGTGAAGTGCGCAAGGAGCCGGACCAGTCGCGCAATATCGGCGGCGACTGGCACACCGACCATGCCTTCATCGCCAATCCGCCGCTCGGCTCGGTGCTGGTGGCGCGTGAACTGCCCGCCGTCGGCGGCGACACGATGTTCACCAACATGGGCAACGCCTATGACCGTCTGTCGGACGGCCTGAAGAAAACCCTCTCGACCCTGCGGGCTGTGCAAGCCAAGCGCCAGTCCTTCAAGCCGGACGCGCCGGCCGACCGCCGCGTCGACGGCGCCGAGAAGGACAAGATCGACCAGCAATTCGCGCAATATGAGTTCACCCATCCGGTGGTCATCGCCCATCCGGAGTCAGGGCGGACAATTCTCTACGTGAACCCGACCTACACCGTGCGCTTCGAGGGCTGGACCCAGCAGGAAAGCGCGCCGCTGCTGCAATATCTCTATCAGCATGCGGTGCGGCCGGAGTTCGTCTGCCGCTTCAACTGGCGCGAAGGCTCGATCGCCTTCTGGGACAACCGCTCAGTGATGCATTACGCGCTGAACGATTATCACGGCGAGCGCCGCCTGATGCATCGCATCACGGTGGAAGGCAGCCCGCTCGCAGCGGCGACGGTTTAAGCCGCCAGCCGCGCTTTCAGCGTCTTCACGACATCCTCGAACATCGCCGTCGTCAGGCGGCCGGTGTTCGTGTTGAGGCGCGAGCAGTGATAGCTGTTGGCGAGCAGCAGGCCGTTCGGCAATTCATGCAGCGCGGCATGGCCGAACGGGTAGGGCGCACGCTTGAGCTTGAGCGCGGTCAGCACGGCGTTATGACCGATGCCGCCGAGCGCCAGGATCGCCTTGAGCTTCGGCATGGCCGCCAGCTCGGTGGCGAGGAAGCTGTTGCAGGTCTTGATCTCGGCAAGCTCGGGCTTGTTCTGCGGCGGCACGCAGCGCACGCCGTTGGTGATGCGCGTGTTGACCAGTTGGAGCCCGTCGTCGGGCGTCTCCAGAAACACGCCCTTGGCGAGCCCGAACTTGAGCAGCGTCGGGTAGAGCAGCTTGCCGGCGTAATCGCCGGTGAAGGGCCGGCCGGTGCGGTTGGCGCCGCGCAGGCCCGGCGCCAGACCGACGATCAGCAGCTGGGCGTCGGCCGGGCCGAACGACGGCACCGGCGCGTTATGCCAGTCGGGGTGGTCCTTGCGCTGCGCCTGCAGGAAGCCGTAGAGGCGCGGGCAGAGCGTGCAGTCGCGCGGCGGTTGCGACGCGCTAATGGACGGCATGATTGAACCGACGGGCGAGGCTTAGCGCTGCTCGGTCGCGTAGTAGGGCGCTTCTTCCTCGGCGTCGCGCGGATGCGGCCGCGCCGGCGTCGGCTGGATGCTGCCGGGCGCGCCGTTGTGGACGCGGGCGATCTGCGGCGCCAGATCCTGCAGCTCGATGAAATTGTCGGCCTGACGGCGCAACTCGTCGGCGACCATCGGCGGCGACGACTTGATCGTCGAGACGACGCTGACGCGGACGCCGCGGCGCTGCACGGCTTCGACCAGGCGGCGGAAATCGCCGTCGCCCGAGAACAGCACGATATGGTCGAGCCGCTCGGCCATCTCCATCACGTCGATGGCGAGCTCGATGTCCATGTTGCCCTTGATCTTCCGGCGGCCGGTGGCGTCGGTGTATTCCTTGGCCGGCTTGGTGACCATGGTGTAGCCGTTGTAATCGAGCCAATCGACCAGCGGGCGGATCGGCGAGTATTCCTGATCGTCGGTCAGCGCCGTGTAGTAGAAGGCGCGGATCAGGCGGCCCTTGCCGGCGAACACGCCGAGCAGTTTCTTGTAGTCGATGTCGAAACCGAGGGCGCGGGCGGCGGAATACAGGTTGGACCCGTCGATGAACATGGCCATCCGGTCCTGCGCGTAGAAATGCATCATGACGAAAATCCCCTAAAAAATGCCACGGCGTCCCCGGAGGAAGGTGCGGAGGTGAGCCGAAAATGCGACAGACGCGGCCATAAAATCCGTAAAATGACGGAGCCGGCGTTGACCTTCTCCTTAGTGTCTAGCAACGATTTGTTGGGCAAACAACCCCCCTCGAACAAGGTAACTGCATGATTTTTATAGGTCTTGGGGCCAATTTGCCGTCCCGCGCCGGCGCGCCGCGCGACACCCTGGCGGCGGCCCTGGCCGATCTGGAGCGGGCGGGGGTGCGGGTGCTGGGGCGCTCGGCCTGGGTCGAGACGGCGCCGGTGCCGGTCTCGGACCAGCCGTGGTTCGTCAATGCCGTGGCCGCCGTGGAGACCCGCCTGCCGCCGACCGATCTTCTGGCGCTGCTGCACCGGATCGAGGCCGATTACGGCCGCGAACGGACCGTCGTGAACGGCGCGCGGACCCTCGATCTCGACCTTTTGAGCTATCACGACATGGTAAACGGCGGCCCCGAGGCGCCGCTTTTGCCCCATCCGCGCCTGGCCGAGCGGGCTTTCGTGCTGCGTCCGCTGGCGGAACTGGCGCCCGATTGGCGCCACCCGGCGACCGGCCGGCCGATCGGCGA
>CANJIM010000106.1 GCA_947474495.1 Rhodospirillaceae bacterium
GAACGGCAGCTGGATGTTCAAGCCGACGTTCATGCCCTTCACTTCCGAGGCGCCGCGGTTGGCCGCTTCCATGATGCCGGGTCCGCCGCCGGAGCAGACGACAAAGCGGCGGCCCTTGCCGGTCGGCGCCAGCGACTTCGACCACAGGGTCAGCCGCTTGGCGAGCTCGCGCGTGTCCTCGTAATAGCGCGACATCGTGAGCGCCAATTCGGCGCGCTCCATGCGCTCGGCCTGGGTTTCCGCGTCGTCCTGCGAATCGAGGCCGGCGCGCGCCGCTTTCATGGCGGCCTCGGCCTGTTCGCGCGACAGGATGCGCGCCGATCCGAAGAACACGATGGTGTCCTTGATGTCCTGATCGCGGAAGCGTTTCTCGGGCTCGAGATATTCCGCCAGGATGCGCAGCGTGCGCGCCTCGGGGCCGCCCATGAAATCGGGATTATTGTAGGCCGGGCCGTTGGGCCCGGCCGGCTGGCGCGGCTTCTGATCGGGCGAGCCCTCCATCGGCTTGGGGGTGAAGGAATCGGCCGGCTTGTGATCGTCGCTCATACGGGGGCACTCGGGCTCAAGGGGACGGGACCGGCAGAATAGCGCGAATTGCGGAGAATACGGCCCCAGGCTTGACTCAGCCAATATATGAACATATGTTCATATGTATGTTATGCCCCAATTGCTACGCCGATAGCCACATCCTCCAACTGGCCGAGATCTTCCGGCTGATGGGCGATCCGACGCGCCTCAAGATTCTGGTGGCTTGTGTCGGCAAGCCGCGCGCCGTCGGCGATATCGCCGCCGAGGTCGGGGCCTCGCCGTCGCTGGTCAGCCACCATCTTCGCCTGCTGCGCGCCGCGCGCATCCTGCGCAAAACCCGGCAAGGCAAGCAGGCGTTCTATTCGCCGGCCGACGAGCATATCAGCCACATGCTGGTCGACATGCTCGATCACGTCAGCGAAGCCCCCGACGACCATGTCGACGCGGAAGTCGAGGACTGAGCCATGGCCAAGGATTGCTGCGAAACCGACTCCAAAACGCCGGTGCAAGCCGCCGATAAGGCCGTCGTTGCCGACGACTGCCGCGCCCATGATCATGGTCATGACCACAGCCATGCGCATGATCAGGCGCATGACCATAATCACGCGCATGACCACGGCGCGCCGCCCAGCCGCCTGCAGCGCCTGATGCGCATCAAGGAAGATTGCTGCCCGGTCGACACGGTCGCGCCGGTCGATCCCGGCTATCGCCGCGTGCTGTGGATCGCGCTGATCGTCAACGGCGCCATGTTCGTCGTCGAAGCCTTCGCCGGCGTCAATGCGCAGTCGGTCTCGCTGCTTGCCGACGCGACCGACTTTTTTGGCGATGCCGCCAACTATGGCATCAGCCTCTTCGTGCTCGGCCTCGTCCTCACATGGCGCGCCCGTGCGGCGCTGCTCAAAGCTGCCAGCATGGGCCTGTTCGGCCTTTGGGTGATCGGCCAGGCGATCTACAACGCGCTATCCGGCGCGTCGCCCGATCCGATGGTGATGGGCATCATCGGCGTCATCGCCTTTGTCGCCAATCTCACGGTTGCCGCCTTGCTCTATCGCTACCGCGAAGGCGATGCCAATATGCGTTCGGTCTGGCTCTGCACGCGCAACGACGCCATCGGCAATCTCGCGGTGCTGCTCGCCGCCAGCGGCGTCTTCGCCACCGGCACGCCGTGGCCCGATCTCGGCGTCGCCGCGATCATGGCCATCTTGGCCCTGCAGGCCGCCTTCAGCGTGCTGCGCCAATCTCTCGGCGAATTGAAGGCGGCGCGGGTTGCCACGGGCGGGGCCAACGGCTAAAGCAGGGGCATGATCGTCCCCCCATCGTCCCTCCGCGGTCTTGTCATCGTCGCCCTCGCCGCGGTTCTCGCCGCGCTGATCGTCGCCGGTATCGTTATCGCGTTGCAGCCGCAGCCCGCCAGGCCCGTCGCACAGAGCGACCCAGCGCAATCCTCCGGCATCCTGCGCCTGCCGCCCGGCGCCGAATTGGGCGGAGCGTTCCATCTTGTCGATCAGAACGGCACGGCGGTCACCGACGCGACCTACGCCGGCAAGTTCATGCTGATCTATTTCGGCTTTACCTTCTGCCCGGACGTCTGCCCGACTGAGCTGCAAGCGATGGCCACCGCGATCGACGATCTCGGCAGCCCCGGCGAGATGGTGCAGCCGATTCTGATCAGCATCGATCCCGAGCGCGACAGGCCCGAGCAGCTCAAGCAATATGTCGCGTCGTTCCACCCGCGTCTCGTCGGCTTGACGGGCAGCGGCGAAGAGATCGCCGCCGCCGCCAAGGCTTACCGCGTCTATTACGCCAAAGGTCCGGTCGATGCCGACGGCAATTACGTGATGGACCACACGTCCTTCGTCTATCTCATGGGCCCGGACGGCAAGTTGCGCAGCGTCTTCCGCGCTGGTGCGGCGCCTGAAGTGATGGCCGGCGAGATCGAAAAGCAGATGCTGCGCTAACGCGCCGCTAACGCGCCGCTAATCGCCGACGCGCCGAAAGCCTGGCCGCGCACCATGCAATGATTCGAAGCCGGTCTTGGTAATGCGCACCAGCTCGCCGGTTTGCACGCCGGCCTTGGCGTCGCGGGTCATCACTGAAGGCTGCACCACCATCGTCATGTTTTCCCGGAAGACCATGTCCGGCACCGGGCCTGACGGGCGTTCGTGCGTGCCGATGATCGGCTGCAGATAGCCGCCGACATAGCCGTGCACGAGATCGTCGCAGATGGTGAAGGGCGATTTTTTGATGCAGTCGGCGGCATCCAGAGCGTCCCTGGCCGTCGCGCCGGGCTTCAGCACGCCGGTGACGGCGGCGAACATGTCCTCGGCGACGGCGTAAAGCTCGCGATACAGCGGCGTCGGCTCGGCCGCCACCGTGAAGCTGCGCAGCACCTGGCCGGGATAGGACCAGAAGTTGGCGGCGATTTCGGTGAAGATCATGTCGCCGGATTTGACCGCGCGGTTGCGTGGCAGCTGCGAGGGCACGCAGCAATCGGGATCGGCCATGGAGGTGAGGCCGAGGAAATGGATTTGCGTCAAGCCGCCCCAGGGCAGATAGCCGCGCTCGATCAACGCCTGCAGCTCGTGCTCGTTCATGCCGGGACGTAGATTGTCGGCGAGGCTTTCGAGTCCAAGGTCGGTCAGCGCGCAGCCGATGCGCAGCCAGTCGATCTCTTCGTCGGACTTGATCAGGCGAATCTTGGCGTAGGCGCGCGACAGATCGACCGGGATCGCCCCGAGCTTGCCGATCCGTTCGAGAAAGCCGACGGAGCTATTGCCGGCGATGCCGATCTTGGTGCCTTTCGCGCCGCGCTTTTCCAGGATGTCCATCGCCACCGCGGTGGAGCCTTCGGCGCGCCAGATCACCTCGCAATCGGGTGCCAGCACCTGGGCCTGCGCCACATGGTTGGGGTAGGGCACCAGCAGCACGTCCTTCTCGCCGGGCGTGAAGATGGCGAGGTTGCTGTTGGTATTGGCCGGCCAGCCGGTAAGCCATTGCAGCGCCGAGCCCCGCTTGTCGCCGCCCATCAAGAGCGCGTGGCTCGCGCCGGCTTCCTTCAACGCGGCGGCGAGCGCCTCGCGGCGGCGTGTCAGCTCGCCGGCGGAAAAGCGCGGCGCTTCGGCGGTGAGCAACGGTTCGAGATGGGCCGGAATGCGCGGTGCGGGCGCATCAAGGCGCGCGGACAAAGTCATCATCGTCTCCCTGCAATTTCTTGTTGGGGAGACCTTAGCCGACGCGGTTGAGGATCGGGACATGAAAAAGCCGGAAGCTTGCGCTTCCGGCTTTTTGTTCCTATCGGCGGTCGCTTAGTCGCGACGCTGGCCGAACAGCTGCATCAGCAGCATGAACAGGTTGATGAAGTCGAGGTACAGGCGCAACGCGCCCATGATCGCCTTCTTCTTGTAGATCTCGCCGTCGTCGCCTTCGGCGTACATCTCTTTGATCTGCTGGGTGTCGTAGGCGGTGAGGCCAACGAACACCAGCACGCCGATCACGCTGACGGCGAATTGCAGCGCGGTCGAACCGATGAAGATGTTCACGACCGACGCGATCATCACGCCGATCAGGCCCATCATCAGGAACGAGCCCATGCCGGACAGGTCGCGCTTCGTCGTGTAGCCGTACAGGCTCATGGCGCCGAAGGTGCCGGCGGTGATGAAGAACACGCGCGCGATGCTTTCGCCGGTGTAGATGGCGAAGACGGTGGCGAGCGACAAGCCCATCAGCGCGGCGAAGACCCAGAACAGCGCCTGGGCGGTCGAGGCCTTGATATGCTGGATGCGCATGCCGAAGAACAAGGCGAAGCCGATCGGCGCCAGCATCACCACCCACATCAGGGGCGTGCCGAAGATGGCGTTGAACAGGGCCGGCGTGGCAGCGGTGATGTAGGCGACGATGCCGGTCAGCGCGACGCCGGATGCCATGTAATTGTAGACTTGCAGCATGTAGGAGCGCAGGCCGACGTCGATGTCGGCGGCCTGGGCCTGGCTACGGCTCATGTAGCGATTGTCGGGAGTGGGAGTGGTCATCTCGGTCCTCGTTGAACGATAGGGTGAACGCAAAGAGGCGTTCGCTCTGCGGGTAATATGCGCATGCTAGGACGGTTTTTCAACGGAAACCGGACCGGACCAGCGCCGGCGCAGTCCAGATAAGGGCTTGATTCACCGATTAAATCGGCGACAGGCCCCTGACAATCCCGTGAACGGCCAGATGTTGCGGCGCACTGCCGCGGTAACCGCTAGATCAAGACTTAGCGGGCGCGGAGGATCGGCGAGGCTTTCTGCCCCAAGGCCCGCCAGGTGCCGACGAAGCCGAAGGCCATCACGGCGAGCGTGCAGACGACCGCCGTGCCGGCCAGCGTTCCCGGCAGGAAGACCCAGTCGGCGCGCATGATCTTGGTGACGATGCGCCAGCCGGCGAAGGTGCCGAGCGCGCCGGCGATGACGCTCGCCGACAAGCCGATGGCGGCATATTCGATGATGTAGGCGCCGAGCAGATTCTTGCGCGTGGCGCCGAGCACCTTGAGCACCACGGCGTCATAGATGCGCGCCCGCCGACCGGCGGCGATGGCGCCGGCGAGCACCAACACGCCGGCGATCAGGGCGAGGCTGGCCAGGGCGCGGGCGGCGTCGGCGATCTTGTTGAAGGCGTCCGATGCCGTCTCCAGCGCGTCCTTGACGTTGATCGCAGTGACGTTGGGGAAGCGCGAGAGCACCGCTTCGCGCAAGGCGTTCTCGGCGCCGGGCACGGTGCTGACGGTCGAGAGGTGCGTCTGCGGTGCGGCTTCCAGCACGCCGGGCGCGAAGATGATCGCGAAATTGAGGCCGAGCGTCTGGTAGTTGATCTCGCGCAGGTTGGCGATGGTGGCGGTGATGCGCCGGCCCAGAATGTCGAAGGTCAAGCTGTCGCCGACGCCGATGCCCATGCCTTGCGCGACGCGCGCGTCGAACGAGATGATCGGCGGGCCCTGGTAATCGGGCGCCCACCAGCGGCCGGCGACGATCTTCGAGCCGTCGGGCGGCGTCGCGCTGTAGGTCAGGCCGCGATCCGAGCGCACGGCCCAGCGCGCTTCCGGCGCGACGTTGTTCTCGTCGACCTCGACGCCCTTGATGGCGACGATGCGCGCGCGCAGCGATGGCATGCGCTGATGACCGGTGACGCCCGGCGTCTCGCTGAGGATGCGTTCGAACTCCGGGACCTGTGGCGGCTGGATGTCGACGAAGAAATAGGACGGTGCCTCTTTTGGCAGGCGCTCGTTGATCTGCGCATTCAGATTGCCCTCGATCTGCATCAACGTGACGAAGACGGTGAGGCCGATGCCGAAGGACA
>CANJIM010000107.1 GCA_947474495.1 Rhodospirillaceae bacterium
CGGCACGATTTGCAGCTTCTCGAAGCCGTCGGCCCAGATGCCGATGATGAAGCCGAACAGGCTGAAGGTGACGGCCGTCAGCAGCAGGAAGAACACCATCCAGACGGGATGCTCGATCTGCAACGGCACAAACAGCGTCGAAGTGGCGAGAATGATGGCGCCGAGGATGATCGACTTGCTCGCGGCGGCACCGACATAGCCGATGACGATCTCGATCGGCGAGACCGGCGCCGACAGCAGCTCGTAGATCGTGCCGGTGAAGCGCGGGAAATAGATGCCGAAGGAGGCGTTGGCGATGCTCTGCGTCAAGAGCGACAGCATGATCAGGCCCGGCACGATGAAGGAGCCGTAGCTCACGCCGCCGATCGCCTGAATCCCCGAGCCGATCGCCGCGCCGAACACGACGAAATAGAGCGAGGTCGAGATCACCGGCGCGATGATGCTCTGCATCATGGTGCGCCAGGCACGCGCCATCTCGAATTTGTAGATCGCGCGGACGGCATAGAGGTTCATGTGCGGCTCTCTTTGACAAGCTCGACGAAAATCTGTTCGAGCGAGCTTTGCGTCGTCTGCAAATCCTTGAAGCGAATCCCGGCGGCGGCCAGCGCGGCGAGCAGCGCCGTGATGCCGGTGCGCTCGCCTTGGGTGTCGTAGGTATAGACCAGTTCATTGCCGCCGCCGCCGAGCGCCAGTTGATAATCCGCCAGCTCCGGCGGCACGGCGTCGAGCGGCACCTGCAGCTGCAAGCTCAACTGCTTCTTGCCGAGCTTGCGCATCAGCTCGGTCTTCTCTTCGACCAGGATGATCTCGCCCTTGCTGATGACGCCGATGCGATCGGCCATCTCCTCGGCTTCCTCGATGTAATGGGTCGTCAGCAGGATGGTGACGCCGGATTCGCGCAGGTGGCGGACCATGCGCCACATGTCCTGGCGCAGCTCGACATCGACGCCGGCCGTCGGCTCGTCGAGAAACAGGATGGTCGGCTCGTGCGACAGCGCCTTGGCGATCATCACGCGGCGCTTCATGCCACCCGACAGCGTCATGATCTTGCTGTCCTTCTTGTCCCACAGGGACAGCTCGCGCAGGATCTTCTCGATATAGGCCGGATTGGGAGCCTTGCCGAACAGGCCGCGGCTGAAATTGACCGTCGCCCATACCGTCTCGAAGGCGTCGGTGCTCAACTCCTGCGGCACCAGGCCGATCTTGGCGCGCGCGCCGCGATAGTCTTTGACGATGTCATGACCGTCCGCCGTCACCTTACCGGACGAGGCATTGAGAATGCCGCAGATGATGCCGATCAACGTCGTCTTGCCGGCGCCGTTCGGCCCGAGCAGCGCGAAGATCTCGCCCTGCGCGACCTCGAGGTCGATGCTCTTGAGCGCCTGGAAACCCGACGCGTAGGTCTTCGACAGACCGGAGACGGAAATGATGGGAGAGGACATGCAAGCCATGCTGGAAGGAAAACGGAGCGGAGTCGTAGCATCATCGCGCCGGGATCAGAATCCCTCATTCACGCCCGGAGCGTAAATATTGCCCGTCGGAAGTAACCGACTTACCTCGTCGGTAAGCGGCTCACCTACTCGGCCGGCTGTTCCGCCATGGGCCCTTGACGCAGCAGGATTTTCTGGGCCTGCCACAGCGTTCCGGCGTCCATCTCCTCGAGCGGCTTGACCTCACCGCCGGCCAGTGTCGCCACCGGCACGCCGTCGCGATAAAGCACGCGATTGCCGATCGTCGCCGCGAGCTTGGCGCCTGGCGTGAGGATGCCGACCAGATTGAGCGGATCGACGCCCGATAGCGAGACGAACTCGCCCTTGGGCTCGGCGCGGCGCACCTCGCGCAATTTGCCGACCGCTTCGGGCAGCGCATATTGCTCGCCGGAGAAACCGGCGACGAAACGGCCGCCGCGAATGTCGCCACGCGCTTCGAGGCGGCGGAACACCTTCAGCAGTTCGCGCCAGGGCGGCAGCCAATCGGCCTCGCGCTCCAGCATGCGCCAGAACACCACGCCATAGCGGCGCAGCAGCGTCAGCGCCACATGCTCGACCGCGTCTTCGGTGAAGGCGCGATCCACCGCCGGCGCGCGGCGCGCCAAGGACCAGCGACCAGCATCGTCCATGCCGAACACCACGGGCCGACGACGGCGGCGCAATCCATAAGACGGTGCCTTGGCCGCCGGCGCGATCAAAGCGCGCAGGCCACCGAAACTGTCGGACGTGACCAGGCCGTGCGTGACCAATTCGCCGAGCGCTTCTTCCACTTGGGCGCGCAGCATCTTGGTCTGCTGCACCAATTCATCGAAAAACAATGCACCGTGATCGCGCAAGGTCTCGTAAACCGCGCGACTGCGTCCGCTCGGTTCTGCTGGCGCGTCCGTCGCCGACAAAGCCGTCCAATATCCGGCATGGCGGCGCGCCATCAGGGTGATCGGCGTCGCGCGTACCGGGCCGGAATTGCGCGCCTCGGCACGAGCGACGCGCGGGCGGAGGCGCGCCCAGGAGACGCGGCCCGACAGGCAGCGCTCGTCGAGCCAGGCCGGCTCATATTCGGCGATGCGCGCCGGCAGGATCTCGCGCTCCCAGCCGCCCGCCGCCGCCTCGAAGCCTTCGAGCTGGCCGACGATGGCGTCGAGCGCGTCCGGCCCTTCCATGCGCGCGCCGGGCTGCACGCGCTGCCAGGCGAAGAGGAAGCGCAGGAAGTCGCGCGCCGCGACCGGCTCGATCTCGGCGCGCAGGCGCTTGATGGTGTAATGGTGGATGCGCGCCAGCAAACGGCGCTCGCACCATTCGTCCTCCGCCGCCTCAGCGGTGAAGCGGCCGCGCAGCGCGAAGCCCTCGCCTTCGAGCGCCATCAAGCTCATGGCGACGACATCTGGCGCGAGGCCCGACGACCCCGCGAGCATCGCCTGCGTCACCGGACCCTGCCCTTCGAGACGGCCGCGCAGAATTTCCACGGCGGCGCTCTCCGGCGTCCAGTTCTGCAAGGCGTAAGAACCAGGCGCGGCGATGGCTGGCTGCAAGGATGCGTCCGGCCACAGCGCGCGGAATTGCGGCAGGCGCTCGGCGGTGATCCATAGGGGCCCGGCCGGCGTCGTCAACTGGGCGACGCGATTGGCCGCAGCCAACTGGTCGAGCAGATCGGGCCAGCCCTGAGTCGCTTTGGCTTCGGCGTCGGTCAAATAGCCAAGCCACACCAGGGCGTCATGCAATTCGTCGGCGCTCGCCGCGTCGGGCCAGGCTTCCTCGCGCACGCGGGCGATGGCTTCCGGATCAAGCTTGCCGAGTTCGGAAGCGTCTTCGGCGGAAATCCAGCGCCGGCCCATGACCGCCTGGGTGCGGCGCTCTTCCAAGGGCGCGTCGTCCAGGAACGCATAGGGCCGCGCCGACAGCACCTCCATGGCGAGCGGCGACGGCTCGACGAGATCGCAAGCGACGACGCGAATGGCGCCGGATTCCAATTTGCGCAGCAGCTCTTCGAGGCCGGCGAGGTCCATCGCTTCCTGCAGGCAATCGTCGATCGTCTGATTGACCAACGGATGATCCGGCACCTCGCGCTCGCCGACGATGTTTTCGGCGCAGGCGAGCTGATCGGGGAACACGTTGGCGACGAGATCTTCGGCATCCATGCGCGCCAGCTGCGGCGGCACTTTGCGCCCGCCCCTGAAGCGCGGCAGCGCCAGGGCGATGCCGGCGACCCAGCGCCAGCGCGTCAGGAACATCGGCGCGTCGAGCAGCGCCTGGATCAGCACCTTGCGCACGCTCGACGAATGGAGATAGGCCTTCACGTCGGCCAGCTCGAAGATATGCACCGAGGTGAGCGACAGAATAATGTTGTCCTCGGTCGCCGCCGCCTGCAGCTCGAAGTTGAACTTGCCGCAGAAGCGCTTGCGCAGCGCCAGCCCCCAGGCGCGATTGAGCCGGCTGCCGTAGGGCGAATGGATGACCAGCTGCATGCCGCCCGCCTCGTCGAAGAAGCGCTCGAACACCAGGGTTTCTTGCGTCGGCAAGGTGCCGAGCGCGGCATGCGCGGCGGCGAGATAGGCCGTCAATTCCTCGGCGGCGACGGCGCCGAGGCCGACCTCGCCTTCGAGCCAACGCCGCACGGATGCGCCAGTCTTGTCTTCCGTGAGTTTGCCAGCGATTTCACCGCGCAGCCGCGACACGGAGACCGACAGCTCGTCGCTGCGGCCCGGCGCTTCGCCGAGCCAGAAGGGGATGGTCGGCGGTTGGCCTTGCGCGTCCTCGACGCGCACGGTGCCGCGCTCGACGCGCAAGATGCGATATGAGCGGTTGCCGAGCTGGAAAACGTCGCCGGCCAAGCTCTCGACGGCGAAATCCTCGTTGACCGTGCCGATGAAAATGTTCTCCGGCTCCATCTGCACGCGGTAATCGGCATTGTCAGGAATGGTGCCGCCGGAGGTGAGCCCGGTGAGGCGCGCGCCTTTGCGGCCGCGAATCTCGCCGTTCACCGCATCATGATGGATCAAGGCGCCGCGCCGGCCACGGCGGAAGGTGAAGCCGTCTGCCAGCATCTTGACGATCGAATCGAAGTCGGCGCGCGGCAAGTCGCGATAGGGCCAGGCGCGGCGCATCAAGGCGTAGAGATCGGCCTCGGACCAGTCTTGCGCAGCCACTTCGGCAACGATCTGTTGCGCCAGCACATCGAGCGGCTGGCTCGGGATGGTGAGCTGGTCCAATTCGCCGCGCCGCACGCTATCGAGCAATGCCGCGCATTCGACGAGATCGTCGCGCGATAAGGGGAACAAGCGGCCGTCCGGCGTGCCGCCGACCGAATGGCCCGAGCGGCCGATACGCTGCAGGAAGCTGGCAATCGAGCGCGGCGAGCCGAGCTGGCAGACGAGATCGACATCGCCGATATCGATGCCGAGCTCGAGCGAGGCGGTCGCGACCAACGCCTTGAGCTGACCGGTCTTCAGGCGCTGTTCGGCCTCAAGCCGCTGTTCCTTCGACAGGCTGCCGTGGTGCGCGGCGACATGTTCATCGCCGACCCGCTCGCCGAGTTGGGCCGTGACGCGCTCGACCATGCGCCGGGTGTTGACGAAGATCAGCGTCGTGCGGTGCTCGGCGATCAGCGCTGCCATGCGGTCATAGACTTCGGACCAGACCTCTTTCGCCATGACGGCTTCGAGCGGCGAGTCGGTGACTTCGATCTCCAGGTGACGCTCGCGCGCATGGCCGGTGTCGACGATGACGCAATTGGGGATCGGGCCCGCTTCATCGCCACGCCCGGTGAGCAGATGCGCCACCTCCTCGATGGGCTTTTGCGTCGCCGACAGGCCGACGCGCTGCAGCTTGCCGCCGCACAGCGCGGTCAGGCGCTCGAGCGACAGTGCCAGATGGGCGCCGCGCTTGTCGTCGGCCACCGCATGGATTTCGTCGACGATGACAGTCCGCGTGGTGCCGAGCATCTTGCGGCCCGAATCGGACCCCAGCAGGATATAGAGCGATTCCGGTGTTGTGACGACGATATGCGGCGGCTTCTTGCCCGCCTTGGCGCGCTCGGCCTGCGGCGTGTCGCCGGTGCGCACCCAGCTGGTGATCTCGACATCGGGCAGGCCGGCCGCGCGCAAGCCGTCGCGAATGCCG
>CANJIM010000108.1 GCA_947474495.1 Rhodospirillaceae bacterium
GATTTGGCCTTATCTACCAAATGCTTCCTGCCTATTTATTGGCCCAATTCGGCGAAGATTTTTAGGGCCTTTTATCGCGGATTCACGCCCCGTATGGCGGATACAGAACGGGGGGCTTTTGGGGCCCCCCGTGCCGTCTGAAAATTGGGCGAAAGCCACCGTGGCTTAGAACGGGATTTCGTCGTCCATGTCGTCAGGGCCGCCGGCCGGCGCTTTGGCGCGACCACCAGAGGCGCCGCCACCGCCGCTGCTGCTGTAGCCGCCGCCTGCGCTTTCGCCGCCGTAACCGCCACCGCCACCCATGCCGCCGCCTTCAGAGCGGCCATCGAGCATGGTCAGTTCCCCGCGGAAGCGCGAAAGCACCACTTCGGTGGTGTATTTCTCAAGCCCGTCCTTGTCGGTCCACTTGCGAGTCTGCAACTGGCCCTCCACATAGACCTTCGAGCCCTTCTTCAAGAACTTCTCGGCGACTTCGGCCAGGCGCTCGTTGAAGATCACGACGCGGTGCCATTCGGTCTTGTCCTTGCGCTCGCCGCTCATCTTGTCCTTCCAGGACTCGGATGTGGCGATGGAGAGCTGGACGATTTTCATGCTGTCCTGGGTCGACCGCACTTCGGGGTCGCGGCCCAGGTTGCCGATGAGGATGACTTTGTTGACGCTGCCAGCCATGGGACTTCGCTCCTTCAATCGGGCCAGAGACGGCGGACATCCGGCGTCCTGGTCCATCCGATTACACAGGGGCAGACTATTGCGCAAAAGTCGCCTTTTCGCCACCGGATTGCGCTAAAATAACCGGCTCGGCGGCCCGCTTTGGCCCCATATCTTGGGGATAACTTGCGGCCCGTTTTTTGCTCGTGGTTTCGTCATTCAATCGCTGTTCCGTTCAGGTCCAATGTCCGTACAAAAGCCCGCTAAAACTGCGGCCCCCAAAGCCAACAAAGGCGTCGTGCCGCCGAAGGTCGATGCCAAGGCCCTCGCCGCCGCCAGCCACCTGATCAGCGTGCGCGGCGCCCGCGAGCACAACCTTAAGGGCGTCGACGTCGACATTCCGCGCGACAAGCTGGTGGTCATCACCGGCCTCTCCGGTTCGGGCAAAAGCTCCCTCGCCTTCGACACGATCTATGCCGAAGGCCAGCGCCGCTATGTCGAAAGCCTGTCGGCCTACGCGCGCCAATTCCTCGAACTGATGAAGAAGCCCGAGTACGACACCATCGAAGGCCTGTCGCCGGCGATCTCCATCGAGCAGAAGACGACCTCGCGCAATCCGCGCTCGACGGTCGGCACCGTCACCGAGATCTACGATTATCTGCGTCTCTTGTACGCCCGCGTCGGCGTGCCCTACTCGCCCGCCACCGGCCTGCCGATCGAGAGCCAGACCGTCAGCCAGATGGTCGACCGCATCAAGGCGATGAAGGACGGCACGCGCCTGCTGCTGCTCGCGCCGATCGCGCGCGGCCGCAAGGGCGAGTACCGCAAGGAATTCCTCGACCTGCGCAAGAAGGGCTTCCAGCGCGTCAAGGTCGACGGCAAGGTCTATGAGATCGAAGAGGTGCCGACTCTCGATAAGCAGAAGAAGCACGACATAGAAGTGGTGGTCGACCGGATCGTCGTGAAGGCCGACCTCGGCAACCGGCTGGCCGACAGTTTGGAGACGGCGCTCAACCTCGCGGACGGCCTGGTCATCGCCGAGAACGCCGATTCGGGCGAGCGCACCACCTTCTCCTCGAAATTCGCCTGCCCGGTCTCGGGCTTCACCCTGGAGGAGATCGAGCCGCGCTTGTTCTCTTTCAACAGCCCGCAGGGCGCCTGCCCGACCTGCGACGGCCTCGGCACCAACGACTATTTCGATCCCGAGCTGATCGTACCGGATGACCGCCTGTCATTGCGCGAAGGCGCCATCGCGCCCTGGGCCAACGCCAGCACGAATTACTACGCGCAGACGCTGGACAGCATCGCCAAGCATTACAAGGTCTCGACCCATGTCGCCTTCCGCGACCTGCCGAAGAAGGTGCAGGAAGCGATCCTCGACGGCTCCGGGACCGACTCGATCAAGATGAAATACGACGACGGCTCGAAGTCCTACACCGTCGACAAGCCGTTCGAGGGCGTCATCCCCAATCTTGACCGCCGCTACGAGGAGACCGATTCGGCCTGGATCCAGGAAGAGCTGTCGCGCTATCTCTCGAGCAAGCCCTGCGAGGATTGCAAGGGCTACCGGCTGAAGCCCGAATCGCTCGCCGTGAAGATCGACGGCAAGCATGTCGGCCAAGTCACCGAATTCGCCATCGACGAGGCGGCGCGCTGGTTCGCCACGCTCGATTCCAAGCTGACGCCGCAGCGCCGCGAGATCGCCTATCGCATTCTGAAAGAGATCAACGACCGCCTCGGCTTCCTGGTCAACGTCGGCCTGGAATATCTGACCCTGTCGCGCGCCTCCGGCACGCTGTCGGGCGGCGAAAGCCAGCGCATCCGCCTCGCCTCGCAGATCGGCTCCGGCCTGACCGGCGTGCTCTATGTGCTCGACGAGCCCTCCATCGGCCTGCATCAGCGCGACAATGCGCGCCTGCTGGTGACGCTCAAGCGCCTGCGCGATCTCGGCAACACCGTGCTCGTCGTCGAGCATGACGAGGACGCCATCCGCCAGGCCGACTATCTGATCGACATGGGCCCGCGCGCCGGTATCCATGGCGGCAATGTCGTCGCCGCCGGCACGCCCGAGGAAGTCATGACGGTGGCCGAGAGCCTGACGGCGCAGTACCTGACCGGCGTGAAGCAGATCGACCTGCCCAAAACGCGCCGGCCCGGCCGCCGCAACGAGAAGATTCGCCTCAAGGGCGCGCGCGCCAACAACCTCAAGAACGTCAGCGTCGATATTCCGCTCGGCACCATGACCGCCGTCACCGGCGTATCGGGCGGCGGCAAGTCGACCCTCGTCATCGAGACGCTCTACAAGGCCTGCGCCAAGCGCATCAACGGCTCGCGCGTCCATCCCGGCGCCCATGACGCGCTCGAAGGCCTGGAGTTCATCGACAAGATCATCGACATCGACCAGTCCCCCATCGGCCGCACGCCGCGCTCGAACCCGGCCACCTACACCGGCGCCTTCGGGCCGATCCGCGATTGGTTCGCCGGCCTGCCGGAATCCAAGGCGCGCGGCTACAAGCCGGGCCGCTTCTCGTTCAACGTCAAGGGCGGCCGCTGCGAGGCCTGCCAGGGCGACGGCGTCATCAAGATCGAGATGCACTTCCTGCCCGACGTCTATGTCGAATGCGATGAGTGCCACGGCAAGCGCTACAACCGCGAGACGCTGGAGATCCTATTCCGCGGCAAGACCATCGCCGACGTGCTCGACATGACGGTCGATGAAGCCGCCGACTTCTTCAAGGCGGTGCCGGTGATCCGAGACAAGATGGAGACGCTGCAGCGCGTCGGCCTCGGCTATGTCCATGTCGGCCAGGCCGCCACCACCCTGTCGGGCGGCGAAGCGCAGCGCGTGAAATTGTCGAAGGAATTGGCGCGCCGCTCGACCGGCCGCACGCTCTACATCCTCGACGAGCCGACCACCGGCCTGCATTTCGACGACGTGAAAAAGCTGCTCGAAGTGCTGCACGCCCTGGTCGACGCCGGCAATACCATCGTCGTCATTGAGCACAATCTGGAAGTGATCAAGACGGCCGACTGGATCATCGACCTCGGCCCCGAAGGCGGCGGCAAAGGCGGCCGCGTCGTCGCCCAAGGCACGCCGGAAGACGTGGCGAAGGTGGCCGAAAGCTACACCGGCCAGTATCTCAAGCCGTACCTGAAGGCCCAGGTGAAACAGCTCGCGGCGCCGGCGAAAAAACGGGCTTAAAATTATTTTCCGCGCTTGTCGAAACCGGGCGTCCTCGCGGCTCGTAAGGTCGAGCATGAGACGGTCTCATGCGTATCCGATGAAGGGATAAGACCCATGCAATACGCCATGTTCATTTACGAAAGCGCCGGCGACCTCGCCCAGCGCACCGATCCCCAAGCCGCCGACGCCTATTGGGGCTCTTGGTCCTCTTATATCAAGGCTTTGTCCGAGGCCGGCGTCATGCTCAGCGGCAACGGTTTGCAGCCCTATCAGACCGGCACCACGCTCCGCCTTCAAAACGGCAAGCGCCATGTCCAGGACGGCCCTTACGCCGACAGCAAGGAACAGCTCGGCGGCTATTTTATCCTGGAGGTGCCCGATCTCGATGCGGCGCTCGATTGGGCCGCGCGTTGCCCGGCGGCTCCCAACGGCGCCATCGAATTGCGCCCTGTGCTATCGCCGCCACCCGGCGTCTGAGCCCCGCCCTTCGGCCATGATCGAAGACGCGCGCCGCCTTTCAACTGCTGCGGCTACCCGGGCGGCTGACCAGGCGGCGCGCGTTTCCTATGGTCGCTTGCTTGCTTACCTCTCGGCTCGCGCCCGCGACGTCGCCAAAGCGGAAGACGCTTTGGCCGACGCCTTCCAGGCGGCGCTGAAGAACTGGCCTGCCGCCGGCGTGCCGGACAATCCCGAGGCCTGGCTGCTGACGGCGGCGCGGCGCAACCTCGATCACGCGACGCGCCACGGCAAGGTGCGCGCCGAAGCCGCCCCGGCGCTCGCCTGGCTGCAAGACGAAATCGCTGGCCGCGATGGGGAAGTCTTTCCCGACGAGCGGCTGAAGTTGCTGTTCGTCTGTGCCCATCCGGCGATCGATGCGGCGGCGCGAGCCCCCTTGATGCTGCAAACCGTGCTCGGGCTAGACGCCGCGCGCATCGCCTCAGCCTTTCTGGTCTCGCCTGCGGCCATGGGCCAGCGCTTGGTGCGGGCCAAGACGAAAATCCGCGACGCCGGCCTGCGCTTCGCCGTGCCGGAGCCGGAAGATTTGTCCGAGCGCCTGGAATCCGTGCTCGACGCGATTTACGCAGCCTACGGCAGTGGCTGGGAGGATATCGCCGGCGCCGACGCGCGCCAGCGCGGCTTGACCGAAGAGGCAATCTGGCTGGCCCGTCTCGTTGTCGGGCTACTGCCAGAGCAACCTGAGGCGCGCGGTCTGCTGGCGCTCATGCTCTATTGCGAATCGCGCAAAGCGGCTCGGCGCACGCCAGAAGGCGCTTTCGTGCCGCTCGCCGAACAAGACATAGCGCTATGGTCGCGGCCTATGATCGACGAGGCCGAACGCGCCTTAGCCGAGGCCGCGCGTCTCGACCGCATGGGCCGTTTCCAACTCGAGGCGGCCATTCAATCGGCCCATGCGCAGCGTGCCTTGATCGGCGCGACGCCTTGGCATGGCATAGCGATGCTCTACGAAGGCTTGGTGCGGTTGTCGCCGACGACTGGTGCTTTGGTTGGCCGAGCGGCGGCCGTAGCGCAAGCACAAGATGCGGCAACAGGTTTGACTTTGCTTGATGGCATTCCAACTGAAGCGACGATGAACTATCAGCCCTATTGGGCTTTGCGAGGCCATCTATCGCAGCGTTTGGGTCAGTCGAGTGAGGCCATCGCTGCCTATCGCAGGGCTGTGGGTTTGACA
>CANJIM010000109.1 GCA_947474495.1 Rhodospirillaceae bacterium
CAGCCTCGGCTACCGACCGCCGGCCCCGGAAACCGCGACACCGCCATTGCCGCCTTCCGGTTCCGCTTCGCTCCACCTCCAGCCAGCAATGGCGAGGGAGGAAATAATGCACTAACATTTAACCTGGACCACCTAATGGGGGCCGATCAGGTCGCCAGGGTTTTCACCTCGTTGGCGACGACGGCGAAGCCCTTGCCGGCCGGCAGTCTGCAGGTTGACCATGCGCGCAAGATCCTCGATGCGGCGACGCAGGGCGGCGCTCTTGCCCAGCGTCTTCGGCTTGGGATGCATGGAAAGGGCTGAAAAGTGCCTAGAATGAAACATGACGCGGCGATCTCGCCGTGGGGGGGCCTATATGGCGTGGCATGAGATCTGTCTGCTGATCGTGGAATTCTGCGTTTATTACCTGGCGATGCTGGTGTTGTTCCGCTTTCGGCATCGTCTCGGGCTTGGCACTTTCTTCTGCGCGCTCGGCAGCATGCATTTCCTCGAGACCTATCTGGCGACCAGCCTCTAGATCCAATTCTATCCGGAGATGAGCCTGTCGCCCGGCTCGGTGGTGTTGTTTTCCGGCAAGCTATTGCTTTTGCTGCTGCTTTACATCCGCGAGGATGCCCCAACGGTGCGCCAGCCGATCTACGGCCTCCTGTTCGGCAATTTCCTCGGCGTGGCGATGCTGCTGATCCTGCGCCAGCATGAAGTGCTGACCCCAGTGGAAGGGCAGCAACTCGATCTCGCTCTGCTCAACGACGTCGGCGGCTTGATGGTGTGGGGCAGCCTGCTGCTGTTCATCGACTGCCTGATGATCATTCTGGTCTACGAATGGCTCGGTGATTTCCTGCCGCGTTCGTCGGTGATCCGGCTGTGGATTTCGGCCTCGGCCGTGCTGATCTTCGATCAGATCGGCTTCTTCGCCGCGCTCAATCTCTTGCTCGGCGTGCCGTTCTCGGCGGGTCTCGGTGGTTTGATCGGCAAGCTTGTCGCGGCGGCCTTCTACAGCGTGCTAATCGCGATCTATCTGCGCTGGTTCGAGCCGCAGGAAAAGCCGGTCGAGAGCAAGCGTCTGGGCGACGTCTTCGACATCCTGACTTATCGATAGGCCTTATTTTATAAGGCTTATGTCGCCCACTGCTAGACGTGCAGCAGCGCCACCCCTTGCTCGTTTGACGTGATCGGCTCGCTGAGCTGATGCAGCAGGCCGTCATTAAGGCCGTAGATCACCGGATGGATGGCGAGCGGTTGGTTGCGGTCCCAGGTGTCCTGCACCACTTGGGTGTGCAGCAGGTTGCGCGACTGGCGCAGCACGTTCAATTCGCAAAGCCGCGTCACGCGCGCGTCATCGTCGGGCAGCGCGTCGAGCTCGGCGCGATATTCCTCGCATAGGCTGCGCAGCGGCCGAATCCAATGTTCGGAAAGGCCGATGCGGTCGCCATGCAGCGCGGCGCGCACGCCGCCGCAGCCGTAATGGCCGCACACCAGGATATGGCTGACCTTCAGCACTTCGATGGCGAATTGGGTGACGGAGAGGCAGTTGAGGTCGGCGAGTTGCACCAGGTTGGCGACATTGCGATGGACGAACAATTCGCCGGGCTCGAGGCCGACGACCTCGTTGGCGGGCACACGGCTGTCCGAGCAGCCGATCCAGAGGTAATGGGGCGCCTGTTGCGCCGATAGCTTGCGGAAAAAGCCCGGCCTTTCTGCCTCCACCCGCCGCGCCCAGGCGACGTTGTTGGCGAGCAGGTTTTCGATACTCGGGGAGTCGTCGGACGGCATCAGTAAGCACCACGGACTGTCAGGCGGAGCCGGAAAACTGGCGCGGCAAGCTCTAACACCCCAGGACCGAAGCTGCTAGTCTGGCGGCAGCCGTCTATGTCCCACTTCGACGTCAAAACGTCTGAAAATATGAGCAATTCCGCCGTTTCCAGCCTGCCTCCCGGCGCTGTCGCGAACAGCTTGACCGTGCGCCCCGCCGCGCCGGCGGACATGGCGCAGATCCAGGCGATTTACGCCCACCATGTGCGCGCCAGTCTGGCGACCTTCGAGGTCGAGCCGCCAAGTATCGCTGAGATGACCCGTCGCCACGCCGACGTGGCTAGCCGCGGCCTGCCTTACTTGGTGGCCGAGTTGGAGGGGCGTCTGCTCGGTTACGGCTATGCCGCGCCCTACCGAGCCCGTCCGGCCTACCGCTTCACGGTGGAGAATTCGATCTATGTGGCCGAGGATTCGCGCGGCCATGGCGTGGGGCGCGCTGTGCTGGCCGCCGTGATCGCCCGCTGTGCGGCGCTCGGTTATCGCCAAATGGTCGCTGTGATCGGCGATAGCGCCAATGCCGCTTCAATTGGATTGCATAAAGCTCTGGGATTTCAGCAGGTTGGCCTATTGCCGGCGGTCGGCTTCAAGTTCGGTCGCTGGGTCGATTCGGTGCTGATGCAGCGCCCCCTCGGCACCGGCGGCGGGGATCTGCCGCTCAGCGATCCGCAGCGCTGAACCCGCCGCATCCGCGTCTTGAGGGATGTGGACAGGCGGATCATTCAGTCCCTAAACTATATTCGCCAACGAACCTATCCATGCTCCTTTGCTGAGCATGACTATCTTAAGTTCATTGATGATTTTTACTCATGCCTAAACTATGGGCAGTAGATGCATCTGCCTGTTCGTTGAGCGAAGCCTGCGTTGACTCCACCCTTAAAGCGGCCAGGATGCGTTCTCTCAGTGCCGCGCTTGTCCAGGAACCGTTAATATGAATACTTCAAGTAAAAACAATAAGTTGGCAGATCTCTCCAGCATCCTTGAGCGATTTAAGCCGACCGGCTCCGAGCCGGCGCATGGCTACCCCGATTTGCACGATCACATCATGAACTTGGCCCGCGAGGGATTGCTGGTGGTGGTCGATGAGCCGATCAACAAGGACACCGAGATGCACCCGCTGGTGCGCTGGCAGTTCCGCGGCGGCATTCCGGAAGATCAACGCAAGGCCTTCCTCTTCACCCAGCCGACCGATGCCAAGGGCACGAAGTACGACGCGGCGGTGCTGGTCGCCGGTCTCGCCGCCAGCCGGCAGGTCTATCGCACCGGCATCGGCATGCCGCTGGAGAAAATCGGCGAGGCCTGGATTCACGCCATGGCCAATCCGGTCGCGCCCACCGTGGTCGAGACCGCGCCCTGCCATGACATCGTCATCATGGGGGACGATCTCGACAAGCCGGGCAACGGCCTTGACGGCCTGCCCGTTCCGGTCTCGACGCCAGGCTGGGACAACGGCCCCTATCTCTCGGCCGGCCATTTCATCACCAAGGATCCCGAAACGGGGGTGCAGAATCTCGGCAATTACCGCGGTCAGATCAAAGGCCCGCGCCGCCTCGGCATGAACCCGTCGGTCGAACAGCGGCCCGGCATCTACATCCATTGGGAAAAATGCAAGGCGCGCGGCGAGAGCCTGCCGGCCGCCGTGATCGTCGGCTGTCCGCCCGCCGTCTCCTACACCGCCGTGCAGAAATGCCCGGAACATCTCGACGAACTGGCCATTGCCGGCGCGCTCGCCGGTTCGCCGATGAATGTCGTGAAGGCGAAAACCGTCGATCTTTACGTGCCGGCGGAAGCCGAAATCGTCATTGAAGGCTACATCCGCACCGACATGCTGGAGCCCGAAGCGCCGTTCGGCGAATCGCACGGCTACGTTAACCTGCAGGAATACAATGCCTTCATGGAAGTGACCGCGATCACGCGGCGGCGCCAGCCGATCCTCACGTCCTTCATCAGCCAAGTGACGCCGAGCGAATCGAGCTGCATACGCCGCGTCGCGCTCGAGCCTTTGATGTTCAACCATCTGCACAATGTGATGGGCGTGCGCGGCGTGTCGCGCGTCTCGATGCATGAGCCGCTCACCAGCGTCGTCGCGCTCTACGTCATCCAGTTCAAGCGCAATACGCCGGAAACGGAAATCTGGCGCGCGCTCTATGGCGCGTCGTCGCTGCTGCGCTACGGCGGCAAGTATGTCATCGCCGTCGATGAGGATATCGATCCGGAAAACAGCGACGCGCTATTCTGGGCCATGTGCTATCGCGCCCAGGCGCAATATGACGTGAAAATTCTCGATAAGAAGGACCCGGGCCACGGCCCGCGCGCGCCGCGCGACAATGGCGAAAGCGCGTCGGTCCTGATCAACGCCACGCTGAAGGGCGATTATCCGCCGGTTGCCTTGCCCAAGCGCGAATATATGGAAAACGCCCGCAAGATCTGGGAGCGGCTCGATCTGCCCAAACTGACGCCGCAGGCGCCCTGGTTCGGCTACGATCTCGGCGGCTGGAGCGAGGATTTGGACGAACAAGCGCAACGTGCCGTGCGGGGCGAAGCCGCACTTACTGGCATGAAGATTGCACAAATGAGGCGTAGTGACGTCGAGATGAATACGCCATTGTCCGATGTCGATCCGCTGGAGGACAAATAGTCTGGATCCTCTATGCCTCCCTTCATCGCATGATCTGATCGGTCCTCGCTTGCGGACCGCCAAAGGAGAGACCCTATGATCCGTTCCACCCTCCGCCTGTCGCTGCTTGCGAGCGCTGCTTTGGTGGCCGTGGCGACTCTTCCCGCGAATGCGCAGCAAGTGCCTGTATGGAAGCACGGCACGGTGGCCGCCAAGGCGGATGCCGGCTTCATCTTCATGCCGGCGGAGGGTTTCGACGACAAATACGGCGTCAAAATCGAGATGGTGTAGTTCAGCGGTGATGCACTGGCTCTGCGCGCGTTGCTGGCAGGGGAGATCGACAGCTTCGAGGCGATCCCCGCCGGCGCCATGGCGGCCAATTCGCGCGGCGGCGACGTCCGGATCATCGGCTGCCACTGGCTGAAGATTCCGCATGTGCTGTTCGTCGCCAACGACAGCAAATTCAAGAGCGTTGCCGATCTCAAGGGCGCACGCATCGGTGTCTCCGCGCCCGGCGCTTTGCCCGACATGACCGCCCGCGCGATGATCTCGCGCGCCGGCGTCGATCCGAAATCGGTGACCCTGGTCAATGCCGGCTCCGACGCCGACCGCCTGAAAGCGCTGGTCGCCAAGACCATCGACGTGGCGCCGAGCTCGAATGAGTTTATCCTCGAAGGCGAGAAGTACGGCGTGAAGCCGTTGCTCGCCATGCGTGATGCGGCGCCGGATCTCATTCGCTCTTGTGCAGTCACCACCCAGAAGGTGCTCAACTCCAAGCGCGATGCGGCGGTCAAGTTCCTCGCCGCCGAAATGGACGGCTTCAAGTTCGCCATCGACTCCGCC
>CANJIM010000110.1 GCA_947474495.1 Rhodospirillaceae bacterium
ATGGCGAGATCGAGCGGCGCGTAGATTTCCGAATAGTCGAATTCCATCAGCACGTCGTTGCCGGCGACACCGAGATGGGCGCCGCCAAAGGCGACGATGGTCGCGACATCGAAGCTGCGCACGCAGATCAGGTCGAAGCCTGGAATGTTGGTGGCGAACTTGAGCTGGCGCGAGGCCGGATCGTCAAACGCCGCTTCGGGGACGATGCCGGCATGCGTCATCAATGGGCGCAATTCGGAGAGAATGCGCCCTTTCGGCAGGGCCATCACCAGGGCTTCAGGGCTGCTCATGTCGGAATTCTACAATAAAATCAAAGGGCCAAGCTGTGGATAGAACCGCCAGCATGGCCGGGCCGCCCTTTTAGCGCGGATCGCCGGGCGCTTCCAGCGGGTGTTTTGGCCGCCATTTGGTCGGCCAGGGCACGCCGATGTCCTCGAGAAAGCACATGGGCGCGGCGATCTCGACGCGGATGGCCACGTCGCCGGCGAACACCAGGGTAAAGGCGCCCTGCTCCGCCTCGATCGCCAGCAGTGCCAGGAGCTGGCCGGCGTCGAGCATATCGAGCCCCCGGCTTTTGACGGCGGTCACGTTCTCGAAGCGCAGGCCGCTATGGATGCGCTCGAAACAGTCGCCGTCGCCCAGCTCGCTTTCCTCCTCGCAGGGCATCGCCTCCCAGCGGAAGCGGTTGGCAACCAGGACAAAGCGGCGGTCTGCCGGCTGATAGCTGATGTCGCCGACGGCGACGAGCGAATCTTGCAAGAAGGCCGAGAGGACGCCGAGGTCCTCGGCATCGACGGCCTTGAGTTTGAGCTTGGGTTGGGTCGGTTCGGACATGCGCTCCTCCTATCGGCTGGAAGCGCGCACGGTCTAGCCCTTAAGGCGCTCGATGTCGGCGCCGCAGGCCGCCAGCTTGTCTTCCAGGCGTTCATAGCCCCGGTCGAGATGATAGACGCGATGGAGGACGGTTTCACCCTCCGCGGCAAGGCCGGCCAAAACGAGGGAGACGGATGCGCGTAGGTCGGTCGCCATGACCTGAGCGCCGGTCAGCGACTTGACGCCCCGCACCATGGCAGACGCGCCGTGGACGGTGATATTGGCGCCCATGCGGCTGAGTTCCGGCACATGCATGAAGCGATTCTCGAAGATCGTCTCGGTGATCATCGAGGCGCCGTTGGCCGTCGACATCAACGCCATCATCTGCGCCTGCATATCGGTCGGGAAGCCGGGGAACGGCTCGGTCATCACGTCGACGCCCTTGAGACGGCGCTCGCCGCGCGACACCTTCAGGCCGCGCGGCGTGGCGACGATCTTGAGGCCCGCCTCGGTGAGTTTTTCGATGGCCGATTCGAGCAGATCCTTGCGCGTGCCGGTCAGTTCGACCTCGCCGCCGGCGATGCCGACCGCCATCACGTAGGTCGCCGTCTCGATGCGGTCGGGGATGATCGGGTGGGTCGCGCCATGCAGCTTCTTTTGGCCGCGCACGGTCAGCGTGTCGGTGCCGATGCCGGTGATGTCGGCCCCCATCGCCATCAGGCAATGGGCGAGATCGGTGATCTCCGGCTCGCGCGCCGCGTTCGACATGACGGTCTCGCCATCGGCCAGGCAGGCGGCCATCAGCAGATTTTCGGTGGCGCCGACCGAGACGAAGGGAAACACGATATGGCCGCCCTTGAGGCCGCCCTTGGGGGCCTTGGCGGCGATATAACCTTCCGCCAGCTCGATCTCGGCGCCGAGCGCTTCGAGGCCCTTCAGATGCAAGTCGACGGGGCGATTGCCGATGGCGCAGCCGCCCGGCATCGAGACCCGCGCCTCGCCGATGCGCGCGACCAAAGGCCCCAGCACCAATACGGAGGCGCGCATCTTGCGCACCAGGTCGTAGGGCGCTTCGGTGTCGGCGATAGTACCAGCGTTGAACGACATGACGCGGCCGCGATGGCCGCCGTTGGGCGCGTCGCCTTCGAGGCCGATCTTGACGCCGTGATGGGCGAGCAGCGCCGCCATGGTCGAGATGTCAGCCAGATGCGGCACGTTCTCGAGGTTCAGCGTGTCCTCGGTCAGCAGCGATGCGGCCATCAAGGGCAGCGCCGCGTTCTTCGCGCCGCTGATCGCGATGGTGCCGTTCAAGCGGTTGCCGCCGCGGATGCGGATACGATCCATGCTTTATAAAATCCCGAAAATGGCGCGTTGCGCCGAAACTCTTACAGCTTAGGCAGAGTCACGCCCTGCTGCTTCATATACTTGCCGCCGCGGTCGGCGTAGGACGTCTCGCAAGGCTGCTCGCCCTTGAGAAACAGGAATTGGCAGGCGCCCTCGTTGGCGTAGATCTTCGCCGGCAGCGGCGTGGTGTTGGAGAATTCCAGCGTCACATGGCCTTCCCACTCGGGCTCGAGCGGCGTCACATTGACGATGATGCCGCAGCGCGCGTAGGTCGACTTGCCGAGGCAGATCACCAGCACGTCGCGCGGGATGCGGAAATATTCCACGGTGCGCGCCAGGGCGAAGCTGTTGGGCGGAATGATGCAGACGTCGGTCTTGCGGTCGACCAGGCTCGACGGGTTGAACTTCTTGGGATCGACCACCGCCGAATCGACGTTGGTGAAAATCTTGAACTCGTCCGCCACGCGGGCGTCGTAGCCGTAGGACGATAGGCCGTAGGAGATCACGCCGTCGCGGCGCTGGCTCTCGACGAACGGCTCGATCATGGCCTTGGTCGTCGCCTGCTCGCGAATCCAACGGTCGGACAGAATGGACATCGGGCGCGTCTCCATGCGGGAAAGATGCGCCGCGTTGCGGGCGGCAATGCGGCAGAACCTCGGTGTACCCGAGGATTTTGCATGGCTCAAGCATGGACGCAAGATTTAGAGAGTCGCTCTCCGAATAGCCCCTAAATCTGGGGATAACTCGGCCGCTGACCGGGTCTTAACGCCGTTTCTGCACGGGATTGGCGCGCAACGCCGCCTCACGGCGTGCTTCACGCACGGCTTCCTCGGCTTCCGCCTCGAACAGCGAGGGGGCTTTGACCTCGAGCTTAGGCGGCGACGGCGGTGCGTCCTCGCGCGCCTGGTCCTGCGCCTTGCGGCGGCGCAGATTGGAGCGCAGCGACGCGGCACGGCGCGCCTCGCGCACGGCTTCCTCGGCCTGGGCTTCGACGGACAGCAGCGGCTTCTTCGGTTGATCGGTCATCGCAGTCACCTCTCGCAAACTCTACTCCCTGTAATCTGGAGATGTTGCGAACGAATCTCAATAAGAAACATATCGGCGCCGATACAGCGAGGGCGAAAAAAAACGCGCCGCAACAAGTGCGGCGCGTCACGGACGACGGGATAAGCAACGTCCGGAAAGGAACTTTAGGCGGCGGCGCGATCGTCGTTGCGGGCGGCCAGCTCGATGTGCTGCGAACGGGCGGCTACGCGCACCGGCACGTCTTGCTGGGCCGGCGTCGCCAACGCGATGACGGCGCGGACGAGGTAACGGACGCCGGCGGCAATGCTGCTGGCCAGCTTGGCCACCGAGTCGCCTGCATGGGCCATGGCTTCGGCTTCGATGGTCCAAACGTTGGTCCAGGCGTCCGGAGAGAGACGGTTGCGGAGACCTTCGTTCTGGCGGATGTGGTGCACGACAAAGAGATCCATGGTGCGTTTCCTCGCGATTGTTTGCGGCAGCCCAGGGGTCGGCGCCTTGATGTTGTGACCTTACGGAAAGTGACGGATGACGAGAATCATCTTTGTTGCGCCGCAGCAATGCATTTAACGCATGGCTTAATCGAGGGCCAATTCATCGCCTGTTAACCTTAACCGGCTAGCGTGCCCGGTCATGGTGGAGGGCCGGAAAATAGGCGCTATCTCCTTGCTAGAGGCCGATTTTCCCGCGTTTGACGGGGCCTCGCCCTTCGCTTGCGTCCCATGAGAGCCTGTGGCATGGTGCGCGCCCTTAACGACCCCCGCGTCAAAAACGCGGTCTTTTGCACGGTTTGCTGCCGTAGCTCAGGGGTAGAGCAACGCCTTGGTAAGGCGTAGGTCGGAGGTTCAATTCCTCTCGGCAGCACCATTCCCAGACGACATTATTCAGTAATTTGAATAACTTGTCTGATACCCCCTATTCTGAGCCTCCGCAACAGACTTGCGTCATATCCACTCCTGCTCCACGCGGAGGCCGGAATCTATGGCGAGTCTCACGAAAATCAACGGTCGCTATCACGTCAGGGTCAGGCGGGCGGGCTTCAAAGCTCAATGTAAGACCTTCACGCAAAGAGCCGACGCTCTCGCATGGGCACGAGAGACCGAGATCGAACTCGAAAGAGGCACCTTGAGAGTGCCCGATGCCCCCCTGCGCAGCCTGATCATTAGATATAGCAAAGATATATCGCCGCTCAAAAAGTCTCATGCCTCTGAAGCAATCAGGCTGAGAGCTCTGCTGCAAAACCCTATTGCCGATTATCCGATCTCCCAGATCACGCCAACAGTCATCGCCGAATATCGAGACACAAGGCTCAATCAGGTGTCCCCCTCCACCTGCCTTCGTGATCTTGTCCTGCTGTCTCATATATTCAGCGTGTCTATGCGCGAATGGGGCTATCCATTTTCCAGCAATCCCGTCACACAAATCCGTAAGCCAAAGGGCTCCAAAGCGCGAACGAGGAGACTGGAGACAGACGAAGAAAAAGCCTTAATCACAGCTCTTGGACAATCAGACAACCCTTGGGCAAAACCTCTGGTTGTTGTCGCACTCGAAACAGCGATGAGACGAGGAGAGCTTCACTCCCTCAAGTGGGAGCATGTCCATCTGCACCAGAGCTATGTGCACTTACCAGACACCAAGAATGGTAGCAGCAGAGATGTACCGCTATCTCGGCTGGCGCGAGAAACCCTCTCACAGCTACCGCGTGACATCAGCGGAATGGTTTTTCCGATCCATTTCGAAGCGCTCAAAAGTCTCTGGCAACGAATCTGCAAAAAGCTGGAATTAAAGGATTTGCGATTTCATGATCTCAGACACGAGG
>CANJIM010000111.1 GCA_947474495.1 Rhodospirillaceae bacterium
AGAATGATCGGCAGCACCGGCAGCACACAGGGATTGAGCAACACGACCAAGCCGGCCATGTAGGACAGGAGAATCTGCGTCATGCCAGCCCCAGGCGCGGCTTACTAACGGCTGCGTCAACTCTGGACGGCACCGAGGACGAGCGCGCGCAGGCGGGCTCGGTCGGTTTCGGCGACGCTACGCGCGGTTTCTTTCTGGCCTTGAAACACCAGGATCGTCGATTGCGTCGCAACGCGATGGTCTTTGAGGAACGCTTTTTCCTTATCGAAATCGACGCGCATGAAGACGACCTTGGAGAGACCGCTCTCGGCTTTCAATTCGTCGAGCGTCGGCATCTGCGCCTTGCAGGTCGGGCACCACACGGCATGGACATGCACGACCAGTGTCTTGCCCTCGCTTTGCGCGGCGGCGAAGCTTTGCGGCGTATAGGCCGTCCAGTCCTGCGCCGAGCCTGGGGAGGCCGTGAAGAGCAGGAACAAAGCGGCGACGGCCAACAGGGAGAATTTCAAAGCGCGCATCATGGCCTCCTGAGAATTTGAGCGATCGTCTTCTTATTCGCGCCACCGAGCAAAAGGAAACGTCGGCTCGCGAAAAGGTGAACGTAGCTTTATTCCCGTTTCGGCCTAGCGACCGCCCAGAATCCGGCCGCGGCGACGGCACCGCAGATGCCGTAAAAACCGAGCAGCGGCATGAGCGAGAGCGTGAGCGGCTTTTCCGCCGGCAGCGTGCCGCCAATGAATCCCATCAGAAATCCGAAGACGATGAAATCATGCAGCGAGTCCCAGCCGATATGGGCGAGCAGCACAAAAGCCGGCACCGCCACCAGGCTCGCCGCATAGGCGAACTCGCCATATTGCAGCGCCAGGTCGAACGAAAGAAAGCCGCCAGTTGCCCAGGCGGCTGCGAGGTAGGTCGCGGGGGCGAGCAGCGGCGCGATGAGGTATCCGAGAATGATACGCGGCCAGGAGTTCATGAATGCCTCCTCGCCCTTGCCGGCTAGCTGCTCTTGAAGCTTGCGATGAGCCGCTGGGCGACGCTCGGCGAGACGAATTGCGAGATGTCGCCGCCGAGGCGGCAGATCTCCTTCACGAAGCGCGAGGAGATGAACTGGTGGCGCTCGGAGGCCATCAGGAAGATCGTCTCGATCTCCGGCTTGAGCTTGGCGTTCATGCCGGCCATCTGGAATTCATATTCGAAGTCGGTCACGGCGCGCAGGCCGCGCAAGATGACGCTAGCGCCCGCTGACTGGGTGAAATTCACCAGCAGATTGTCGAACGAGCGGACCTCGACCTTCTTGCCGAGGCCGTTGGGCAGATTCTCGACTTCGCCCTTGACCATGTCGACGCGCTCGCTAAGGCCGAACTGCGGATTCTTCCCGTCGTTCGCCGCCACCGCGATAATGAGTTTATCGAGCATCCGCGTGGCGCGCAGGATGATGTCGAGATGCCCGTGCGTGATCGGATCGAAGGTGCCGGGATAGACGCCGACGCGGCCGGGCTCGCTCATTCCGCGCTCTCCCCGGTGCCATCATTGGCTTCCAGCGGCGCATCGTCGTCCGCCGCTTCCGCCTCGCCGGCGCCATCGCTGGCGACGTCGGCAAGATGCGCGACGGAAACCACGCGTTCGCCGTCGTCGATGCGGAACAGGGTCACGCCGCGCGTGTTGCGGCCGGCGATGCGGATATCGGCGACCGGGCAGCGGATCAGCTTGCCGCCATTGGTCACCAGCATGATCTGGTCTTCGCTTAGCACCGGGAAGCCGGCGGCGACTTGCGCCTCCGCTTTGCCCTTGCCGAGGTTCATCAGGTCGATGCCTTTGCCGCCGCGCCGCGTGATGCGGTACTCGTAGGCGGAGCTGCGCTTGCCATAGCCCTGGTCGGAGATCGTCAGGATGAACTGCTCGGCGGCGGCGAGCGCGACGAAGCGCTCTTCGGAGAGCTGCACGGCGGCGACGGCGCCTTCGGCCTCTTCCTCGGCGGCGGCGTCGGCCACTTCCGGCTCTTCATCGCCGGCGCGGCGCAGCGCGTTGGCCTGGCGGATATAGGCGAGGCGCTCTTCGGTGGTGACATCCATGTGGCGCAGGATCGACATGGAGATGACCTCATCGCCCTCTTCCAGCCGGATGCCGCGGTTGCCGGTCGAATTGCGGCTGGCGAAGACGCGGATGTCGCTTACCGGGAAGCGGATGCACTTGCCCTGATGGCTGGCGAGCAGAATGTCGTCGGCGTCGGTGCAGGTCATGACGGCGACCAGCTTGTCGCCCTCCTCCAGTTTCATGGCGATCTTGCCGTTGGCATTGACGCGCGCGAAGTCCGACAGGGCATTGCGGCGGATGTCACCGCTCGCCGTGGCGAACATGGCGTACAAGCTTTCCCACTGGCCCTCGTCCTCGGGCAGCGGCATCACGGTCGTGATGGTTTCACCTTTTTGCAGCGGCAGCAGGTTCACCAGGGCCTTGCCGCGCGACGTCGGATTGCCGAGCGGCAGACGGTAGACCTTTTCCTTGTAGGCAATGCCGCGCGACGAGAAGAACAGCATCGGCGTATGCGTATTGGCGACGAAGACGCGGCTGACGAAATCTTCGTCGCGCGTCGCCATGCCGGCGCGGCCCTTGCCGCCGCGGCGCTGCGCCCGGTAGGTCGAGAGCGGCACGCGCTTGATGTAGCCGTTGTGGCTGACGGTGACGACCATATCCTCGCGCTGGATCAGGTCCTCGACGTCGACCTCAAAATCCTGCTCGATAATTTCGCTGCGGCGCGGATTGGCGAACTCTTCCTTGATCTTCAGCAGCTCATCGCGAAGGATCGTGCGCAGCCGCTCCTTGGAATTCAGGATTTCGATATATTCGGCGATCTTGGCGCAGACCTCGCGCAGCTCGTCGGCGATCTTGTCGCGCTCGAGGCCGGTCAGGCGATGCAGGCGCAAATCGAGAATGGCGCGGGCCTGAATTTCCGACAGCATGTAATGGCCGTCGACCACGGTGCGGCCAGGCTCGTCGATCAGGGCGATCAGCGGCGCCACGTCCATCGCCGGCCAGGGCTTTTCCATCAACTGCTGACGTGCGACGGCCGGATCGGAGGCCTCGCGGATCAGCTTGATCATGGCGTCGAGATTGGCGACGGCGATGGCGAGGCCGGCCAAGGTATGGGCGCGCTCGCGCGCTTTCTTCAGTTCGTAAATCGTCCGCCGGGTGATCACTTCCTCGCGGAAGCGGATGAACGCGACAAGGATTTCCTTGATGTTCATCATTTCCGGCCGGCCGCCGTTGAGCGCCAGCATGTTGACGCCGAAGCTCGTCTGCAGCGGTGTGAAGCGGTAGAGCTGGTTGAGCACGACTTCGCTCATGGCGTCGCGCTTCAGCTCGATCACCACGCGCACGCCGTCGCGGTCCGATTCATCGCGCAGCTCGGAGATGCCCTCGATCTTCTTTTCGCGCACCTGGTCGGCAATATGCTCGAGCATGCGCGACTTGTTCACCTGGTACGGCACCTCGGTGAAAACGATCGCCTCGCGCTCCTTGCCGATCTCCTCGATATGATGGCGGCCGCGCATGATGATCGAGCCGCGTCCGGTGTGGAACGCGGCGCGGATGCCGGCGCGGCCCAGGATCAAGCCGCCGGTCGGGAAGTCCGGGCCGGGGATGATCTCCATCAGTTTGTCGATGCCGGTGCTCTCATCGGCCAGCAGCGCCACGCAGCCGTCGATCAATTCGCCGAGGTTGTGCGGCGGAATATTGGTCGCCATGCCGACGGCGATGCCGCTGGCACCGTTTGCCAGCAGGTTGGGGAAGGCCGCCGGCAGAACCAGCGGTTCTTCGATCGTATTGTCGTAGTTCCCTTGAAAATCGACCGTCTCGCGGTCGATATCTTCGAGCATTTCATGGGCGAGCTTGGCGAGACGCGCTTCGGTGTAGCGCATGGCCGCCGCCGGATCGCCGTCCATCGAGCCGAAATTACCCTGCCCGTCGATCAGCGGGTGGCGCATGGAGAAATCCTGCGCCATGCGGACCATGGCGTCGTAGATCGCCGAATCGCCGTGCGGATGGTACTTACCCATCACGTCGCCGACCACGCGGGCCGACTTGCGGAACACCTTGTTCCAGTCGTAGCCGCTTTCCTTCATCGAGAAGAGGATGCGGCGATGCACCGGCTTGAGGCCGTCGCGCACGTCTGGCAGGGCGCGCGATACGATCACGCTCATGGCGTAATCGAGGTACGAGCGCTTCATCTCGTCTTCGAGGGTCACCGAAGACTGTTCGATGGGCGGCGGCGGCGGTGCGATGGTCGTATTCACGGGCGATCCAATAGCTATGCGCCCGCGCGCGAGGCGCGCCGGCGGTGGTCAAAAAGCGAAAAAAATTGGCGGAAACTCAAGGCCGGCAGACCATCCTGAGACGGGGTGCCGGAAGGGTCTGCGAACAGGGCGGTTCGGCAAGCATTTAGCATCTGTGGACAATAGCCGATTTGGCCTTATCTACCAAATGCTTCCTGCCCATTTATTGGCCCAATTCGGCGAAGATTTTTAGGGCCTTTTATCGCGGATTCAGGCCCCGTATGGCGGATAAAGAACGGGGGGCTTTTGGGGCCCCCCGTGCCGTCTGAAAATTGGGCGAAATCCACCGTGGCTTAGAACGGAATTTCGTCGTCCATGTCGTCAGGGCCGCCGGCCGGCGCTTTGGCGCGACCACCAGAGGCGCCGCCACCGCCACCATAGCCGCCGCCTGCGCTTTCGCCGCCGTAACCGCCACCGCCACCCATGCCGCCGCCTTCAGAGCGGCCATCGAGCATAGTCAGTTCCCCGCGGAAGCGCGAAAGCACCACTTCGGTGGTGTATTTCTCAAGCCCGTCCTTGTCGGTCCACTTGCGAGTCTGCAACTGGCCCTCCACATAGACCTTCGAGCCCT
>CANJIM010000112.1 GCA_947474495.1 Rhodospirillaceae bacterium
GCTGCTCGCCGGCAAGGTCGAGGACATGCTGAATACGGTGGTGCGCCAGATCGCCTTCTACGATTTCGAGCTGCGCGTCCACACCGAGCGCTGCAAGGGTGAACTGACCGCCGAGCGCATCAGCGACATCTGGATGGACGTGCAGCGCGAGAGCCTCGGGCCGTCAATCCGGCTGCAGGGCAGTTATCGCTACTACTGGACCTACATTCCGCACTTCATCCATTCGCCGTTCTACGTCTATGCCTATGCGTTCGGCGATTGCCTGGTGAACTCGCTCTACGGCACCTTCCAGAAGGCGGAGCAGGGCTTCCAGATCAAATATCTCGACATGCTGCGGGCCGGCGGCACCAAGCGGCATAAGGAGCTGCTGGCGCCGTTCGGTTTGGATGCCACCGATCCGGCCTTCTGGGATCGCGGCCTCGAAGTCGTCTCCAGCCTGATCGACGAGCTCGAAAAGCTCGGCTGATCCGGTGATCTGAACTCCCTTGTTTCTTATGGGCGGGCTTTTACACTCGCGGCCATAAAAACAAGGGAGGCGATCATGTCCGAGTCCAAAAAATTGTCGTTGTCGCGCCGCGGCGCTTTGACATCGCTGGCCGGCCTCGGCCTGGCGGCCAGTCTGCTGCCGACGCTGGCCCGTCCCGCCGCCGCGCAAACCGCAGCGCCCGCTGCCGGCGGCAAGACCTTCGTGATGGTCCATGGCGCCAACAACGGCGGCTATGTCTGGAAATATGTCGCGGCACGGCTGCGGGCCAAGGGCCACATGGTCTATACGCCGACTCTGAGCGGCCTCGCCGACCGTTCGCACCTGATGAGCAAGGACATCTCGCTCGAGACCCATGTGATGGATGTCGTCAATCTCATCAAATGGGAAGACCTGCGCAATATCACCCTGGTCGCCCATTCCTACGGCGGCTGGCCGGGCTCCGCCGTGCCGGAGCGCATCGGCGAAGCGATCGGCTCGATCGTCTTCCTCGATGCCTTCATGCCGGATGATGGCATGAAGGGCCTCGATCTCAATTCGCCGCAAAGCAAGAAGGACGTGTTGGCGGCGATCGAGAAGGGCGAGGTGTCGCGCCCGCCGCGCGGCGGCGAGCCGAGCCCGACCATGACGCCAGAAGACCGCGCTTGGCTCGCCTCCAAGGCGACGGCGCAGCCGATCGGCGTGTCGCTCGATCCGATCAAGCTGACCGGCGCCCGCGACCGCATCGCCAAACGCGCCTATATCCGCGCGCGCGGCTATCCCAATCCGAACTTCGACGATGCCTACAACGCCTGCAAGGCCAAGGGCTACAGCGTCTTCGAGGTGCCCTGCGGCCATTCGGTGCAGGTCGAAATGCCCGACCGGCTGACCGAAATCCTGCTGCAGGTGTCGGCGTAATTTAAGGGCGCGCTGCCGCGAGAACCTCGTCGATCCAGGCGAGGATCGCGGCGCTCGCTTGATCCTCGATGCCGAGGAAGCCGTGCGGCGATAGCGCGTCGCACGGACCGCTGCGCGGCGGCGATCCGCCGGTGAGCATCTTGAGCGTGACCTTGGGGGATGCCGTAAGGGCCTTGGCCAGCGCGCTGGCCTCGGCCGGCGGCGTTTCTTTGCAGCCGTCCTGCTCGTGCCACAGCACGAAGGCGGGCAGGCGGATATCCTTCACCGCCGTTTGATAGATCGAGATCTGGCCGCGCTCGCCTTCCTTGGTGACGCTCGAGGTCAGCGCCACGCCGGCGAGCAGGGCCGGGCCGAGCCGTGCGGCGGCGTTCGCCGCCGAGGTCGAGCCGCGGCTGGTGCCGATGACGAACACCGGAACATCTGCCTGCTTCTTGAGGAATTGCACGACGCCTTGGGCGTCGCGTCCGTGCTGCTCGCTGGCGCGGAAATTCCCGTTCAGATTGTTGCGTCCGACGCGGTCCGACGGCGCGTCGGGAATGGCGAGCAGAATGCCGGCCTGGGCCAGGGTCTGGCGGATTCGCAGCAGGAAGTTGCTTTTCATCGCCGAAAGATCACCGTTGCCGCCGACGAACAGCACGGCCGCCGCGCGGGGCGTGCCGTCCGGCGTCACGATCATCGTGCGCGTGGTGATTTCGGCGCGGCCGGGGATGATCTCCTCGCGCTCGGCGGCCTGCGCCCAAAATGGCACGGCGGTTAACAGGGCGGCGGCGATAAAGCACTGGAAATTCAGGGATTTCATGGGTAAATCTCGCCTTGGCAAATCGGCACGAAATCGCCATTCTGTGCCGCAAAATTAAGGGGCGTTAAAGCCCGTCATACTAAGCTATGGGCGCGCGGTGCCGTCAACGGCGCTTGCGCGTGGATAGCCAGCTCAGAATTCAGGGGACCAATGCAGATCGCGGTATTGAAAGAGCGGCGGCCGGGCGAGGCCCGCGTCGCAGCGACGCCGGACACGGTGAAGAAGCTCGTGGCGCTCGGCGCGACGGTGACGATCGAGGCCGGCGCCGGCGCCGGATCGTCGATTCCCGATGCGCGCTACAAGGACGCCGGCGCGACCATCGCGCCCGACGCCGCCAGCGCGTTGAAAGACGCCGACGTGGTCTTCAAGGTGCAGCGGCCCTTGCGGGATGGCGCGGTCAACGAACTCGCCCTGATGAAGAAGGGCGCGGCGCTGATCTCCGCCCTCGGCGCCTTGCAGAACAAGGACGACGTCGCGGCTTATGCCGCCGCCGGCATCACCGCCTTTGCCATGGAATTGGTGCCGCGCATCACGCGCGCCCAGTCGATGGACATTCTGTCGTCGCAAGCCAACCTCGCCGGCTATCGCGCCGTGCTCGAAGCCACCCACATCTACGGCCGCGTGCTGCCGATGATGATGACCGCCGCCGGCACCGTGGCGCCGGCCCGCGTCTTCATCATGGGCGTCGGCGTCGCCGGCCTGCAGGCCATCGCCACCGCGCGCCGCCTCGGCGCCATCGTCTCGGCGACCGACGTGCGCCCGGCGACCAAAGAACAAGTCGAGAGCCTCGGCGCCAAGTTCGTCATGGTCGACGACGACGAGACCAAGCAGGCCGAGACCTCCGGCGGCTACGCCCGCGAAATGTCTGACGAGTACAAGCGCAAGCAGGCCGCTCTGATCGCCGAGACCATCACCAAGCAGGACATCGTCATCACCACCGCGCTGATCCCGGGCCGCAAGGCGCCGGTGCTGGTCAGCGAGGAGATGGTGCGCACGATGAAGCCGGGCTCGGTGATCGTCGACCTCGCGGTCGAGGCCGGCGGCAACTGCCCGTTGTCCAAGCCCGACGAGATCGTCGACGTCGGCGGCGTCAAGATCGCCGGCTACACCAATCTGCCGAGCCGCATCGCCGAAGACGCCAGCGCGCTCTATTCGAAGAACCTGCTCGCCTTCCTGACCCCGTTGATCGACAAGGAGACCAAGGCCTTGAAGATCGACGCGGCCGACGAGATCGTCGCCGGCACGCTGGTGACGCAAGGCGGCCAGATCGTCCACCCGAGCCTCAAAGCGGGAGCCTAAGCATGGAAGCCGTCGATCCCTTCATCTTCCGCCTCGCTATCTTCGTGCTCGCGATCTTCGTGGGCTACTACGTGGTGTGGAGCGTGACGCCCGCCCTGCATACGCCGCTGATGAGCGTGACCAACGCCATTTCGTCGGTCATCGTCGTCGGCGCGTTGATCGCCGCCGGCCCGACCGGCTTCGAGCTGTCGAAGATTTTCGGCCTCGTCGCCATCGCGCTCGCCGCCGTCAACATCTTCGGCGGCTTCCTGGTGACGCAGCGCATGCTCGCCATGTACAAGAAAAAAGTGAAGAAGTAGGGGCGCCGGAATCATGTCAGCCAATCTTTCGGCGCTCGCCTACCTCATCAGCTCGATCCTGTTCATCATGGCGTTGCGCGGGCTCTCCAGCCCGGAATCGTCGCGCCGCGGCAATTATCTCGGCATGATCGGCATGACCATCGCCGTCGTCACCACGGTGGCGCTGCCGAGCATCTTCTCCTATGCGGAGATTCTCGGCGCCCTGGTGATCGGCGGCGGTATCGGCGCCGTCACCGCGCGCCGCGTGCAGATGACGCAGATGCCGCAGCTCGTCGCCGCCTTCCACTCGCTGGTCGGCATGGCCGCCGTGCTGGTCGCCGCCGCCGCCTTCTACAATCCGGCGGCTTACGGCATCTCCGATGCGATGGGCCTGCTCAAGTTCCCGTCGCGCATCGAGATGTCGCTCGGCATCGTCATCGGCGCCATCACCTTCTCGGGCTCGGTCATCGCCTTCCTGAAATTGGCCGGCATGGTCTCGGGCAATCCGGTCACCTTCAAGGGCCAGCATTATCTCAACCTGCTGCTCGGCCTGGTGATCCTCGCGCTGATCGTCGCCTTCGTCGTCAATCCGGACCCGCGCTGGTTCTGGGCGATGACGGCGCTCGCCTTCCTGGTCGGCTTCCTGATCATCATCCCGATCGGCGGCGCCGACATGCCGGTGGTCGTCTCGATGCTGAACAGCTACTCGGGCTGGGCGGCGGCGGGCATCGGCTTCACGCTGGAGAACACCGCGCTGATCGTCACCGGCGCGCTGGTCGGCAGCTCGGGCGCGATCCTCAGCTACATCATGTGCAAGGGCATGAACCGCTCGCTGTTCAACGTGATCCTCGGCGGCTTCGGCGGCGACGCCGCGGCGGCCGGCGGCCCCGGCAAGTCCGACCGCCCGGTGAAATCGGGCAGCGCCGACGACGCGGCCATCATCATGAAGAAC
>CANJIM010000113.1 GCA_947474495.1 Rhodospirillaceae bacterium
GCGCCGACCGGCAAGGGCCGCCGCTTTGTCGTCTGCTCCGGCGGCGGACCCGGCATCATGGAAGCGGCCAACCGCGGCGCCTCGGAAGTGAAGGGCATGAACGTCGGCTTGAACATCCAGCTGCCGTTCGAGCAGAAGCCCAATCCCTTCATCACCCGCAGCCTGAACATCGACTTCCACTATTTCTTCATGCGCAAATTCTGGTTCGCCTATCTCGCCAAGGCGATGATCGCCATGCCGGGCGGCTTCGGCACCTTCGACGAGCTGACCGAGATCCTGACGCTGATCCAGACTCTGAAGATCAAGAAGAAGATGCCGATCGTGTTGTTCGGCACGCAATTCTGGCGCGAGGTGATCGACTTCAACGCGCTGGTCAAATACGGCACCATCAGCCGGCGCGATCTCGACCTGATGTATCGCACCGATTCGGTCGAAGATGCTTATGAGCATGTCACGACCGAACTGACGCGGCTCTATCTCGACGACACCGCCGCGACCATGTAACCAGCGCGAGGAGCCTCCATGCCCATCTGCGGCCATCGCGCCCGCATCGGCTACACGTCGCCGCCGCTCGTGACGGAGGTTTTCCCCCTCGAGTTCTATCGCATCGTGCCAAAGGGCGTGACGCTGATGATCACCACTTTGGCGATCACCACGCGCAGCCCCGATGAGGTCGAGAAAAGCTATGCGGCGAGTGTCCAGGCCGCCAAGGCGATGGCCAAGGCCGGCGCGACGCTGGTGATGCTCGGCGGCAATCCGATCAATCTGTCGCGCGGGCTGGAGAACCTCGACGACATCACCGGCGCGATCGAGCGCGAGATCGGCATTCCCGTGCTGACCTCCAGCCAATCGCAGATCGCCGCGCTACAAAAACTCGGATCGCAGCGCATCGCCACGGTTCACCCCTATGAGGCGCATCACAACGAGCGGCATGAGCAGGCGATTCGCAAGTTCAGCTTCGATCCGGCCGGCGTGATCGCCGTCGGCGGCGGCTTCTCCGACCTTGGCTCGATCCCGGAAGAAACCGCTCTCGATCTCGCCCGCCGCATCAAAGCGGAAAACCCCGGAGCCGACACGATTCACTTCGCCTCGGCCCATTGGGCGACGGCCGGAGTCCTCGACCAGATCGAGCGGGAACTCGGCGTCAGCGTCATGACGTCGCATCAGGCAATCACTTGGGCTTGTTTGCGCCGCGCCGGCGTGATGGATTCGATCACTGGCTTCGGGCGATTGCTGCGTGAGTTTTGACTTAAGCCCTTCATACGGACGCAAATTCACTGATTCGTGATGCCGCAAGCGGCGGGTCATCTTGCGCCGTCAGCGGGGCCTTGGCAGAATTTCGCAACGCCGCCCCACAATGAGAAAAATCAGCGTTATCTTGCCGCTGGCGCGCGGCCTTTACCTATCCCCCCGCGCGGTCGTTAGCCCTACCGCACCCCACGCAGATTTGCGTTCCTGCTCGATGGAGGAGAACCGATGACCCGCTTCGCCCGCCACCACATGATGTCCGGCGCGCTTGCCGCCGCAATGCTTGCCTTCGCCACGCCCGCACTCGCGCAAGAGGTGCGTCTCGACGTGCCCTATGTGCCGACGTCACAGACCACAGTGGATGAAATGCTGAAGATCGCCAACGTAACGGCGAAGGACTATGTCATCGACCTCGGCTCAGGCGACGGCCGCATCGTGATCTCGGCCGCCAAGCTCGGCGCCACCGCCATGGGCGTCGACATCAATCCGCAGCGCATCAAGGAAAGCCACGCCAACGCCCAAGCCGCTGGCGTCACCGACAAGGTAAAGTTCTTCCAGCAGGACCTCTTCACCACCAAGTTCTCCGATGCCACGGTGCTGACGATGTATCTGCTGCCCAGCGTGAACCTGCGGCTGCGCCCGACGATCCTCAACGAGCTGAAACCGGGGACGCGTATCGTCAGCCACGACTTCGACATGGGCGACTGGAAGCCCGATCAGTTCAAGGACCTCGGCACCGATCAGGTCTATTTCTGGCTGGTGCCCGCCAAGGTCGAGGGCGCCTGGACCGCCAAGGTCGGCAATGACAGCTACAAGCTCGACCTGACGCAGAAATTCCAGGACGTCAGCGGCACTGCCGCCATGGGCGGCAAGACCCTGAAGGTCGAAAATGGCCGCCTCGCCGGCGAGACCTTCACCTTCGATCTGGTCGACGGTGGCAACCGCCGCATCATGATGGGCAGCGTGTCCGGCGGCAATATCACCGGCAAGGACTGGTCGGCCACCAAAGGCTAAGGGCTGACCATTCGCCGCAGTACGTGATCAAACGGCTGAGGACACCCTCAGCCGTTTTTCTTTTTCTGCTCGGCGGGAAAGACCAGGGACTTGATAACGACCGGCACGGCGCCCGACGATGGGATCAACGCGCCGATATCGATGTAGTCGAATTCTTCGAGCGTGATGCCGTCGATCGAGACGACTGGCGCGGCGATCTTCATTTCCTCTTTGAGATGCAGGCCCAACAGCCCGCCGATATCGCCGTCGTTGACCATAACGATGGGGTGACCCTGATCGGTAATGCTCTTTAGAGCGAGGGCCACGCCTTGGCAAAAGCCGTCGAGCCGGGCGAAGCTCGCCGAGCCTTTCCAATGGAAGGCGACGGCGACCGGCGTTTCCGACTCTTCCAAGCCCAAACGTACCAGCGCCTTGCGCACGCCCGCGGCGACCGCCGGTGGATCGAGCGCGTCCGCCGATAAATCAAAGTCCGGCACGATCACCGGCAGGTTGCGGACCGGCACCGCGTGGCCGGGTGCGATGAAGATGGTGCTGCCGCTGACCTGGATGGTGTATTGCGAGGCGCCGATCACCGTGGCGCGGATGCCATTGGTCGGCACCTCAATGGGAATGTTCAATGTCTCGACGCGCTGGCGGATGGCTTTCGCGACCCGCGGGCCGAGATCGCCGAAGTTGCGCGGCTCGCGCGCATAGATGAATTCCGACACGCCGCCCGAGAAGGTGACGATGTCGATGTTGCCCTGATAGGTCAGTTCGGGCAGGCGCAGCAGATGCTTCTTTTCGGCGGGCAGCTGCTTGAGCTGCACCAGATCGAACAACTGATCGGCCATGCGGCCGACGATAGCGTCCAATTCCGCGTCGGTCATCTGGCGGCCGAGCGCGAGCTCGATGCCTTCGAGCTTGGCATAGTAGCGGCCCGCCTCTTCGATACGCGTCACCTTGTTGTCGCCGTCGACAGCGATCAAACGCGCACCGACATCAATGGCGGTGACCTCTTTCACCTTACCGTTCTCGCAAATCGCGACCTTGCTGGTGCCGCCGCCAATGTCGATGTTCATGACCATGCCGCGGCCCTCATCGGAGCGGCCCGCCGCGCCGGAGCCATGCGCGGCCATAGTGGTCTCCAGCGCATCGCCGGCGCTGACAGCGACGAAGCGCCCCGCCTCGCGCGCGAAGAGATCGGCAATGGCGCGCGCGTTCTGACGGCGCACGGCGACGCCGGTGAGGATCAAGGCGCCAGTATCAACATCCTCGCGTGTCAGTCCCGCCTTGTCGTACTGCGCGTCGATGAAGCGTCCCAGCGCGTCGGAATCGATGGTCGTCTCGTCGATATAAGGGGTCAGCAGGATTTCCGATTCGGCCAGCACCTCGCGCTTGGTGATGACATAGCGGCTGCCCTGATGTTCCAGCTCCAGCCGCGAAAAGACGAGATGCGAGGTCGACGAGCCGATGTCGACGCCGACGCTGGTCAGCGTCAGAGTTTCTTCATCCGAAATATGCCGGCGCGCCGCGGTGAAGCCGGCCGAGACCGTCTCCTCGTCGCCGACCATGCCGCCGCCGAACCCTTCCAAGATGCTGCGCTTTTCGCCGCTCATTTCATTGCCTTCCCGATTTTCTTATCCGGTCAAAGTAGCGGAAAAGCGCAGGCGATGGGAAGCCTTCACGCCTCGCTGACGAGGCGATAGCCGACGCCGGGCTCGGTGAGGATCAGCACCGGATGGGTGGCGTCGTCGCCCAGCTTCTGGCGCAACTGCCCGACATAAACGTGCAGATATTGCGTGTCCTCGACATGCGCCGGGCCCCAGACGTCTTCGGGCAATTGGCGCTGCGTGACGACCTTGCCGGCACGCTGCACCTAGAGGCGCAACAGATCGTACTTCTTGGTCAACAGTTTCACTGGCTGCCCACCCTTGTTCACTTAACACTCCAAGATTGACGATCTCCTCACGCGGGCGATTGACCTCGATCATATCCCGCTCGCTGCCGCCCTCTATAGTGATAGGGCAATTCCTTCGGAAATAAGGAGCGGGATCATGGCCGACATAAGCGAGATACCGGTGCGTTCGAAGAATGACGATAAGGGCCCTGTGACGGACCGGCGGCGCTTTCTACAAGGCCTCACCCTGACCAGCGCAGCCCTTACCCTTGATGGCTCTCGCGCCTGGGCCGATGTGGTCAAGCTGCCCGGCGCCATGCCGCAAGGCGGCCTGCCAGTGGCCGAGGCTTTGGCCAAACGGCAATCGATCCGCGAGTTCAGTAGCCGCACCATTCCGCAGCAGACTCTTGATCTGCCCCCTTCAGAGTGGTCCAAAAGTTAATTTAGACTGGACCCTGAAGGAGACGGAGCATGGGTAAGAAGCACGGGCCTGAAGAGATCATCGGCAAGCTGCGCGAGGCAGAGATCGTACTGGCGCAAGGCGGCACGGCGAGCGA
>CANJIM010000114.1 GCA_947474495.1 Rhodospirillaceae bacterium
CGCTCCTTAAATCGTAATCTTGGCCGGCTTGGTCCAGCCGATCCACAGGAACATCAGCAGCCGCGTCAGCGTCACGGCGGTGAACATCGAGCAGACCAGGCCGATGCCGAGCGTGACGGCGAAGCCGCGCACGGGACCAGAGCCGAGGACATAAAGGAAGAACGCGGCCACCAACGTGGTCATGTTCGAATCGAGAATGGTGATGTAGGCGCGCTGCAGGGCGAAGTCGGCCGCCGGCAGCGGCGAGCGTCCGAGCTTGGTCTCTTCGCGCATGCGCTCGTAGATCAGCACGTTGGCGTCGACCGCCATGGCGAGGCCGAGTACCATGCCGGCAATGCCGGGCAGCGTCAGCGTCGCGCCGATCAGCGACATGAAGGCGACGGTGAAGACCAGGTTCATCAACAGGGCGATGTTGGCGATCACGCCGAAGGCGCGGTAGCGCAAAGTCATCAAGAACGCGATCAGCAAATAGCCGATGATGCAGGCGGTCTTGCCGTCCTGGATCGAGTCGGCGCCGAGATCGGGGCCGACCGTGCGCTCTTCGAGAATTGTGAGCGGCGCCGGCAAGGCGCCGGCGCGCAGCAGTAGCGCCAGATCGCGCGCCGATTCCGTGGTGAAGCTCCCCGAGATGATGCCCGAGCCGCCGAGGATGGGCTCACGGATCACCGGCGCGCTGATCACCTTGTCGTCGAGCACGATGGCGAAGGGCTTGCCGACATTCTGCTTGGTCGCGTCGGCGAAGCGCCGGGCGCCCGAGCTGTCGAAGCGGAAGCTGACGACGGCCTCGCCGTTCTGGAAAGCGGCCTGGGCATCGACGAGATTGTCACCGCCGACCAGCGAACGGCGCTGGATGAGATATTCGGTCGGACGACCGACGAGCGCATCGTTCTTATCGGCGGACGGCAGGACGTCGGAGCCGACGGGCACGCGGCCGCCGGCGCGCGCTTCTTGCGCGCTCATCGTGGTGTCGACCATGCGGAAGCTGAGGCGCGCCGTCTGGCCGAGTACGCCTTTGATGCGTTCGGGATCGCTGGCGCCGGGCACCTGCACCTGGATGCGGTTTTCGCCTTGGCGCTGGATGTAAGGCTCGTTGGTGCCGAATTCGTCGACGCGGCGGCGGATAATCTCGATCGACTGGCTAAGTATCTGATTGCGGCGCTCGCGCAGCGTCGCCTCGTCGTAGCGCAGCGTCATTTGGCCGCTCGCGGTCGCATCGATCGTGAAGCCCGGCTCGGCGTCGCGGATGAGCTGGCGGACTTTGGCGACGTCGGCCGCGTTGGAGAGTTGGAAGCCGACCGAGATGGTCGGGCTGTTCTGACCGGCGACGCCGAGGCGGGTGTAGCCGATGCGTTCCTTGCGCAGAATCTCGCGCACGCTCTGCACCAGGTCTTCCATGCGCTCGTTGGTGACCGCCTGAAGATTGACCTCGTAGAGCAGATGCAGGCCGCCCTGCAGATCGAGACCGAGGTTCATGCGCGCGTGCGACATGAAGGACGGCAGCTTGGCGATCTGATCGCGCGTCATCAGGTTAGGCGCCGCGACCAGCCCGCCGAGCAGGCAAATCGCCAAAACGAGCAGAATCTTCCAACGCGCGATGCGGTTCATGATGGGCTGTCGAGGTAATGCATAGGACGGGCGAAAACGGAAATAAGATGGGCCGGAGCGGGATCGCCGCGCCGGCCCATGCAGAGGTCTTTACGACTTGGCGTCGTCGGCCGCCTCGGCGGCGCCGTCGGCCGGTTCGGTGCGCGACAGCACGCTGGAGATCATGCCGCGCATAACCTTGACGCGGACGCCTTCGGCGATCTCGACCTGCAGTTCTTCGGGGCTCAGCACCTTGGAGATGGTGCCGACGATGCCGCCGTTGGTAACGATCTTGTCGCCACGGCGGAGCGCGCCGAGCATTTCGCGATGCTGCTTCATCTTCTTCTGCTGCGGGCGAATCAGCAGGAAGTAGAAGACGACGAAGATCAGGACGAGCGGCGCCAGCGACATCAAGTCGAAGCCGCCGGGGGCGCCGGCGGCGGCTTGTGCGTAAGCCGGTGAAATCAGCATCAAATTCTCCTAGTATCTCATTCAGACTCATGGATTTGGCTGGCCGGACTATAGCCGCCAAGCCCCTGTTTGCAAATGCCAAGCTCATACGATTTTGTGATGGACAAACCGACAATTTCCCCTTTGAAAACCTGGCTTTACCGTCTCGTTGAGGCCGTCGAGCGCATCGCCCCGCCCGCCCCCGTACGGCTCGATCCGACGGCCGCGGACGCTTTCGTCTGGTCCGCCGAGGAACGCCGGCTACAGCCGGTCGCCAAGGTCAACCGCGTCGATATCGCGCTTCTCAAGGGGATCGAGCGCCAGCGCGATACCCTGCTGGAGAACAGCCGGCGCTTCGCCAAGGGCCTGCCGGCCAACAATGCGCTGCTGTGGGGTGCCCGCGGCATGGGCAAAAGCTCCCTGGTCAAATCGGTCCATGCCGCCGTGCTGGCCGAGATGGAACCGGGGAAAGGCCCCGCCCTGATCGAGATCCACCGCGAGGACATATCCGGCCTGCCCCATCTGCTGACGATGATCCGCGAGAGCGACCGCCGCGTCATTCTGTTCTGCGACGATTTGTCATTCGACCATGACGACGCCAGTTACAAGTCGCTCAAGGCGCTGCTCGAAGGCGGCATCGAAGGGCGGCCGGCCAATGCGCTGTTTTACGCCACGTCGAACCGCCGCCATCTCATGCCGCGCGACATGATCGATAATGAACGCGCCTCGGCGATCAACCCCGGCGAGGCGGTCGAAGAGAAAGTATCCCTATCGGACCGCTTCGGGCTTTGGCTCGGCTTCCACCCCTGCGACCAGGACACCTTCTTCGCCATGGTCGAGGGCTACGCCGACGAATTCGGGCTCGATATTCCGCGTGAGAAACTGCATGCCGAGGCGGTCGAATGGTCTATAACCCGCGGCGGCCGCTCGGGCCGCGTGGCGTGGCAATTGATCCAGGATCTTGCCGGCCGCGTAGGCAAGAGACTGGATTAACAAAGGAAGATTGAGATGAGTGCATTCACCGTTGTCCTCAGCAAAACCGGCGTGACGTTGGAAGTCCCTGAGGAGAAGAGCCTTCTCGAAGTATTCGAGGAGAACAATATCCCCGTCGGCTACAGCTGCCGCTCCGGCACCTGCGGCACCTGCGGCGTGCGCGTGATCTCAGGCGAGATCGAGCATTACGACGAAGTGATGCAGCCGTGGGAACAGGCTCAGAACAAATTGATGATGTCCTGCGTCTCGCGCTGCAAGGGCGAATTGGTGCTCGACCTCTAACTGCCGCGCCGCTGAATTTAAATGCCCGCCGATTGATTCGGCGGGCATTTTTCATCGGAAAACCTCCCCGCAAGCAGCCCCGCGGCTTTTCTGTTACGATTTGAGCAAGGCTAACAAGGAGCATTGAGATGAGCGCGTTTACCGTCGTACTGGCCAAGAGCAACATGACCCTTGAGGTCCCTGAGGAAAAGTCACTCCTCGAGGTGCTGATGGAAGCCGGCATCAACGTTGGTTACAGCTGCCAGGCCGGCACGTGCGGTAGCTGCGGCGTGCGCGTTCTCGAAGGCATTCCCGACCATTTCGACGAGGTCATGGTGCCGTGGGAGCAGGCCCAAAACAAACTGATGATGGCCTGCGTGTCGCGCTGCAAGGGCGACAAACTGGTGCTCGACCTATAGAGCCATCGGCGCCGCCGATTTGAGGCCGAGGATGGGCTAAACTATTTTCCGATGATGTCATCGGAGCCGCCGATGAAATGACAACCCGCGCCGGATTCTCTGGCGCGGGTTTTTGTTGCCCGGCGCGCGGGCAATTTTTCCCTCTAGGCAGGCACGTAAATTTGGCGCATGTCGCGCCCTTGACCGCCAATCTGACGCAAGGTTTGTCCGTATGAGTGAATTCACCGTCGTCCTCGCCCAGAGCAATCTCACGCTCACGGTGCCGGAGGAGAAATCTCTGCTCGAGGTCCTGCTCGAGAACAATATCAACGTCGGCTATAGCTGCCGCGCCGGCAACTGCGGCAACTGCGGCGTGCGTATCCTCGAGGGCATTCCCGAGCATTACGACGAAGTGATGCAGCCGTGGGAGCAGGCGCAGAACAAGCTCATGATGTCCTGCGTGTCGCGCTGCAAAGGCGACAAGCTGGTGCTCGATCTGTAAGGCCCCGCCCAAACAGGGCTCGCGCCCGCCGTTTGAAAAACCCGCGTCAACCGACGCGGGTTTTTTGATGCCCGGAACGCCGGCTTGCCCCTATCCGCCCTGGGGGGATAGTCTGAGCCACGCAACAATTCAAAGATCGTCGGGCGGCCGCGCCGCACGAGCTCGTGAAATATCTCTAGAGGGAGCGCCGACCATGCACAGCGAGTCCGCCGCCCATCTCGACGCTTGGCAACACGATCATCGCTTCGGCTTGCACCGGCGCAAGTCCGCCGAGAGCCGCACCAAGCTGGTCGTCGGCATCACGCTTGCCACC
>CANJIM010000115.1 GCA_947474495.1 Rhodospirillaceae bacterium
GTGCCCTGGCCGACCAAATGGCGGCCAAAACACCCGCTGGAAGCGCCCGGCGATCCGCGCTAAAAGGGCGGCCCGGCCATGCTGGCGGTTCTATCCACAGCTTGGCCCTTTGATTTTATTGTAGAATTCTGACATGAGCAGCCCTGAAGCCCTGGTGATGGCCCTGCCGAAGGGGCGCATTCTCTCCGAATTGCGCCCGCTGATGACGCGCGCCGGTATCGTGCCGGAAGCGGCCTTCGACGATCCGGCCTCGCGCCAGCTCAAGTTCGCCACCAACATTCCCGGCTTCGACCTGATCTGCGTGCGCAGCTTCGATGTCGCGACCATCGTCGCCTTCGGCGGCGCCCATCTCGGCGTGGCGGGCAACGACGTGCTGATGGAATTCGACTATTCGGAAATCTACGCGCCGCTCGATCTCGCCATCGGCAAATGCCGCATGGCGGTCGCCGAGCCGGTCGAGATGGTGAGCGGCGACGATCCGCGCCGCTGGTCGCATGTCCGCGTCGCCACCAAATATCCCGAGATCACGCGCAAGCATTTCGCCGCACGCGGCGTGCAGGCCGAATGCATCAAGCTCAATGGCGCGATGGAGCTTGCGCCGTCGCTCGGGCTTTGCGAACGCATCGTCGATCTGGTCTCGACCGGCGCGACGCTGAAGGCCAATGGCCTGGTCGAAGTCGAGCAGATCGCCGACGTCACTTCGCGCCTGATCGTCAACCGCGCCGCGCTCAAAACCCGTCCCGACGAGATCGGCGGCTGGATCGAACGCTTCCAGGACGCCGTGCGCGCCGAACAAGCTGCCAAAGCGCTTCGCAAAAAGGCGAGCTAAGGGATGGTCCGCCGTCTCTCGCTCGCCGATGCCGATTGCGCCGTCGCCTTCGCCGAGCTGATCGCCGCCAAGCGCGATTCGGATGCCGATGTCGGCGAGGCCGCCGGTAAGATCTTGGCCGACGTGAAGGCGCGCGGCGATGCCGCCGTCATCGACTATACCCATAAGTTCGATGGTCTGGCGCTGACGCCGCAGACGCTGCGCATCACCAAGGATGAGATCGCCGCGGCGGTGGCGGCGGTCGACGCCGAAACGCTGGACGCCCTCAAGCTCGCCGCCGAGCGCATCACCGCCTATCACGAGAAGCTGCGGCCCGAAGACATGAGCTTCACCGACAGCGCCGGTGTCCAGCTCGGCGCGCGCTGGCGGCCGATCGACGCGGTCGGGATTTACGTGCCGGGCGGCCGCGCCGCCTATCCGTCGTCGGTGCTGATGAACGCGCTGCCGGCGCGCATCGCCGGCGTGCCGCGCGTTGTCATGGTGGTGCCGACGCCCAAGGGCGTGATCAATCCGCTGGTGTTGGCGGCGGCCGACATCGCCGGCGTGCATGAAATTTACCGCATCGGCGGCGCCCAGGCGGTCGGCGCGCTGGCTTACGGCACCGACACGATCAAGCCGGTCGACAAGATTGTCGGCCCCGGCAACGCCTATGTCGCCGCAGCCAAGCGCCAGGTGTTCGGCACGGTCGGCATCGACATGATCGCCGGGCCGTCGGAAATTCTCGTGGTGGCGGACGGCGCCAATGATCCGGCTTGGATCGCCGCCGACTTGCTCTCGCAGGCCGAGCATGATCCGTCGTCGCAATCGATCCTCATCACCGACGACGGCATGTTCGCCGACAAGGTGGCGGAGGCCGTTGAGGCGCACCTCAAGGTTCTGCCACGCGCCGAAATCGCGCGCGCCAGCTGGGACGGCTTCGGCGGCATCATCGTCGTCGGCGATTTGCTGCGCGATGCGCCGGGCCTGGTCGACCGCATCGCCCCAGAGCATCTCGAGATCGCCTCCGACAATGCCGACGCCATCGCCGAGAAGGTGCGCCATGCCGGCGCGATTTTCCTCGGCCGTCACACGCCGGAAGCGATTGGCGATTATCTCGCCGGGCCGAATCACGTGCTGCCGACCTCGGGCAGCGCGCGTTTCTCCTCGGGCCTCGGCACCATGGACTTCCTCAAGCGCACCTCAATGGTGCGCTGCAGCCCCGAAGGCCTCGCCGCCATCGGCCCGGCGGCGGTCAAGCTTGCCGAAGCCGAAGGGCTCGGCGCGCATGGCCTGTCGGTCGCCATCCGCCTGAACATTCCGCGCGGGTGAGCGCCATGACAGCGCCGCGCCTGATCCTCGCCTCCGCTTCGCCGCGACGGCGCGATCTGCTTGCGCAGATCGGCGTCACCCCGGCGCTGATCCTGCATCCCGACATCGACGAGACACCGCAGAAGGACGAGCTGCCGGCAACTTATGCGCAACGTCTTGCGTCAGAGAAAGCTGCCAAGGCGGCGCTCGATCCGCAGGTCCGCGAGGGCGATCTCATCCTGTCGGCGGACACCGTCGTCGCTGTCGGCCGCCGCATTCTGCCCAAGACCGAGACCGCATCCGAGGCCAAGCGCTGCCTCACGCTGTTGTCGGGCCGCCGCCATCGCGTGCTGACCGCCATCGCGCTGTTGCCGTTTGGTGGCAAAGCCTCGACTCGACTCGTCACTTCTACCGTCGCGTTCAAGCGGATGACCGATGCCGAGATTGCGCTTTGTCTGGCCAGCGGCGAATGGCAGGGCAAGGCCGGCGGCTATGCCGTGCAGGGCCTCGCCGCCGCCTACGTGCGCTGGATGGAAGGCTCTTACTCCAGCGTCGTCGGCTTGCCGCTGCATGAGGTCGGCACGCTGCTGGCGGCGCGCGGCGTGAGCCTCGGCGCATCTTGATCGACGAGATTTTCAGCGCCACTACTTCCATCGGCACGGTGATCGCGCTGCGCGACGCCGGCACCACGGTCGAACTGATCGTCGAAGGGGCAGGTGCCCGCGCCGACGTCGGATCGGTCCATCTCGGCCGCATCACCCGCATCGTGCCGGCCATGAACGCCGCCTTCGTCGAGATCGGCCTCGAGCGTGCGGGTTTCTTGCCGCTGCCCGAACGCAAAGAGGGAGACGAGCCGCTGCATGCCGGCGCCGCCGTCATTGTGCAGGTCGCCAAGGACGCGCAAGGCGGCAAGGGCGCGGCGCTAAACTATAATGTCGCGCTGCCTGGCCGCTATGTCGTCTATGCGCCGCGCCAACCCGGCGTTTCGGTGTCGCGCCGCATCGGCAACGATGCCGAACGCGCGCGGCTCGAAGCGGCAATGGCCGCCATCGCCAAACCGGGTGAAGGATACGTCCTGCGCACTGCCGCCGCCGGCGTGAGCGACGCGGTGCTGGCGAGTGACGCCGAGGAATTGCGCGCCGCTTGGGCCGAGATCAAGCGCGGCGCGGCACGCGCCACGCCGCCGGCGCGACTGTGGGGTGAGCTCGATCCGCTGGCCCGCGTCATCCGCGACCGCGCCCATCCCGGCATCGCTCGCATTGTCGCTGACAATGACGAGGCGCTGGACGCCGCGCGGCGCGAAATCGGCCGCAGTCTGCCGGTCTTGGCCGGCGCGCTCGACGCCTATCGCGACCCCATCCCGCTGCTCGACCGTTTCGGCATCATGCCGGACATCGATGCGGCGCTGACGGCGCGTGTCGGCTTGCCGAGCGGCGGCTTTCTCTATATCGAGCCGACCCAGGCGCTGGTCGCCATCGACGTGAACTCGGGCCGCCACAATGCCGACAGTTCGTCGGGCCCCAACCGCCAGCCGGAAACCATCCTGGCAGTGAACCTGGAAGCGGCGCGCGAGATCGCCCATCAGATCCGCCTGCGCAATCTGTCTGGCCTCATCATTATCGATTTCGTCCATATGACGCTGCAGGACGATCGCAATCGGGTGCTCGATGCGTTGCGCGCGGCCTTGGCCGATGATCCGACCTATGCGCGCATCGGCGGCTTCTCGCCGCTCGGCCTAGTCGAGATCGCGCGCAAGCGCGGCCGCCCGCCGCTGCATGAACTGTTGACGGCGGCCTGCACCCTTTGCGACGGTCGCGGCCGAAGCGATCTGCTGCGAGGCGAGCCATGAGCGATGACGACGATAAGAAGGCTGCGACGGTGAAACCCTTTGCGGCGGCCGGGCGCGGCAAGCCCTGCCCGATGTGCGGTAAACCAGCCCAGGTCGAGACGCGGCCGTTCTGCTCGAAACGCTGCGCCGATCTCGATCTCGGGCGCTGGCTCGGCGAGGAATACCGCATCCCGGCGGTCGAGCTGGACGACGCCGACCTGGAAGAGCTGGAAAAGGCCATCGAAGAGCAGGGCAGCAAGGGCGAGAAAGGGGCCTGAAGGCCCCCTGTGGGGCGGTTTAGCGCCTTGGGCCTGCTGGCTTTTTGGCCTGTTTCGGCCGCCGCGAGAGCCGCTGGACAGGCCCGGCGTCATCGCCTATAAGCGGCGCTCTTGCTCTCCGGCCATGGCCGGATGACGCCCGTGCCCGGGTAGCTCAGTTGGTAGAGCAGCGGATTGAAAATCCGCGTGTCGGTGGTTCAAATCCGCCCCCGGGCACCA
>CANJIM010000116.1 GCA_947474495.1 Rhodospirillaceae bacterium
CCTCGGCTACCGACCGCCGGCCCCGGAAACCGCGACACCGCCATTGCCGCCTTCCGGTTCCGCTTCGCTCCACCTCCAGCCAGCAATGGCGAGGGAGGAAATAATGCACTAACATTTAACCTGGACCACCTAATGGGGGCCGATCACAGGCTATGGCGAGATGGGTCTACCGCAGCGCTATCAAGGCGCCATCGTGCTGCAAAAGCCCTTCGAACCGACGCTGTTGCGCCGGGCTCTTCTGCAAACGATGGCGGGCCGCTAGGGCTTAGGCGGCGATGCGCAGGCGTTGGACGAGCGGGGTCATCTGCAGGTCGTTGCCGTAGGATTCGCAGCGCATGCAGAGCACCTTCGCTTCCCACCAGCGCTTGGCGCGACCATGCCGCCGCAGCAAACTGGCGGCGTCCCAATCATGGACATGGCCGCAGTTGCGACAGGCAACCCGCAACGGAATGCCGCGATCAAAGAGGGCGCCGATCGTATCGGACAAAGCGGGGGAATAGGCCATGAGCGACTCCTGACGTTATCCAGGCTAACGGTCGTAAATTCAACGCCTGGTGGTTTAAGCGGTTCCCCTCCCCCATATTTTGCGCAAATTTTAGTTAATGAGGACTTAAGGCAGCGGCGCTGTGTTGCGAACGCGATCGCGGCCGCCAGACCGTGTCTTGCGAGCGATTCGCGCCGATCCCATCGCCGGTTCGCCGTGATCTCGCTTTGAGTGCGCGCGATTCCGTTTAGGATCGCGCCGCCGGTGCGGACGGGTCCGCCGCATCGGCTGATAAGCGGCCAAATCGGTCGCATCCCTGCGAGTCGAGATGGTCGAAGCAAACATAACCAAGCGATTGACGTTCGCTGAACGGATGGTGGCGTTCCGCCATCTCTGGTCGCTGCTGCAATTTGTCCGCCAGGCAAGCCCGACCCTGACCGTCGCCAGCTTCGCGTTGCGTCTGGTGCGGGCGACGCTGCCGGTGTTGATGCTCTACGTCGGCAAGCTGATCATTGACGAGGTCGTCGCCCAGTCGCAAATGCCCTCGCCGGGCGCCACGTGGCAGGACTGGCTCGCGAGCGACCGCCTGCAGACGGTGGCGGTTCTGCTGGCATTGGAATTCGGCCTGGCCGTGGCATCTGATCTTCTGGCGCGCGCCAGTTCGCTGGTCGACGGTCTGCTCTCCGAGCTTTACAGCAATTTCGCCAGCATCCGCCTGATGGAGCATGCGGCGATTCTCGATCTCGAACAGTTCGAGCGCAGCGACCAACAGGACGGGCTGGAGCGGGCCCGCCGCCAGGTCATCGGCCGCACCACGCTGCTCACCCAGGTGTTCGGCCAGGTGCAGGACGTGTTGACCGTGCTGTCCTTCGCCGCCGGCCTGCTGGCCTACGCGCCCTGGCTGCTAGCCCTGCTGCTATTCGCGCTGGTGCCGGCCTTTCTCGGCGAGAATTATTTCAACGCGCAAGACTACCGCCTCAATTACCGGCGCGCGCCGGAGCGCCGCCAACTTGACTATGTGCGCTACCTCGGCGCCAGCGTCGATACGGTGAAGGAAGTCAAACTCTTCGGCCTCAACGATTTCCTTATCGAGCGCTTCAAGCAGTTCGCCGCCAAGATCTTTCTCGACAATCGCCGCCTGGCAATCCGCCGCGCCGCCTGGGGCGGCGGCTTCGCGTCGCTCGGCTCGCTCGCCTATTACCTTGCTTATGCGGTCATTGTCTGGCGCACGCTCGACGGGGAATTCAGCATCGGTGACATGAGTTTTCTCGCCGGCTCGTTCTTGCGCCTGCGCGGTTTGCTGCAAGGACTGCTGCTCGGCTTTTCGCAGATCGCCGGACAGACGATGTATCTCGGCGATCTCTTCGCCTTTTTCGACGCCAAGCCGAAGATCGTCTCGATCGAGAATCCGCGGCCCATTCCCAATCCGATCGCCAGCGGCATCCGCTTCGAGAATGTCAGTTTCCGCTATCCGGAGTCGGACCGTTGGGTGGTGCGCCATCTCAGCTTTACCCTGAAGGCCGGCGAGGTGCTGGCGCTGGTCGGCGAGAACGGCGCCGGCAAGACCACCATCGTGAAATTATTGGCGCGTCTTTACGATCCCACGGAGGGCCGCATCCTGCTCGACGGTCAGGATTTGCGCGACTACGACCTGCTGCAATTGCGCGCCCATATCGGCGTCATCTTTCAAGACTTCGTGCGCTTTCATTTCACCGCCGGCGAGAATATCGCCATGGGCCGCGTCGTCGCCGCCGCCGATCAGGCGCGCGTGGAAGCGGCGGCCGAGCGCAGCCTCGCCGATCAGGTGGTGGCGCGGCTGCCCAAGGGCTTCGATCAGCCGCTCGGCAAACGCTTTAACGACGGCATCGAACTGTCCGGCGGCGAATGGCAGAAGATCGCCATCGCCCGCGCTTACATGCGCGACGCCGATATCCTCATTCTCGACGAGCCGACCGCCGCGCTCGACGCACGCGCTGAATACGAGGTGTTCAAGCGATTCCGCGATCTCAGCCAGGGCAAGACGGCGATCATCATCTCGCACCGCTTTTCCACGGTGCGCATGGCCGACCGCATCGTTGTGCTGGATGCGGGCGAAATCATCGAAGCGGGGTCGCACGCGGAGCTGGTGGCGGCCGGCGGGCGCTATGCCGAGCTGTTCGAGCTGCAAGCCGCCGGTTATCGCTGAGCGCGATTGGGCATAGAGGAACGGGGGTATCGAATGCGTGTGCCTTATCTCGATTACCGGGTGCCGGACCCGGCAGAGCGGGCCCGCTACCTGGCGGCCATGGACAGCGTTTTGCGCGAAGGGGATGTCATCCTCGGCGGCGCCGTCGAGGAGCTGGAGAGCCGCCTGGCTGCCTATTGCGGCACGCGCTACGCCGTCGGCGTCGGCTCTGGCACTGAAGCGCTGGTCCTGGCGCTCCAGGCGCTCGGCATCGGACCGGGCGATGAGGTCATCACCACATGCTGGTCCTATATCGGCACGGCCAATGCCATCGCGCTGACCGGCGCGACGCCGGTGTTCGTCGATATCGGCGCCGACTACAATCTCGACCCGGCGATGTTGGCGGCAGCCATCAGTCCCCGCAGCAAGGCCATCATGCCGGTCCATTTTGCCGGACAGCTCTGCGATATGACGGAAATCTGCGCCGTCGCGGCCCATCATGGTCTCCCAGTCATCGAGGACGCGGCGCAGGCCATCGGCGCCAGCGATCCGGACGGCCGCCGAGCCGGCAGCTTCGGCGTTATGGGCTGCCTCAGCCTTAATCCGATGAAAATTCTCAAAGCGTTCGGCGAAGGCGGCGTTGTGCTCACCGACGACGCAACGCTGCGCGACCGCTTGTCGGCCTTGCGCGACAACCGCTACGCCGAAGTCGGCGCCCGCATCGTGCCGGGCCATAATGGGCGTCTCGATACCATTCAGGCGGCGGCGTTGCTGGTCCGTTTCGAGAGCTTGGAGGCGACGATCGAACGCCGCCGCGGGATCGCCGGGCGTTATAGCGCCGCTTTGGCGGATTTGATCGTGCCGCCACGCCAATTGAATGGCTATCGCGACGTCTATTACAACTACACGCTGCAAACCAAAGGGCGCGATGCCCTGCAGGCTTGGTTGACCGAGCGAGGAATCGGCACGCGCATCCAATACGGCGAGCTGATGCCCGACCAGCCGGCCTTTCGGACGGGAACTCAGGCCGCTTATGTCAAAGGCCGCGCGGCGACTGGCCGGGTTCTGTCGCTGCCCTGTTATGAACAATTGACCGACGGACAGATCGATTTGGTGATCTCGGCGGTGCAAGATTTTTTCACGGACAGCGCGGATTAGGCTGAGATGCGTGGATCGCCTTGGTTCCGCGAATGGCACCTTTACAAAATATCGATGAATCCGGTTAGGATCGTGCTGAGGCGGTTTGATTTTTTGCCCGCAGATCCCATATCGGTAAGCCATGCCGACATCCGTATTTCATCCTATCGTCGAGAACTGGTTCGCGCAGACATTCTCCGCGCCGACGCCAGTCCAGGCGCAAGCCTGGCCGGCCATCGCGGCCGGGCGCAATGTGCTGATCGCCGCGCCGACCGGCTCGGGCAAGACGTTGGCCGCCTTCCTCGCCTCGATCGACAAGCTGCTGCGCCAGGGCCTGGCCGGCGATCTGCGCGACGAGACGCAGATCGTCTATGTCTCACCGCTCAAGGCGCTGTCCAACGACATCCAGAAGAATCTGCAGATCCCGCTCGCCGGCATTCGCGACGGCTTGCGCGCGGCCGGCCTGCCCGATGTCGAGATCACCAGCTGGGTGCGCACCGGCGACACGCCGCAGGCCGAGCGCGCCAAGGCGGGCAAGAAGCCGCCGCATATC
>CANJIM010000117.1 GCA_947474495.1 Rhodospirillaceae bacterium
CACCATTGGCGAACTGGTCGACCGCTATCTGGACGAGGGCCCGGCCTCCAAGCCGGCGAAGAAGAAAGCCAGCTGGGCATCGGACACCAGCAACCTCCGCCGGCACGTCGTGCCCCTCCTCGGTCGGCGGCAGCTAGCGGCCCTCACGTCGGACGATATCCAGAAGTTCCAGAAGGACGTGACGGACGGCAAGACCCAGAAGGACGAGAAAACCCGCAAGCGAGGCCGGGCCATCGTGACGGGCGGTCCCGCCGCGGCGACGCGCGCGACCCTGGTGCTGTCGGCGATGCTGCAGTGGGCCACGACGCGGAAATTCCGGGCCGACAATCCCGGCAAAGGCGTGAAGCTGAACAAGCCGACCAAGCGCGAGCGCTTCCTTTCTGGCGCCGAGCTAGCTCGCCTGGGAGAGGCCTTCACCAAGGCCGAGCGCGAGGGCCTGAACCGTAATTCCCTGGCCATCCTCCGGCTGCTGCTCCTGACCGGCGCCCGCCGGAACGAAATCGCCTCGCTGAAGTGGGATCACGTCGATTTCGAGCGCCGGGCCTTGCGCATGCCCGACTCCAAGACCGGCGCCAAGATTATCCCCCTAGGGGCCCCTGCCCTCGAGGTCCTTAGCGCCCTGCCCCGCAAGCGCGGCTCAGCATGGGTATTCCCGGCCGCCACTGGTAAGGGCCACCACGTCGGCATGCCGCGGGTGTGGCGTAAGCTCCGGGCGTCCGCTCGGCTCAAGGACGTCCGCATGCACGACCTGCGTCACGGCTTCGCCTCGATCGCGGTGGCCGACGGCGACTCGCTGTACTTGGTCGGCAAGGTGCTCGGACATGCACAAGCCGAGACGACACAACGATATGCTCATCTACAGCTAGACCCCGTCCGCGCTGTTGCTGATCGCACTTCGCGCAAACTTGCCGGTGCGCTCAAGGGCGGCAAAGGCGGAAAAGTGATCAACCTAGGCGGCAAGCGACGTGCTCGATCCGCCTGACGTACGTAGACTCCCCAATCGGCGCGGCTAGGTTTGGCCGCCGAACATCCCGTCCGCACGGGATCGCCGCGCCGACTTTCCCTGCGGATGCACCGATGCGGAGGTGCGCGCTATGAATCCGAACGACTTGCCCGAATGGCTCACCGGCATGCAAGCAATTACATGGGTTGTGACGGAAGATGTTGCCTGGACATTGCGCGCTGTTCCGAAGCGAGAGCGCGAGACCGAGAAACTTCAGCCGATCAATCCCCCCAAATCGGAGCGGGTCGAATTGGGCCCGCGAGAGCATGGCCCAGTAACTCCCCTTTCAAGCGATCAGCGTGCTGCAGAAATTGGGGACCCGGACGATTGGGTGGGTGGCGTCACGCTGGAACTCTTGCAAATGAGAGTCGGGGGCAGTGATGCTGCTCGACACGCATCGAACATGCTCGTTGTCGCGGCACGCGCTGGAAAATTGAGGGCCATCGAAGCTTCGGGCGAAATGCGGCCGATAGATAGCAAGCAGTGGCGAGCCCAAATCTTAATTGAGCAGCCTCCTGGAAAGTTGGCGATGGCCCCCGGTGACTACAGGTTGCGTACCGCCAATTCGTTACAAGAAGTTCTCTTTGCCCGAGACGATGTACTCAAGCTCTCGGGTTCAATCTCCAAAGGCACCAGCGAAGAAGCCGCAAGAAGCGCGGTTAAGGTAACCTACTCGATTGAGCCGCCTTCAAGCTTACGCACGAAACCTAAGCCAACCTCCGAAGAAGTAATTAAGTGGTACGAGGCTCGTGTCAGCGGCTGGCCCGCCAACAAACTGCCGCCCACTCGTGAACAGGATGTCTTAGCTGCCCAAGCCCATTTTGACGTGGGGGGGTTGAAGGATTTGACTCGGCAAGCGCGAAGAAAAAGCGCCCCCGCTCAATGGAGAAGCCCGGGAAGTAAGGGTCGCAAGAAGGCACAGGCCAGCATCCAAAGACAATCTGGCCAAAAATAATTCTGGCCAATCTGGTCGGCCCGAAGTCGGCATTTCCGGGCCAAATTATTGTCTGCTCCATTGCCCTTCCGCGCCAAGTCAGGCGCTTTCTAGTGGAAGGGCAGAATGATCGAAACATCCGAAGATGACCGTCCGGTCGACACCAACGAATTGAGCGCTTTGCTCAAGCGTGATGGTACCCCCGTCGCCCCGGCAACTCTAACGAAGTTGCGGTGTGTCGGTGGTGGCCCCGAATACATGAAGTTTGGACGCAAGGTCCGGTATCGACCATCCCGGGGCAGAGCTTGGGCGGCGCAGCGCACGGTTAAGCTGCGAAACACAAGCGAAGCGCCCCCAACGCAGGGCCCGACTGCAGTAACCAAGACATCTGCATCGCCGACCACGGCAGATGCTCGCCAACTCCCGCATCAGGAGAATGCAAAATGACCAATGCCCCCAAAAAGCCGGACCCATTTGATCCGGCGTCCCTGAGAATCGAGCCGGCCGCCGGATCGGGATCGGGTGCGAAGAAAGTTCTGCTTCACCTATCGGTGCGGAAGCCCACTCGCCAAGAGTATATCAGGGCGCACTCCGCGCCGGAGTTTCGGCTGTCTATGGCCATTCTAGAGCTTAAGGAAGAGAGGGAGACCTACGCGGTCAATCCCGCTCTTGTTGCCGAACTTGTCGGTGATGTTCGCCAAGTCGAACTCCGTCTATGTATCACCCGCTCGGGTGTGGTGTTCTTGTGGCCTGTCCCACTGCCCTCCGACGATGGGCGCAGCAATGCATGGCACGAAACGGCTCGACGCGCTGTAGAGCTTTCGGAAAGCGCCTGGGTCCGCATATCCGCCAACATGGGAGCCGGCTGCTACGATGTCGCCCAAGCGCCCGATGGGATATCGGGACCTAACTGGCCCGACACTAGCTTCGCCGAACTGCTTCGTATCGCATTTGGTAAAGGGCGGTTGATCGACAGCTTTGACCATCCGGTTCTCAAGCGGCTGCGCGGTGAATGATGTCGCCACCGTGCTTGCCCGGTTCGGGTTCCGGCACGTCTGGGCCGTCGATTTTGAATTTATCGCCCACACGGGTGATAAACCAAGAACGGTATGCATGGTCGCCAGGTGCCTACTCACCGGCGCGACCGTGCGGCAGTGGGGCGGCGAGCTTGCTCGCTGCCCCTTCACCTGCGGTGACGACGAATTGTTTGTCGCCTACTACGCCAGCGCCGAGGCCTCCTGCTTCGACGCCCTCGGATGGCCCAGGCCGCGTCGTATGCTCGACCTGTTCGCCGAGTTCCGCCGTCTCACCAACGGCGGCGGCAACGCACACGGCAACAGCCTCATCGGCGCGCTGCTGCACTTCGGCGTGCCCACCATCGGGTCCGAGGAAAAGACCGCTATGCGCGACCTCGTCATGGGCGGCGGGCCTTGGACCGACGGGGAGCGCCGACAAATCCTCGATTACTGCGAGAGCGATGTCGATGCCGTGCTGCGGCTGCTGCCTGCAATCATTCAGGCAGCCGGATACAACGACGCCGACTTTGGGCGCGCGCTTTTGCGGGGGCGGTACATGGTTGCGGCCGGCGCCGTCGAGAACAACGGCATTCCCATCGACGCCGACCTGCTTAGCCGCCTTGCGCGTCACTGGAGCAGCATCAAGAACCAGCTCATTCGAGCAATCGATGCCGACTACGGTGTCTACGACGGCAGCCGCTTCGTCGCCGCCCGGTTCGAGCAGTACCTGGTCCGGCGGGGCATTCCATGGCCACGGCTCGCCTCGGGGGCTCTTTGCCTCGACCGCGATACGTTCCGGCAGCAAGCACGGGTGCATTCCGAGATCGCGCCGCTTCACGAATTGCGGCATACGCTCGGCCAGTTGCGGCTCAATGAGCTTGCCGTTGGCCCCGATGGCCGCAACCGGACACTTCTTTCAGCCTTCCGGGCCAGGACGGGTCGGAACCAGCCGTCGAACAGCCGCTTCATCTTCGGCCCGGCGACTTGGATACGGTGCCTCCTCAAACCGGCAGAAGGCCAGGCCGTCGCCTACATCGACTGGAGCGCGCAGGAGATCGCCATCGCTGGTGCGTTGTCCGGCGACGATCGGCTCTGGGAGGCCTACGCCTATGGCGATCCTTACATCGCCTTCGCCCAGCAAGCTGGCATCGTGCCTCCCCACGCCACCAAGACCAGCCACGCTAAGGAACGCCAGGCCTGCAAGGCCATCGTTCTCGGCACCGGCTACGGCATGTCGGCGGAGGGTATGGCCCAGCAGGCCGGGCTGCACGTCGAGGAGGCGCGCAAGCTGCTGCGTCTTCATCACGAAACCTACCGGCGCTTCTGGGGCTG
>CANJIM010000118.1 GCA_947474495.1 Rhodospirillaceae bacterium
CGCGGTCGGATTGCGGAACGCGGCATAGCCGATGCCCACGGCGCTGGCGCCGGCAAGCATGTATTCGACCACGTCCTCGGCGCAGGTGACGCCGCCGATGCCGATGATCGGAATTTTGACGGCCTTGGCGACTTGATAGACCATACGCAAGACGATCGGCTTCAACGCCGGCGAGACCAGGCCGCCGAACTTGTTGCCCAGCGCTGGACGGAAGTTGTCGGTCCGGATCTTGAGCGACAGGAACGTGTTGGCGATGACCAGGCAGTCGGCGCCCGCCTCTTCGGCGGCCATCGCGACCGACACCATGTCGCCGGCGTTGGGCGACAGCTTCACCCAAAGCGGCTTCTTGGTCTTCTCGCGCATCGCCTGGATGCAGTCGCGCGTGTAGCCTTCGTGCATCGCGAAATTCTGGCCCGTCAGGTTGCGCGTCGGGCAGGAGATATTCGCCTCAACCACGGCAACGTCGTCCGACTTGCTCAACTCTTCGGCCAGCGCCGCGAAATCCTCGATGTTGTCGGCAGAGCAACTGACGACCAGAGGCGGCTTAAAGCGCGCATATTCCGGAACGATATGTTCCATGAAATAGTCGATGCCCTTGCCCGGCAACCCGATCGACTGGATGATGCCAGCCTCGGTTTCAGCCATGCGCGGCGTCGGATTTCCCCAGCGGAATTCGCGGCAGATCGTCTTGGCGACGAGCGCGCCCAAGCGATTCAAATCGATGACGTCGTTGTATTCCCAGGAAAACGAGCCTGACGCCGGCGTCACCGGATTCTGGAGCGTGAGGTCTCCAATCCGGACGGAAAGATCTACCATGCCACGGCCTCCTGCATATTGAACACCGGCCCATCGCGACAGACGCGCTTGAGCACCTTCTCGCCATCGACCTCGAACGTGCGCATGCAGACGTAGCACGCGCCGATTCCGCAAACCATGATCTGCTCCATGGCGATCTGGCCGGGCACATTGTGCTGGCGGCCGAGACGCTGCATGAGCTTCAGAAGCCGTTCCGATCCGCAGGTGAAGAAAGCGTCGGCTTTCTTTTCGGCGATCAAGCCGGCCAGGATTTTCTCGACGTTGCCGACTTCACTGCTGTTATCGGTGTCGACGACGGTGATGACCTTCGCGCCGTAGGCTTCGAAGAGGTCGCGCGACATCACGACATCGGGCGAGCGTGCGCTCAGGATGGCGGTGACGCCGACGCCGTTTTCTTTGGCCAGCTGCGACAACGGAGCCAACGTCGCCAAGCCGACGCCGCGCCCGAGCACGACGATGTTCTTCCACTGCGGATCAAGGGTGAACCCATGTCCGAGCGGCCCCGCGATGTTGAATTCGTCGCCAGCTTTCAGCGTGGCGATGCCCCGCGTGCCGCGACCCTCGACCTTGTAAAGGAACTCGAGCTGATGCGCGTCGCGGTTGATTCGATAGATGCTCATCGGCCGGCGCATCCAAACTTCCGAACTGTCGGGAGAGGGACACAGCAAATGGAACATCTGGCCGGCATAAGCGCGAAGCGCAGCCTCGTGGACTTCCACGACGATGAGCTTGTACTCGCCATTGACCGAGTCGTTTGAAACGACCTTGCTGATAAACTCGCCGGCAACCCGGTCGGGATAGTTATCGACCTGGCCGATCCTCAAGGCAGAGTTCGTGTAATGGTCTGTCTTAACCTGGGTCATTTCATGAGCCGCGAATGGTTTTATTTGCTCGGATGGGAAGCCAGCGCACCGTACCAAAAATAGGTCAGTGTGTCAATTTTCGTATTCATCTCTTTATTGGTATTTGCCCGAAAAGACCGCTCGCTGACGCGAGACTTTTGCAACCGATTGAAATGAGAGAATTTTCCTAACCGGAAAGTCCTCGCGCCAAGCAGGCGGCTGTGCGGGGGATCCGGCGACAGCGAAATCTCGAATCGGCAGCCCCTCGGTTATAAAAGTCTTGGGGCAAGACAGAACCAGACGCACCAGCCTGTCATTGATGGACGCCCGCTCGACCGGCGCCCGCTGAGTTCGGCGAACAGGCCGCCCGAGCCGGTCTGCTGTGCCTCCTCCCCAACAGACAGGATGGACGGCGATGCGTCAACAAAAAGGGCCGGGGATCGCCCCCCGGCCCTTGTTCGATGCGCCCGACGGAACGCGCCTCACATGAACAGCTTCTCTTTCTCCAGGCCCTTGTAGAGATCGGCGACGAATTCGCCGTAGCCGTTATAGATCTGGGTCGGCACGCGCTCGTCGGCACCGAGCAGCCGTTCGGTCGCCTGGCTCCAACGCGGATGCGCTACCGCCGGATTGACGTTGGCCCAGAAGCCGTATTCGGTCGGGCCGCTTTTTTCCCAGAAGGTCGTCGGCCGCTTGTCCGAGAAGGTGACTTTCACGATGCCCTTGATGCCCTTGAAGCCGTATTTCCACGGCGTCACGAGACGCAGCGGTGCGCCGTTCTGCTTGGGGATTGGCTTGCCGTAGAGGCCGGTGGCGATGAAGGCCATCTCGTTCATCGACTCTTCGATGGTGAGGCCTTCGACATAGGGCCAGGGGAACCAGAACTGCCGCAGCCCCGGCGCGTTCTTGGCGTCCTTGAAGGTCTCGAAATGCACGTACTTGGCGCCCGACGCCGGCTTGGCCATTTCGATCATGGCTTTCAGCGGGAAGCCGCTCCACGGCACGGTCATCGCCCAGGCTTCAACGCAGCGGTGGCGATAGACGCGCTCTTCGAGCGGCATCTTGCGCACCAGATCGTCGAAGCCGATCGTGAAGGGCTTTTCGATCATGCCGCCGAAGCTGATCGTCCAGGGACGGATCTGCAGATCCTGCGCCGTCGAGGCGATCGTTTTGCTCGTGCCGAATTCGTAATAGTTGTTGTAGGTCGTCGCCTCTTTCTCAGCCGTCAGCGCGCGCTCGGCGCGATAGCGCATGTTCTGCTGCACGGGATAGAGATCGGCGGTGGGATCGGGATCCTTGGCGCTCTGCGCGAAGGCGCCGCGCGGCAACAGAGTCGATCCAGCCGCCAGGATCGGGCCGGCGGCGATCGCCTTGACCAGACCGCGGCGTTGGCGAAACAGGGTTTCGGATGTCGCGGCCCGATCGGGCAACTCCCAACCGCGCGGAATCTTGATGAGCATGGCGCCTCTCCCAAACGATGCATTGGGCCCAGTCTAGGCGATCTAGGCATATGCGGTCTTGAGAGGTTCGCGGCACTCGGGCGAAAGGTTGCGCGGAAAGCGTCACAGTTTCGTGAAAACGCCCCGGTTGCGGAACAACCGGGGCGTTTCGAAACGCGAACGATGTGCTCGTTAAAACATAACGAGCCGCCGTCACTCCTCCCTGTCACTTCTCCAACATGGAGCGCAGCATCCAAGCGTTCTTCTCATGGAGCTGCATACGCTGGGTCAGCAGGTCGGCGCTCGGCTCGTCGCCGACCTTGTTGACCAGCGGGAACAGCGCGCGCGCCGTGCGCACCACGGCTTCCTGGCCCTCGGCCAGATCCTTGATCATGGCGTTGGCGTTCGGCACCGTCTTGGCTTCCTTGATGACGCTGAGCTTGGAATAAGCCGCGTAGGAGCCCGGCGCGAATTCGCCCAGCGCGCGGATGCGTTCGGCAATGAGATCGACCGCCAAGGCGAGCTCGGTGTACTGCCCCTCGAACATCAGATGCAGCGTGTTGAACATCGGGCCGGTGACGTTCCAGTGGTAGTTGTGCGTCTTGAGATAGAGCGTGTAGGTGTCGGCGAGCAGATGCGACAAGCCGTCGGCGATCTTCTTGCGGTCCTTGTCCGGGATTCCGATGTTCATGGCGTTCTCCTGTCAGATGTTGCGAAGGGAAATGCGAATGAGGGTGATGCGGGATGACCGGGCGTCGCGGCGGGGCGGCATCCGCGTTCCATCGACTATTATTAAATATAGCACACAGATCAAGAGCCCCAAGCTCTCTTTTGAATTGTTCTAAATTTATCACCAGCGCTGAAAAAGGCCGCATCCCGAGGGCGCGGCCTTTTGCGTCAGACGGTCGCGACTACTCTTCGAGCGGGAAGAACTCGTCCTTGCCGACGCCGCATTCCGGGCATTCCCAGTCTTCCGGGATGTCCTCGAACGCCGTGCCAGGCGCCACGCCGCGCTCAGGATCGCCCTTGGCCGGGTCATAGATGTAGTCGCAGTC
>CANJIM010000119.1 GCA_947474495.1 Rhodospirillaceae bacterium
ATCCTTGGTGTCCTGCTCGATGCCGTGGTCGAAGGTCTCAAACGGCTTCCTGATACGCGGCTGGAGAAGTTGCCGCGTATGGCGGACTTCGCGCTGTGGGCGACGGCCTGTGAGACCGCGCTGTGGCCTGCTGGCACCTTCTGGTCTGCCTATTGCCGCAACCGTGATGAGGCGGTGGAGGGCGTGATCGACGCCGATCCTGTGGCCAGCGGTGTGCGCGTGTTGATGACAGCGCGGACGGTGTGGACGGGGATTGCCTCGGACCTTCTGGGTGCCCTAGGCGAAGTGGTGGGTGAGCCGGTTGCAAAGTCAAAGACTTGGCCAGATAACCCTCGGGCATTGTCGGGGCGTTTGCGCCGAGCCGCGACCTTCCTGCGCAAAATTGGTATCGAGGTCAGTTTCGGGCGTGAAGGGCGGACACGGGCGCGAACCATCACGATCAGCACCACCCATTCCGCGCCAGATAACGAAGGGGCGCGACCGTCCGCACCGTCCGCATCGTCCGCGCTCCCGGCAAAGCCTAATGCCTTCAATGGCTTCGGTCCATCGTCTCTGCGGACGGTAGCCGACGATGCGGACGGTAGGGACCGCGACCACGCCCCTACCGTCCGCGCCAACCCATTGAAAACCAATGCCGGGAACGGTGCGGACGGTGCGGACGCAAATCCCCCGCTCCAATCTGGGCCAGAAAAGCCGGGTGTGGCAGGTTGGAGTGTCAGGATATGAGCGTGGCCAACATCGTCATGGAAGCTCGCGCCGCTGGCATTCAGTTCAGCGTTGAGGGCGATGATCTCCTTCTGGGGGCAGGCGCACCACCGCCACCGGCCGTGCTGGAACTGCTGTCACGCCACAAGCCCGCAATCCTGTTGTGGCTTCGGCCAGGCGCGGATGGTTGGTCGGCGGAGGACTGGCATGCCTACTTCGACGAGCGGGCGGGCATTGCCGAGTTCGATGGCGGATTGCCGCGCGACCAAGCGGAGGCTTGTGCCTACGACTGCTGTAACGCCGAGTGGCTAGAGCGCAACCCCGTGCGGTCGCTACCAGGGCGTTGTCTTGGCTGCGGCGGCGGCGATCACACTACTGACCCGCTAGTCCCGTTTGGCACCGAAAGCACCGGACATGTGTGGCTGCATCGGGGCTGCCGGAAGGCTTGGTATGAGGCCTGGAAGGCTGAGGCTGTGACCGCATTAAAAGCAATGGGGATCCACCCCCGCGCGGGACATGCAGTCTCAACAATTGATTTGGGAGACACAACCCATGGTTGATCCGTTTTGCAAAAGTAGTCCGATCTGGGAGTCTCTACCCGGCCAAACCCCCGAGGTGGGCGCAGTACGAATGCTTGGTGATCAGATCTACACGGTGGTGGCCCTTGTCGTGCACCGACGCCGCGACGGCGGGCTCGTTCCGCTCATCTGCTGGCAGAGCCATTGCCCAACCTGCGGCGCTGCTTTCCAATTTAAGGCGACGCTCAAAAAGTCACTCACGGTGAAAGCACTAAATCGTCGATGCCCTGAACACCAGAGGCCCGGGACCAGAGTATCGAAACCATTAAATGTGAATGGGGATACATCACCATGACGCCCACACAAGGATCGGCACCCGGCGAACGGCGAGGCGGTCGCGCCAAGGGCACGCCTAACCGGCAAACGCAGCTCGTGCGCGACCGCCTGGCTGAATTAAAGTGCGACCCTGTGGCGGGCTTAGCTCAGATTGCCATGGACCCAGCAAACACGTCTGAATTACGGGCGCGGGTCTACGCTGATCTGTTGGCGTTCTCGGCCCCGAAGCCTAAAGCGATTGAGCTAACGGCGGGTGAACGGGCTGAGCCGCAGGAATTGATCATAAGCTGGTCGCCGGCGAACAATTAAGGACCCATTCCAACCGGCGCCGAAACGGGTTCTGACGAAAGGTTTTTTGGAAGTCGTGTCCAGCGTCCCCCGTCGTTCCGCCTTGCGCCAATACAATCTCTGCCTCGCGCAGCTTGCCGATGATCTCTTCAGGCCCGTGCTTCTTGCCCATTTTCTCTCTCCTGCAGGGTCCAGTCTAAATTAACTTTTGGACCACTCTGAAGGGGGCAGATCACGTTCCTTCGTCACTACGATGAGACCAAAACCCTCCGTTGTTCAATACACCTGATCTGTCTCATGGGCGCTGACGGGGAACACATCAAAAATACAAACTCGATTATAAAATATGCAAAGCTACTCCGGTTAATCACGCTTGATTAAAGATCAATCTTTTTGCCATAAAGTTTGAACATTCTTTTCCATCGGAAGGCCGCCAAGGGTAAAATCCTCAAGCCAAACGTCGTCTAGTTCTCCTCGGATTGCCGTTCGCATAACCGCACGGGGGGGCGTCATAGTAGAGAGGTTCGATGTTGATCAGGATTCGTGTAGGGCTGGCGTTCGCCGTCATCACCGCTCTGTCGTTTGTTGCCCACGCCGCATACGCCCAAACCGCTCTGACGCCGGCGCTCAGCGAGGGCAACACCGCGTGGTTGCTCACGGCGACCGCCTTGGTGCTGTTCATGACCCTGCCGGGTCTCGCGCTTTTCTATGGCGGGTTAGTGCAATCGCGAAATGTGCTGTCGGTGTTAATGCACTGCTTCGCGATCGCCGCCATCGTCTCGGTGGCGTGGCTGGCGGTCGGATATACGCTCGCTTTCAGCGACGGCGGCAGGCTTAATCAATGGATCGGCGGATTAGGTAAGGCATTTTTATCGGGAGTCGGAGCCGATTCGCTCTCCGGAACCATCCCCGAAACCGCGTTTTTCATGTTTCAGATGACATTTGCCATTATCACCCCGGCGCTGATTATCGGAGCCTATGTCGAACGCATTCGGTTCGGTGCCATGGTTCTGTTCACCATTCTGTGGTCGCTACTGGTCTACGCGCCGGTCGCACATTGGGTGTGGGGTAACGGCTTCCTCGCCGACCTTGGCGTTCAGGATTTCGCCGGCGGCATTGTCGTCCATCTCACCAGCGGACTGTCCGCGATCATTATGGCTGTGATGGTGGGCGCTCGCCGCCGCTTCCCCCATGAGGTTCATCCGCCCCACAGTCCGGGCATGGTGATGACCGGCGCCGGGATGTTGTGGGTCGGCTGGTACGGCTTCAACGGCGGCTCCGCGCTGGCCGCCGACGGCGCCGCCGCCATGGCGATCACGGTGACGCATATTTCCGCCGCCACCGCCGCCTGCACCTGGATGGCTATCGAATATTTCCGCTACGGCCGCGCTTCGTGCGTTGGCATCGTCACCGGAGCTATCGCGGGTCTCGCCACCGTCACGCCGGCAGCGGGTTTCATCGGACCGATTGGCGGATTTGCCTGCGGTCTGATTGCCGGTGTGATCTGCTTCGAGGCCGTGTCGCTAATCAAGTCTCGCCTTAAGATCGACGACTCCCTCGACGTGATGGCCGTCCACGGCATCGGCGGTCTCACCGGAACCTTGCTCACAGCCGTATTCGGCGCGAAGGCCCTGGGCGGCCTCGGTCTGTCGAAACTCTCGGTTGGCGATCAGTTCATCGTCCAAGTGATCGGCCTCGGCGTCACCGCCGCTTGGACCGTCGCTGTCACCGTCGTCATTATTTGGTTCGTCGGACGGACGATCGGGCTTCGGGTGAGCGAGGAGGACGAGGCGGAAGGTCTCGACATCGCCGCCCACGGCGAGCGGGCCTACGATCTCAGGTAAACCTCACTATTCGTTTTAAGCTCGGCGCTTAATCGGCTCTCATCGAGTTGTCCAGGCGGAATGTTAGTGAATTGCTCCCTCCTTGGCCATTGCCGGCTGGAGGTGAGGCGAAGCGGAACCAGAAGGCGGCAATGCCTGCACCCGCGTCGCCGATGTCAGGCGTGACTCTGCTTGCACTTGCAGATCAAGCGGGGGCGCATCTTCGGCACTGTGGCCCGCTGCGCTAGCCTGTGATTAGGCTTCGTGAGACCGGGACACCTAACCTAAAAATACCTACGGTTTTATATAGATGTGACCAGGCGGCAAGCCAGACTGGTAGTGCTCATAGATTGTTTGATAAGCAGACTCAATA
>CANJIM010000120.1 GCA_947474495.1 Rhodospirillaceae bacterium
ATGCTGGCGACCGGCACGGACGCCGCCGCCGGCCGGCAGGACTGGAACAATCTGCGCTACGCCGACGACACGCTGATCCTCTGCGTGCAGGGCGCGACGCATTGGGACGCGCTCGGTCACATCTTCTATGAAGACAAGGCCTATAACGGCCACGATGCCCGCTTGATCGACTCCAAGGGCCTCGGCGTGCTCGGCATCGAGCACTCGCGCGACAAGATGGTCGGGCGCGGCGTGCTGCTCGATATCGCGCGCTTCCGCGGCGTTCCGTGGTTGAAAGACGGCGAAGGTATATCCAACGACGAACTCGACAAATGCGCCAAGCAGCAGAATGTCGACATCCGCAAAGGCGACTTCGTCATCGTCCGCACCGGACAGATGGAGCGCTGCCAAAGCGAGGGCGAATGGGGCGGCTATGCCGGCGGCGATGCGCCGGGCGTCAAGTTCGAGAACTGCTACTGGTGCCAGGACAAACAGGTCGCGGCGATCTGCACCGACACCTGGGGCGTCGAGGTGCGTCCAAACGAATGCAGCGGCCCCGGCCAGCCGAACCAGCCGTGGCACTGGGTCGTCATCCCGGCGATGGGCCTGTGCATGGGCGAAATGTTCGACGTCAAGGAATTGGCCAAGGACTGCGCCGACGACAAAGTCTATGAATTCTTTTTCTGCGGTCCGCCGCTGGTCATCACCGGCGGCACCGGCTCGCCGCTCAATCCGCAGGCGATAAAATAATGAGCATTCCCTCTCCCCGCCCTTGCGGGGAGAGGGTGCCGAGCAAGCGGCAGCGAGCGAGGCGGGTGAGGGGCCACTCACCGCGCGCAGAAATTCGTATAATGCCCCTCACCCGGAACGCATCTCGCCTTCGCTCGATGCGCGCCATCCTTTCCCCGCTTCGTGGGGCAAGGGAAGAAAGGAGACCACTCATGCCCCGTCACCTCAAGCGCGGAATGGACGCCGGCGCGATCGAAGAAGCCGACGCCAAGGTGCGCCAAACCGTTGACGGCATTCTCGCCGAGGTCAAAACCAGGGGCGATCAGGCAATCCGCGACTACTCGAAGAAATTCGACAACTGGACGCCGGAAAGCTTCCACCTGTCGCAGCAGGACATCGAGCGCGCCATCGCGCAGGTGCCCAAGCGCGATCTCGAGGACATCAAGTTCGCCCAGGCGCAGGTGCGCAACTTCGCGCAAAAGCAGCGCGACAGCATGCAGGACATCGAGGTCGAGACCCTGCCCGGCGTCGTGCTCGGCCACAAACATATCCCGGTCAACGCCATCGGCTGCTATGTGCCCGGCGGTCGCTATCCGATGGTGGCGTCGGCGCATATGTCGATCGTCACCGCCAAGGTTGCCGGCGTGAAACGCATCATCGCCTGCGCGCCGCCGTTCAAGGGCGGGCCGCACCCGGCGATCGTTGCCGCCATGCATTTCGGCGGCGCCGACGAGATCTATGTGCTTGGCGGCGTGCAGGCGATCGCCGCCATGGCGCTCGGCACCGAGACCATTGCGCCGGTCGACATGATCGTCGGTCCCGGCAACGCCTATGTGGCGGAGGCCAAGCGCCAACTGTTCGGCCGCGTCGGCATCGACCTTCTGGCCGGGCCGACCGAAACTCTGATCATCGCCGATGACAGTGTCGACGGTGAAATCTGCGCCACCGATCTGCTGGGCCAGGCCGAACATGGCCCGACCTCGCCGGCGGTGCTGATCACCAATTCGGAGAAACTGGCGCGCGCGACCATCGCCGAAGTCGAACGCCTGCTCACCATCCTGCCGACCGCCGACGCCGCCGGCCAGGCCTGGAAGGACTATGGCGAGGTTATCGTCTGCGACAGCTACGATGAGATGGTCAGCGAAGCCGACCGCATTGCGTCAGAACATGTGCAGGTGATGACGCGCGATCCCGATTTCTTCCTCGCCAACATGAAGAATTACGGCGCGCTGTTTCTGGGCCCGCGCACCAATGTCGCCTATGGCGACAAGGTGATCGGCACCAATCACACTTTGCCGACCAAGAAGAACGCGCGCTTTACCGGCGGCCTGTGGGTCGGCAAATTCCTCAAGACCTGCACCTATCAGAAAGTGCTGACCGACGCAGCTTCCGCCATGATCGGCGAATATTGCTCGCGGTTGTGCACGCTCGAAGGCTTCACCGGCCACGCCGAACAGGCCAATATCCGCGTGCGCCGTTACGGCGGCCGCAACGTGCCTTACGGCGAGGCGGCGGAGTGATCTGACGCGCGCGCCCGTCCGTAAACGGGAAAAATGAAAGGTGCTTCGATGCCCATCATCGTCCCCGCCTATGCCGCGATCCTGGCGCTGATATTCGCCGCGCTGTCATTCCGCGTCGCCAATACACGGCGCGTGCTGCGAACGCCGCTCGGCATCGGCGGCAACACCAAGTTAGAGCGCTACATTCGGGTGCAAGGCAACTTCGCCGAATACGTGCCTTTCGCGCTGCTGCTTCTGTTCTTTCTCGAAATGCAGGATTGGCCGGCGTGGCTGGTGCATCTCGTGTGCGCCGTCTTTCTGGCGGCGCGGATCGTACATGCGCTCGGCGTCTCACAGGAAAAAGAAGACTTCCGGCTGCGCATTGTCGGCATGATAACGACACTGTCCGTGTTCATCGTGACGGCCTTGCTGCTGCTGGCAGGCGGCATTCTGCGCGGCGGCGCCTGACATGGCTGTTACCCTCACTCCTACCCCCTCCTTCCGCCTCGACGGCAAACGCGCGCTGGTCACCGGCGCCGGGCGCGGCATTGGCCTCGCCGCCGCATCGGCTTTGGCCGACGCCGGCGCGCATGTGACCTTGGCCGCGCGCACCGCGAGCGAAATCGAAGAGGTGGCCGAAGCGATCCGCGCGCGCGGCCAGCAGGCCGAGGCGCTGACGCTCGACGTCACCGATATTGCCGCCGTCAGGTCGGCGCTTGGCCAGCGCGCACCGTTTCAGGTGCTGGTCAACAATGCAGGCATGAACCGGCCGGCGCCACTGATCGACGTCAAGGTCGAGGACTTCGACGCCATCATGGGGCTCAATGTGCGCGCCGCCTTCTTCATGGCGCAGACGGTGGCCAAGCGGCTGGTCGATGAAGAGCTCTCGGGCTCGATCATCAATATTTCGTCGCAGATGGGCCATGTCGGCGCGGCGCGCCGCACCGTCTATTGCGCCTCGAAACACGCAATGGAAGGCTTCACCAAGGCGATGGCGATTGAACTCGCGCCGCACAATATCCGCGTCAATTCGCTGGGGCCAACATTCCTTGAGACGCCGATGACCAAACCGTTTTTCGAGAACAAGGCGTTCCGCGACGAAGTGCTGTCGAAGATCAAGCTCGGCCGCCTCGGCCAGCTCGAGGAACTCACCGGCGCCATTGTCTTCTTGGCGAGTAACGCATCGTCGCTGATGACCGGCTCGGCGCTGGTGCTCGACGGCGGCTGGACGGCGGAATAGGCTCAAGAAATGACTGGGGAGGGATTTATGCGCTCGATTCTGCTTTGTGCCTTTTTGATGCTTTGCGGCGCCGCCAATGCCGCCGACAAAGACCGCATTGTCGGCACCTGGAAGCTGGTCGCAGTCTCCTACGAGGACGCGCAGACCAAGGAGCGCACACCGGTGCTCGGCGAGCATCCGCGCGGCTACCAGATCGCAACGCCGGAAGGCCGCTGGATTGCGCTGGTCACCGCCGACGGACGCCCGGTGCCGAAGACCGACGAGGATCGCGCCAAGGCGCTACGCTCGATGATCGCCTATAGCGGCCGTTACCGAGTCGAGGACAACAAGGTCATCACCAAAGTCGAGGTCGCCTGGAACGAGGCATGGGTCGGCGGCGAACAGGTGCGCTTCCTGCGCTTCGAGGGCGACGACGTTCTGAATATCGAAAGCCCGCCGATGCCGCACCCCAATGTCGACAACAAGGTTGTCAGGG
>CANJIM010000121.1 GCA_947474495.1 Rhodospirillaceae bacterium
AGCCTCGGCTACCGACCGCCGGCCCCGGAAACCGCGACACCGCCATTGCCGCCTTCCGGTTCCGCTTCGCTCCACCTCCAGCCAGCAATGGCGAGGGAGGAAATAATGCACTAACATTTAACCTGGACCACCTAATGGGGGCCGATCAACCACCCGCCCCTTTCAAGAATGAACGTATGGATTGCGATACGAGTTCCCCCACTGAGCGCTTTTGCCTTGCGGCCTCGAAAGCTCAACGCAAGTGATTGCAAATATTAGTTTTTAACTGAACGCACATAACCAAATGGGTCCCAAAAAGGACCCATTTGGTCGTGCGACTGAGCCGTGGCACGCAGCGTCTTTAGTCGGCGTATTTGAATTCCGGTAAGCTCTTCAGCTCGTCGCGCGAGGCATTGGCGATGACGATCTTACCGTCGCGGATGCCGAGGTAGGACGAACTAATGACGACGAGCCGCTGGCCCATGCCGAGGAAGCCGCCGACCGCCAGGACCACATAAGGCACCTTGCCGTCGCCGCTGACGATCACGTCATCGACCGTGCCGACTGATTCGCCAGCGCCGTTATAGACGGCGCTGCCGACGATCTTGGACGAGCGATAGCCCGTCGCCACGGTGGTCGGATCGACCTTCACCAGTCCGACGGTCTGGGGCACGCCCTGCGACCAAGCCGGCGTCAACATCACAGTCGCCAGAGCAGTGGCGGTGAGCACCAGGGCGACGATAGTAGTTTCAACAACTTTAAGCATGGCGCTCTCCAATCATGTGTGAACCGATCGAAGAGACAACGCGGCACTAAGGCGCCGCGTTCCCCGCGCTGCCCGTGGCAAAATAAGGACAACCAGGGCGCGCGACGGCGCCCGTCCGATTTAGGAATTTCCGGTGCGCGCAGGGCTTCGCTGCCGGCCGCGAACCGGTGCGAGCAAGGCCCCTGAAAAACATGAGACTGCGAGGACAGGGCCCTACTAGGCCCTGTGGCGACCTTAGGTCGGCGAGAAGCCGAGGGTCGCTTTGATCACCGGCCAGTAGATGCCGAAGATGATCGCGCCGATGATGGCGAAAAAGATGATGGCCGTCTTCAGGCCAGGGCGGGACGCATCGAACTTGGTGTTGTGGTCGATAACGACGGTTTCGCTGTCTTGGGCCATAAAAGGCCTCCACGGTTTGTTGTCCAGCAACCTACCATGGGGCCGATAATCCCCTTCATCTTATATATTTGAGCCCAAATACTTCAGGAGGCCGTCGATCATCAGGCCCGCCGCCGAGATCAGCAGCACCAACTGGAAAACCCGGTAAAACGCCTTTGGCGTCATGCCGCGAAACCAGCGGGTGCCTATCCAAATCCCCGCATAGACCACCGGCATGAGCAGCACCGATTCGACGATCAACTGCCAATCGATCAAACCGATGGCGGCGGTGGCCAGCACGCGCCACAGCGTCAGCATGGTACCGAGCAGGATGGCGGTGGCGCGCAGGCTGATATGGTCGCGGCAGGCGTGCTTGAGATAGACCGACAGCATCATCATGCCGCCCGCTCCGGCAACGCCGGTGATAAAGCCGATCACCGTCGCCAGGCTGAAAGCGACCGGATAGGACCGCAAATCAACCTTTTGCGTCAATCGATTGAGCCATTGGCCCATGTCGAGCAGGATAATCAACGTCATGATCGCGCCGAGCGCCAAGGAGAGGCCTTCGGAACTCAATGCGGCGAACAGCCAGACGCCGGCGGCGATCGACAGCGCGAGCGCGAGGAATACGGGCCGGCAGACCTTCCAGTCGCCGTCGCGCAGTCCTTCCGGCAACATATGGAGCTGCGGCACCGTCGCCGCGATCATGGCGAGCAGGACGGCATGATGCGGCGGGATCAGCCATGACGTCAGCACGATGGCCGGAGCGATAGCCCCGAAGCCGATGGCGCCGCGCGCCGCGAAGGCGAGAAAATAGATGACGATAATGCCGGCCAGCGCCAGCCAGGACACGCCGTCGAACGGCAGGCCGAGCCAGAGATAAAGCTCGTGTGGGCTCATGCACTCACGATCGGCTTGGGACGCATGACATAGCAGGCGATGCCCATGGCGAGGTTCAACACCGCCGACACAGCCATCACCTGGATGACCGGCAGCGGCGTGTCATCGGCGAATATGCCGTAAAGCTGGGTGAATACCGCGCCGCCGAGCAGTTGCAAGAACACGCCGATGCCGGATGCCATGCCCCCCAGTTCGGGAATCGTGCGAATGGCGCCGGCCTGGGCATTCGATAGGGCGATGCCCTGCCCGAGCGCGACGATGAACGACGGGATGAAGATGACCAAGGGCATCACGTAATCGATCAACACGAAGGTTGACAGGCCGATCACCGAGGTGAGCGCGATGATGGTCCCGATCAGCACCATCAGCTCAATACCGACTTTGCCGCTGAGCCGGCTGGCGATCAGGTTGCCGAGTAGATATCCCACCGGCGAAAAGAGGAAATACAGGCCGTACTCGAATGCCGAACGTCCGAGATAGACCTGCATCAAGGCGCCCGAAGCGCCCGCCAGCGTGAAGAAGGTGCCTGATGAAAAGGCCGTCTGCATTACGAAGGCGGTAAAGCGCGGCTTGGCGAAAAGACGGCCATAACCGCGGAACATCGTCATGAAGCTGCCCGACGTGCGCGCCGCTTTGGGGTGCGTCTCGTACAGCACGATATAGGCGGCCGTGGCAATCATGCCGCCGGCGCCGAGCGCGAACCAGAACACGCTGCGCCAGCCGAAAGCGTCGATCAGCAAGCCGGAGATCGGCGGCGCGATAAAGGGCCCGAAGGTGTAGGCCATGGTCAGATAGGCAATCGCCTTGACCAAGGCCTCCGGCCCGTAAGCGTCTCGCGCGATGACACGCGACAACGCGATGCCCGCCCCGGCGCCCATCGCCTGGATGACACGGCCCGCCACCAGCAGTTCCGCTGAACTGGCGAAGGCGGAGACGGCGCTGCCGATCAGGAACAAGGCGAGACCGGCCAGCATCATCGGCCGGCGGCCATAGCGGTCCGACAGCGCCCCGTGAATCAACGTGGTGAAGGCCATGGTGAACAGGCTGATACTGAAGGCGAGCTGGGCCAGCGCGTCCGACACGCCGAAATCCGCCTTCAGCCAGGGGATCACGGGCAAGAAGAGATGGATCGCCAGCGGCCCCATCAGGGCGATGGAGGCGAGAACGACGGCGAAAACGGCGCTGGGGGCCGCGGCGGAAGGACGAATCATACGGCTGAGGCCAACGCAAAAAATGAAACGGAGAGGACGGAAAAAGCTGGACCTCATCATACAGAAACCCCACATGGTGGCTAGAAATCTGCCTTGTCCGATCGCAGATGTTTCGTTCTGCACATCACCCTTTTCATGATCGTTTCGCCATGCGCTGGCTCGCCGCCTTTATCGCCTTCAACCTCGGTCTCTGCGCCTTGATACTGGGAGTGCTATGGGCGACCACCGACCTGTTCCACGACGATGGCCTGATGGGCATGCACGGCTGGATCGCCATGGGCCTCGGCGTCGTCTTCACCTCGGGGCTTGGCGTCGGCCTGATGAGCCTGGTGTTCTATAGCCATCGCAGCCACGCCGACGACGACACCCGCTAATCCCCTCGCCCCTCCTGATCGGCCCCCATCGAGTGGTCCAGGTTAAATGTTAGTGCATTCGTCTCTCCTTCGCCATTGCCGGCTGAAGGTGGAGCGAAGCGGAACCGGAAGGCTGCAATGGCAGCGTCGCGGTTTCCGGGGCCGGCGGTCGGTAGCCGAGGCTGCTGTGCGGGC
>CANJIM010000122.1 GCA_947474495.1 Rhodospirillaceae bacterium
CAGAGCAATCTCACGCTCACGGTGCCGGAGGAGAAATCTCTGCTCGAGGTCCTGCTCGAGAACAATATCAACGTCGGCTACAGCTGCCGCGCCGGCAACTGCGGCAACTGCGGCGTGCGCATCCTCGAGGGCATTCCAGAGCATTACGACGAAGTGATGCAGCCGTGGGAGCAGGCGCAAAACAAGCTCATGATGTCCTGCGTGTCGCGCTGCAAAGGCGACAAGCTGGTGCTCGATCTGTAGCATCCGGCCCACACAGGGCCCACGCCCGCCGTTTGAAAAGCCCGCGTCAGCCGACGCGGGCTTTTTGATGCCCGGAGCGCCGGCTTGCCCCTATACGCCCTGGGGGGATAGTCTGAGCCACGCAACAATTCCAAGATCGTCGGGCGGCTGCGCCGCACGAGCTCGTGAAGTATCTCTAGAGGGAGCGCCGACCATGCACAGCGAGTCCGCCGCCCATCTCGACGCTTGGCAACACGATCATCGCTTCGGCTTGCACCGGCGCAAGTCCGCCGAGAGCCGCACCAAGCTGGTCGTCGGCATCACGCTTGCCACCATGGTCGGCGAAATCGTCGCCGGCCTGGCCTTCGGCTCGATGGCCCTGCTCGCCGACGGCCTGCACATGGGCTCGCACGCCCTCGCCCTCGGCATCAGCGCGCTCGCCTATGTCTGGATGCGCCGCCGTGCCGGCGATGCCGCCTTCACCTTCGGCACCGGCAAGATCGCCGCGCTCGGCGGCTATACCGGGGCGATGCTGCTGCTCGTGCCGGTCGCTTTCATGGTGTGGGAAAGCACGCTCAAGCTGATCACGCCGGTGGAGATCGCCTACGGTCCTGCCCTCGCCGTCGCCGTCGCCGGCCTCGTCATCAATGCCGTCTGTGCCGTGATCTTGTCGCGCGGCGGCCATGATCACGGGCACGACCATGGCCATAGTCACGATCACGGCCATGCCCACGCGCATCAGCCGCAGGAATCGCAGGCCCATGAGTCGGAGGATTTGAATCTCCGCTCGGCGCTCGTGCATGTCATGGCGGACGCGCTGACTTCGGTGCTCGCCATCGCCGCCCTGCTCGGCGGACGGTTCTACGGCTGGTCCTGGCTCGACCCGGTCATGGGTTTGGTCGGCGCGGCGGTGATCGTCGTTTGGGCGCGCGGGCTGATCTTCGGCAGCGGCCGCGTGCTGCTCGACTTCGCCGCCCCCGAGGACATCCGCGAAAAGATTCGCCGCGTCATCGAGACCGATAGCGACGCCCGCCTGGCCGATCTGCATGTCTGGTCGATCGGCCCCGGCATCTACGCCGCCGCGCTCTCGCTGGTAACGCATCAGCCGCAAGAGCCCGACCATTACAAACGCCTGCTGCCGAAGTCGCTCGGCGTGCGGCATGTCACAGTCGAAGTGCACGCCTGCCCGGACGCGGCGGCCTGAGCGATTCGGATGAGCGCATTCAAAGTCATCCTGGCGCAGAGCGGTGTCACATTGACCGTGCCGGAAGAAAAAAGCCTGCTTGAGGTGCTGCTCGAAGCCGGCCTGCAAGTCAGCTATCGCTGCAAAAATGGGTACTGCGGCAACTGCGGCGTGCTGGTGCTGGACGGCATTCCCGAGCATCTCGACGACGTCATGATGCCGTGGGAGCAGGCGCAGAACAAACTCATGATGTCCTGCGTCTCGCGCTGCAAGGCCGAGACGCTGACCCTGGATTTATAGTCCGCGAAAATTGTTTGAGCCGTTCCGGCTGCCGATGTAGGGTCGCGCCATGTCGCTCAACAGTCCCCTTTGGCATAACCGGCTGCGGCTCTTCGCCGCCCGTCTGGGCCTGTGCGCGCTGCTGCTGCAGGCGCTTTTTCCGACCTTGCTCGCCGCTGGGCAAGCCAATGCGGCTGCCGACATTTGGGACCGGGTGGTGCTGTGCACTGCCGACGGCCCGAAGACGGTTTCGCTCGCCGAGCTTGGTTCGACAGAACAAGACGGCAAGCAGCCTCCGGCGCAGAACGCCCCGCACGCGCCCTACTGTCCCGCCTGCCCCGGCTATTTCCAAGCCAATGCGGCGATCACCCCGGCGATCCTTATCGCCGCCAAGCCGGTCTTCAACGAGATCGGCCGCCTGCTGCCCGACGATGAGCCCGCCCTCGCTGGGCGCCGCTTCGTCCCGCAAAGCGCCCGCGCACCACCCTCCTTCGCCTGACGTCACATGCCGCCGCTGGCTTGGTCCACGACACATGGACCGGGCTCGCGATTCCACGTCTTGCGAACTTAAAGGAGCGCATCATGCGCATTCGTATTCTGACTCTCGCTGCAATCGCGGCGCTTTATGCCCTGCCCGTTTCCGCCCACGTCACCATCGAGCAGCCGCAGGCCGTCGTCGGCTCGACCGCCAAGGTCACCCTGCGCGTGCCGCACGGCTGCGAAGGCGCCGCCATGCACACGTTCAAGGTGCTGATTCCCGACGGCGTGACCAACGTCAAACCGATGCCCAAGGCTGGTTGGTCGCTCGCCACGGTCAAGGCGAAGCTCGACAAGCCGCTCGCCGGCGATCATGGCGCCTCCATCACCGAGGTGGTGCATGAAGTGGTGTGGAGCGGCGGCAATCTGCCGGACGACCAGTACGACGAATTCGTGCTGCGCGGCGCCATGCCGGCCAGCGCCGGCACGATCTATTTCGCAGCGGTGCAGGAATGCGCCAAGTCTGCCGAACGCTGGATCGAGATCCCGGCTGCGGGCCAGAGCAGCGGCGATTTGAAAATGCCGGCACCGCGCCTGCAGATCGTGCCGAAGCCGTAAGGGAATTGTGGGGAGAGGCGTGCCTCTCCCTACATCCTCGCATCGCCATGACGCGTTTTCTCATCGCCGCTCTGTTCGTCTGCTGGTCAGCCTTCGCCGCTTCGCCGGTTGAGGCGCATGCCGTGCTGCTCACCACCTCGCCGTCCGACCGCGAGGTGCTGGCCGCCTCACCCGACGCGATCACCCTCAGCTTCAACGAGCCCGTGGTGCCGATTGCCGCACGCTTGCTCGACGAGAATGGCGGGGCTGTCGCCGCCGACGCCAAGCTCGATGTCCATGACGGCGATCTGCGTCTGACGTTGCGTCAGCCGCTGGCGGACGGCGCTTATGTCTTCAGCTATCGCATCACGTCGGAGGATTCCCATCCGGTCGGCGGCACGATCCTGTTCGCCGTCGGCGCCGAGCCTGCGACCTGGCGCGCCGCGCCGTCAGCGCAGGACAATCCCCTGTGGACCGCGGCCAATGCGCTCAACCGCGCCCTGCATCTCGCCGGCTTGATCGGCTTGGCCGGCGGCATGGCCTTTCTGCTGCTGTTTCCCGGCGAACGGCTCGCCGACCGGCGGTTGCTCGCGCGCTACCTGACGGCCAGTGCCGCCCTAGCCGCGATCACGGCGCTATTCACCATCGGCCTGCAAGGCGCCGTTCTGGCTGACGCCGCCGCGCGAGAACTGCTCTCCCTCAAGATCTGGCGACTCGGCTTCGCCAGCACGCGCGGCACGGCGGCTTTGACGGCGCTGTGCGCCGTCCTGCTGCTCGTGGCCGCCTTGCACACCGGCACGAGTAAGGCGCGGCAAGGCCTGTTCCTGCCGCTGGCGCTTGGCGGCCTGGGTCTCGCCGTCCTTTCCTTCGTCCTCTCCGGCCATGCGGCGACGGCGCAGCCGCGCTGGATGACGG
>CANJIM010000123.1 GCA_947474495.1 Rhodospirillaceae bacterium
CTCGCCGTGCCGCCTTGCGCCAGTACGATCTCTGCCTCGCGCAGCTTGCCGATGATCTCTTCAGGCCCGTGTCTCTTGCCCATTTTCTCTCTCCTTCAGGGTCCACACTAAAATAGTCGATGGACCACTCTGAAGGGGGCAGATCAGCTGCGCTTAATGCGTTTATGCTCTAACTCAAGCGTATAGGCGCCCCATGCACATAGTTTCCCGCGTTTTACTCATCGGCGCCGCCTGGCTCGGCTTTGCCTCCGCCGGCTTTGCCCAAACACCGCCATCCGACGACTGGAAGATCAAGCTTGGCGGCGGCGTCATGCTGGCCCCGGACTACGAGGGCTCCGACGACTACGAATTCAAGGCGATCCCCGACGTCGAGATCAACTATCGCGACTCGCTGATCCTCAAGAACAATCGTCTAAGTTACAACGCGCTGCGCGCCATCGATCCGGCGAGCGCCTGGCGCGCCGGTCCGCGTGCCCGCTACGGCTTCGGTCGCGATCAGGACGACAATGCCGCGCTGCGCGGCCTCGGCGACGTCGATCCCAGCATTGAGATCGGCGGCTTCGTCGGCTACGGCGCCGGTCCCTGGTCGACCGAGCTGTCGCTGCTGCAGGATGTCGGTGACGGCCATGAAGGCCTCGTCGCCGAATTGGAAAGAGGCTACAGCTTCCGCTTCACGCCGCGCCTCGGCGCGCGCCTTGCCGCCTCGATCACCTACGCCGACGAAAATTATATGCAGAGCTTCTTCGGCGTCACGCCGGCGCAATCGCTGCGCAGCGGCTATGCGGTGGAAGACGCCGACGCCGGTTTGAAAGATGCCGGCGTGATGTTCGCCATGACCTACGGCCTGACCGAGAATTGGTCGCTCGGCGGCTTCGTCGGCTACAAGCGCCTGCTCGGCGACGCCGCCGACAGCCAGATCGTCGACGGCCAAGGCTCGGCCAACCAGATCCGCACCGGCCTGACGCTCGGCTACGCCTTCTAGAACTTCCGATACCAGGATAAGCCGTCACATTGTGCCGGCGGCCCGGATCGGCGACTGTCGCCTCCTCACAGCAGGAGACCGTCATGATCAGCCCCGACCAGCAGCAACTCGTCGCCAGCCAGTTCGGCCCGCGCGCCGACGCCTATGTCACCAGTGCGGTGCACGCCCAAGGCGAGGACCTGCAGCGCATCGCCGGTTGGGCGGCGGCGCAAAAACCGATGCGCGCGCTCGACCTCGGCTGCGGCGGCGGCCATGTCGCCTTCGCGCTGGCGCCCCACGCCGGCGACGTCGTCGCCTATGACCTGTCGCCCGACATGCTCGCCGCCGTCGCCAAGACCGCGGCGGGAAAAGGCCTCGCCAATATCACCGTACAACAAGGCCGGGTCGAATCTCTGCCCTTCCCGGACGCCAGCTTCGACATGGTGGTGAGCCGCTACAGCGCCCATCATTGGCGCGGCTTCGACGCGGCGCTGACGGAAGCGCGCCGCGTGCTGAAGCCGGACGGCGTCGCCGTCTTCGCCGACATCGTCGCCCCCGCCGACAAGCTCTGCGATACCTGGATGCAGAGCATCGAGTTACTGCGCGATCCGTCGCACCAGCGCGATTATTCGGAGGCCGAATGGCACGATGCGTTGCAGCGCGCCGGCTTTAAGCCGGGCAAGCCCTTCACCCATCGCCTGCGCCTGGAGTTTTCATCTTGGCTCGCGCGCATGGCAACGCCGCCGGTACAGGCCGATGCGATCCGCGCCCTGTTCGCGCAGGCGCCCGCCGAAGTGCGCGCTTATCTGGAACTCGAAAGTGACGGCAGCTTTTGCCTGGGTTCCATGGTGATGGAAGCCTGGCCGGCTTAAAGGGACGCCGCCTGTTCAATTTGAGACAGTCAGGCAAAACAGACTCGCTTACGCTGGCGGCCACTCGCATATCGGCAGGCAGGCATGAGCGAAACGCCCAAGGAAGACGAGACCGCCTTGCTGCGCTCCGCGGCACTACAAACGGCGCGCAGCATGATGATTTTGCGGCGGCGCACCGAAGAACAGACGCGGCAGACTCAGAAGAACGAGGCGATCGGCCAACTCACCGCCGGCATCGCGCATGACTTCAATAATCTGCTCGCCATCATCATGGGCAACATCGAGCTGACGCGCGATCTACCCGGCCTCGGCAGCAACGCGATGGCGCTGCTCGACAACGCCCTGCACGCCGCGCGGCGCGGGGCCGAGATGACCCACCAGCTACTCGCCTTCTCGCGCCAGCAGCCGCTCAAGCCGAGCGACATCGACGTCAACAGCTTGATCGCCTATGTCGCGCGGCTGCTCAAAAGCCTCGTCACCGAACGGATCGCGCTCACCGTCGAGCGCGCGCTGCAGCCCTGGCCGACTTTCATCGATCCGTCGCAATTGGAGGCGGCGCTGATCAATCTGACCTTGAACGCGCGCGACGCCATCGACGGCCCCGGCAAGATCACCATCGCCGCCGCCAACATCAGCGTCGAAGGCGGCAACGGCCACGCCATCAAGCCCGGCGATTACGTGACGATCAGCGTCACCGACAGCGGTTGCGGCATGCCACCCGAGGTTCTGACGCGCGCGTGCGACCCGTTCTACACCACCAAGGAGGTCGGCAAGGGCACCGGCCTCGGCCTCAGCATGGTGCATGGCTTCGCCGAGCAATCCGGCGGCCATCTGGCAATCGACAGCGTCATCGGATTCGGCACCACGGTGACGCTCTATCTGCCGCGCGGCAGCCGGCCGGATACGCAGCCGCTTCCCAACGCGCGCACCGCAGGCGGCGGCGAAACGATCCTGGTGGTCGACGATCACGATGCGGTGCGTCAGGTCTCGGCGGCGCAGATCAAGAGGCTCGGCTATGCCGTCGTCGAGGCCGACTGTGCCGCGGCCGCGCTGGATGCGCTGCGTGACAATCCGCAGATCGCCCTCTTGTTCACCGACATCGTCATGCCCGGCGCCATGGACGGCCACGACCTGGCGAGCGAGGCGATCAAGCGGCACCCCGGCATCAAGGTGCTGCTCACCTCAGGCTACGCGCAATCCCGCGAGGACCGCGACATCGACGCCGATACCCCGATGCTGATGAAACCTTACGGCCGCGACAAGCTGGCGCAGAAATTGCGCGAAGCGCTCGACGATTGACCCCTCCCGCCTCCGACGAAAGCCGCATCGCATGACGCTCCTCCCTACCGAGCCAATCGGCAGCATCCCGCGCCCGCCGGAACTGCTCGCCGCCTTCAAGGCCTTCGCCCAGGGCATGCTGAAGGCGGACGATCTCGAACAGCATTACGACGCGGCGGTGAAGGACACGGTCGAGCGCTTCGCCGCCACCGGCTCGCCGGTCATCACCGACGGCGAACAGCGCAAGTACGACAACTTCTGGACCTATCCGATCTACGGCCTGCCCAATCTCGAGCCCAAGGGCTACGAGATGCCCTTCGCCACCGGCCATACGCTCCATATGCCGCGCCTGCTGTCGGGTCCGTTCCGCTACAAAACTTACGCCCATAGCCACATGGAGCGCGCGCGACGCCATACGACGCTGCCGCTCAAGCAGGCCGTGATCGCGCCTTCGGCGCTCAGCCTCTTGTATCCGGCGGAAGACCTGCC
>CANJIM010000124.1 GCA_947474495.1 Rhodospirillaceae bacterium
AAGGTGCCCTCCTTGTTCTCGATCGAGCTTTTGCTGCCCTTGAAGTCGAAGCGCGTGCCGATCTCGCGCTGGATGTTGCGCACGGCGTTTTCGACCTCGGCGAGGTCGGTGCGGGAGACGATATCGAAGGAGGGCATCGGAGAACCTTTCAAGCGGGCGCGGGCTTAAGCGAACAGGGTACTAAATTCTGCGATTTGCCGCATAAACTTCGACGGTGGCAGGATCGCCATCAACCAAACGCTCATAAAATACGTCGTCCTCGGCCCATTCGGCAAAGGCGAGGCGCTTGAAACGCAATCCCATTTCGCCTTCTTCGAACTTGACGTTCCACGCGGCGGGTAGGCTCGCATCCACGACCGAGAAAAATTCGAGCGGAAATGGGTAGGGATAGCCTCGATACGGATCAGTGTCCAAATACACCCACCAGCCGCCGTCTTTCCAAAGCCGCATCGCCTGAACCGGATAAACCTCGCCGATGGTCACCCCGAAAGCGGAGTGTCCTGACGAATCGAATCGGATAAGCGCTGCAAAAGTTGCGGCGACCGCACCTCGGGAAGGCAATTGATCAGGCATTTCACACGCATCCGACGCTCCTCCGTTTCAAGCGCGGCATTCTATCCGTAGGACCACGCGAAATCAGCACAGGGCGCGCCTCAAGCCCATTGGAAGCCGGGTGGCGCTTTGCTACCCTACGGCCGCGTTCGCACCCCCTCCCCTGGGATTTCCGCCTCATGGCCAGTCTTCACGAGTATCTCGCCGGCACCGCCGAGCTTCTAGCCCGCTTGCCCGCCGCCGGGCTGGACAAGCCGGTGGCGGACGCCATCGCCGCACTGAACAAAGCGCTGGCGGCGCGCAAATCGGTGCTGGTCTGCGGCAACGGCGGTTCGGCCGCCGACGCCCAGCATATCGCCGCCGAGCTGGTCGGGCGCTACGAGCGCGAGCGCGTCGCCTTGCCCGTCATGGCGCTGGCCGGCGATGCCGCGACGCTGACGGCTCTCAGCAACGATTATGGCTATGACCGCGTGTTTTCCCGGCAGGTCGAAGCACATGGCGTCGCCGGCGGCGTTTTCATCGGCCTCTCCACCAGCGGCAAGTCGCCCAACGTGCTGAAGGCCCTGGACGCCGCCAAGGCGCGCGGCATGACCACCATCGCCATGACCGGCGAGGGTGGCGGGCCGATCGGGGCGGCCGCCGACATCCTGATCGCTGTGCCCTCCAAGGTCACCGCGCGGGTCCAGGAGATGCACATCTGCCTGTACCATTACATCTGCGGCCAGGTCGAAACCGCCGCCCCGCAGGTCTAAAAATCGCCTCACCAAAGCGGTAAACGCTCCAAAACGGAAAACGTCCCCGCCTAAACTGCATGCAACTGCATGATTTCATTGCATTGTTGCGATGCGGCGTTGACAAGCTTGGTTAATCCCAGCATTTTGCCCCGCTAATAGCTTGTTAACCATGCCCGCGCATATTCCTGGGGCTTGGTCCCCTCTGGGGTTTTTGACACCGGGGGTTTTTTCTTTTGCGTATCTATCGCCATTTGGCGGGTTGCGTATTGGGTCAGCCTATTTGTTCGACTGGGGCTTTGCTTTGAAGATTTCCGAGGGGAACCAATGACGCGAGGGGGGCTTTATGCCCGGTCTTTTGCCCTCTGCGCCGCGGTCTTGCTGACCGGCATTCTGCCGGGCAGCACCGTCTCGTCTCGCGTGCCGGGTCCCGACGTCAAAACGCCGGACATCGAACAGCAGAACTCGGCCCGCGCCTACGTCCTCTCCTACGCCACCCCCGACATTCACGCGATCGCGCCGGAACCCGTGCGCGTCGCCGTCACCGTCGGCAAGGGCGACACGCTGATGGCCCTGCTGACCAAGGCGCAAGTGCCGCGCGCCGAGGCCCATGAGGCCGTGCAGGCGCTGCGCGACGTGTTCAATCCGAAAGACCTGACGGCCGGCACCAGCATCGAGCTGAGCTTCCAGCCCAAGCGCAACGACGATGAGGGCATGTCCTTCCTCGGCCTCAACTTCGAGCCGAACGTCGAAAAGCTGGTCAGTGTCGTCAAGACCTGGACCGGCTTCGAGGCCGGCCAAGTCGCCAAGCCGCTGAGCCGCCAGACCGTCAAGGCCGCCGGCACGATCAATTCCAGCCTGTATCAGGACGCCGTGAAAGCCGGCGTGCCCGCCGGCATCATCGTCGAGATGATCCGCGCCCTATCCTACGACGTCGACTTCCAGCGCGACATCCAGCCGAACGACAAGTTCGCCGTCATGTTCGACCGCATGGTCAACGACGACGGCAAGACGGCGCGCGTCGGCGATATGAGCTATGCCGAACTGACGCTCGGCAACACGACGCACCGCATCTATCGCCTCGTCACGCCGGACGGCATCGCCGACTACTACAACGGCAAGGGCGAGTCGGTCCGCAAGGCCCTGCTCAAGACGCCGATCGATGGCGCCAAGCTGACCTCGAGCTTCGGCTCGCGCATGCATCCGATCCTCGGCTACACCGTCGGTCACCAGGGCGTCGATTTCGGCGCCATCACCGGCACGCCGATCATGGCGGCCGGCTCCGGCGTCGTCGTCGATGCCGACTGGAAGGGCGCCTACGGCCGCTACGTCCGCATCCGCCACAACGGCACCTTCTCCACCGCCTACGCGCACCTGAGCCAGATCGGCCGCGGCATCGAGCCCGGCGCCCGCGTCCAGCAGGGCCAGATCATCGGCTATGTCGGCGCCACCGGCCGCGCCACCGGCCCGCACCTGCATTACGAAGTGCTGGTCGACAACAAACAGGTCAATCCGCTCGGCGTGAAACTGCCGACCGGCACCAAGCTCGAAGGCAAGGTGCTGACCGCCTTCCAGATCGAAACCGGCAAGCTCGAGACCCGCATGGCCGGCCTGCCGCTGACGACCGCCACCAAGGTCGCAGACGCCAAGGGCAACGATACCAAGACCGCCAGCAAGTAAACCTGACGCTCTCCAGCGAATCAAAAAGCCCGGCTCTCGCGAGCCGGGCTTTTTCGTGTCCGATAAGCCGCTACTTTAAGCCGCCGCGGCCTTCACACCGTTGATGGTCAAACCGTCCTTGCCGGCGGTCACCTTCACCGTCTCGCCATCGGCGATCTTGCCTTCGAGCAGCAGCGTCGCCAGCCGGTTCTGCAAATGGCGCTGGATCGCCCGCTTGAGCGGCCGCGCGCCATAGACCGGATCGTAGCCCGCCTCCGCCAGCCAGGCTTTGGCCGGGGCATCGAGGGTGATCGTGATGTTGCGATCGGCCAGAAGCTTTTCCAGACGCTTCAACTGGATCTCGACGATGCGGCCCATCTCGCCGCGCCCGAGCTTGTGGAACAGCAGGATCTCATCCAAGCGGTTGAGGAATTCCGGGCGGAAATGCCCGCGCACCATCTCC
>CANJIM010000125.1 GCA_947474495.1 Rhodospirillaceae bacterium
CGGCCCGAAAGACAAAGTTTTCGCCGGCACGCTCAACCGCAGCGCGCCCCTGGTGATCAAGGTCACCGCCACCGGCACGCAGACGCTGCTCGCCGAAATCGTGCGGCTGATGGACGTCGCCGGGCAAAGCCGGGCGCGCTACGTCCGCCTCGCCGACCGCATTGCGCGGGTCTATTCACCGGTGGTGCATCTCGCCGCCCTGGTCACCTTCCTCGGCTGGACTTTCCTGGTCGGCGCGCCCTGGCAGCAGTCGCTGATGGTGGCGGTTGCCGTGCTGATCATCACCTGTCCCTGCGCCCTCGGGCTCGCCGTGCCGGTGGTGCAGGTGGTGGCGAGCGGCCGGCTGCTGCGCCGCGGCGTGCTGCTGAAATCCGCCGACGGTCTCGAGCGCCTCGCCGCCATCGACACGGTGCTGTTCGACAAGACCGGCACGCTCAGCCTCGGCCGTCTGAAGCTCGCCAACACGAACGGCTTGTCGGACGACGATCTGGCGCTCGCCGTTTCGCTCGCCGCCGTCAGCCGCCATCCGCTCTGTCAGGCGCTCAGCCGCCTGCGGCCGAAGATCGCGCCGCTGGACGGCGTCGCTGAGCATCCCGGCCTCGGACTTGTTGCCATGACGCCGAGCGGCGAGTTGCGTCTTGGCAGCCGCTTATGGTGCGGCGTGACAGAAGCGGCGAGCGATCACGACGGACCGGAGCTATGGCTGCGCCGCGCCGACGGCAGTGCTGTGCGATTCCTGTTCGACGATGTGCTGCGCTCTGACGCGGCCGAAACGGTCGCCGCGCTCAAAGCGCGCGGCCTCGCGGTGGAGTTGCTGTCGGGTGATCGCGCCCCGGTGGTTGCGGCGGCGGCGCGCGCCGCCGGTATCGAAGACTGGCGTGCGAGCGCCGGCCCTGCCGACAAGATCGCGCGACTGCGCGAACTGGCCGCTGCCGGGCACAAGGTGCTGATGGTCGGCGACGGGCTCAACGACGCGCCGGCGCTCGCCAGCGCCTCCGTTTCGATGTCGCCGGCGAGCGGCGCCGACGTCAGCCAGGCCGCTGCCGATTACGTATTTCAAAGTGAGCAGCTCGGCGCGATCTGCGAGGCCTATGACGTGGCGCGCCAGTCGCAGCGGCTGGTGGTGCAGAACATCACCGCCGCCTTCGCCTATAACGCGCTGGCCGTGCCGCTCGCCGTTCTCGGGTTCGTCACGCCGTTGATCGCCGCCATCGCCATGTCGACCTCGTCGATCGTGGTGACGCTCAATTCCCTGCGGCTCTACCGCATGGGCGCGGAGAAGAGGCGCAAGCCATGAGCATGCTGCTCTATCTCATACCGGTGGCGCTGTTCCTCGGCCTTTTGGGGCTCGGCGCCTTTCTCTGGGCGCTGCGCTCCAACCAGTTCGAGGATCTCGACGGCGCCGCCCAGCGCATCCTCTATGACGAGGATGGCCCGGCGCCGCGCTAGGTCTTCTTAAAAGGATCCGGCAGCAGCTTGCGCCCATCGAGGGCGCCGAGCCAGTCGAGGGAAGCGCGCAATTCCACCACGCGGCCGATCACCACCATGGCCGGCGGCGGCGGGTTCGCCGCCGCGCAATCCGTCACGCAATTGCCCAGCGTCGTTTCCAGCACCGATTGATCGGGTGTCGAGGCCTTGCTGATGATCGCCATGGGCTCGTCTGGGCTGCGTCCGGCGGCGAGCAACTTCTCCACGATGGCGGGCAGGTTTTGCACCGCCATGTAGATCACCAGCACCGGCGAGCCTTTGGCGAGCGCCGCCCAGTCGAGGTGCTCGGGCACATTGCCGCCGGCCTGATGGCCGGTGACGAAGGTGACGGCGGCATTGACGTCGCGGTGCGTCGCCGGGATGCCGGCATAGGCCAAGCCGCCGATGCCGGCGGTGATGCCGGGCACCAGGCGAAAGGGGATGCCGGCGGCGACCAGCGCCAAAGCTTCCTCGCCGCCGCGGCCGAAGACGAAGGGATCGCCGCCCTTGAGGCGCAGGATGCGGCGCTGGCTGCGCGCCAGCGTGACGAGGCGCTGCGAGATGTCGTCCTGCTTGGGCGACGGCTTGCCGCCGCGCTTGCCGGCATAGATCAGCTCGGCGCCGGGTTTGGCGGCGGCGAGGATGCGCTTGTCGACCAGGGCGTCGTAAACCACCACGTCGGCTTGGGCGAGGCCGTTCAGCGCATGGAGCGATAACAGACCCGGATCGCCGGGGCCGGCGCCGACCAGCCAGACCCAGCCCGGCTCGAAGGTCGGCATGTCGAACGGCACGGTTAGCAATTTAGGCTCAGCAATTGGGGTGGCTCCCTGAAGCGGCGGACTGGGTTATAAACTGCACCTTATGTCAGACGCACCCTCAAGAAAACCGGCCAAAGCGACCTTGCTCATTCTCGGCGGCAGCGCCGAGGCGGCGACCTTGGCGCAGGCCGCCGTCGAGCGCTTCGGCAAAAGCTTGCGCGTCGTCACCTCGCTGGCCGGCCGCACGGCAGCGCCGAAGAAGCTCGCCGGCGAGATGCGGGTCGGCGGCTTCGGCGGCGCCGCAGGCCTGGCCGGCTACCTGCAGGCGGAGAACGTGCAACTGGTGATCGATGCCTTGCATCCCTTCGCCACGACCATGGCGCGCCATGCGGTCGAGGCTTGCGCCGAATCGTCCGTGCCGCGTTTGGCGCTGCGCCGCGCGCCGTGGGTTCGCCAGGCCGATGACCAGTGGATTGAGGTGCCGGACGCGTCCGCCGCCGCGCAGGCTTTGATCGAGCGCGGCGTGACGCGCGCGTTCCTCGCCAGCGGCCTGAAGGACATGGCGGCGTTCGATGGCTTGCCGAACATCTGGTTCCTGGTGCGGCTGGTCGATCCGCAGACCGATCCCTTGCCGCTCGAGCGCCACGGCCTGATCTTCGCGCGCGGGCCGTTCGACGCGGCGCAGGATGAGCTGCTGCTCAAGCGCCATGGTATCGAGGCGGTGGTGAGCAAGAACAGCGGCGGCAAGGCGAGCGTCGCCAAGATCGTCGCCGCGCGCGCACTCAAAATTCCCGTGGTGATGATCGCCCAGCCGGCGCCGCCGCCCGGCGAGACAGTCGCCGCCGTGCCCGCTGCGATCGCCTGGATCGCGCGCCATCTTTAAACGGATCTAGTCTGCCTTGGGCCGCAGCACATGGTCGTGGTCGGCAGCGTAAAGACGGCTGGCCGCCGCGCCGTGGCTGCCGAGATCCTTGCCCACCAGAATGAGCGCCGTGCGGGTGATGCCGCTGGCCTTGGCCATCTCGCGGATGGTGGCGAGGGTGCCGCGCAGAATCAACTCATCGGGCCAAGTGACGCGATAGGCAATCACGCAGGGACAGTCGGCGCCGTAATGTGGCGTCAGCTCGCGCACCACCTTGGCGAGATTGTTGATCGAAAGGTGGATC
>CANJIM010000126.1 GCA_947474495.1 Rhodospirillaceae bacterium
CTTCCACACCGCTTCCATGCCGAGCTCGGGATATTCGAGCACCTCGACCTTCTTGATGCAGTCTTGCGCCAAACGGGCCGCCGGGCCGCCGGTCGAGCCGAGGTAGAAGCCGCCGTAGCGCTGGCAGGCCTCGCGCACCACCGGCGAGCGGTTGCCCTTGGCCAGCATGACGAGCGAACCGCCGGCCTTCTGGAAGGCGTCGACGTAGGAGTCCATGCGGCCGGCCGTGGTCGGGCCGAACGAGCCCGAGGCCATGCCCTTCGGCGTTTTCGCAGGTCCCGCGTAATAGACCGGATGGTCTTTCATGTACTGCGGCAGGCCTTGGCCGGCATCGATGCGCTCCTGCAACTTCGCGTGGGCGATGTCGCGCGCGACGATCAGCGTGCCGGTGAGCGAGACGCGCGTCTTGATCGGATATTGCGAGAGGATCTTGCGGATCTGATCCATCGGCTGGTTGAGGTCGATCTTGACCACGTCGCCGCCGAGCTTCTCCTCGTTGATGTCGGGCAGGAATTGCGCCGGATTGGTTTCGAGCTGTTCGAGGAACAAGCCGTCCTTGGTGATCTTGCCGATCACCTGGCGGTCGGCCGAGCAGGAGACGCCGATGCCGACCGGGCAGCTGGCGCCATGGCGCGGCAGACGGACGACGCGCACGTCATGGCAGAAATACTTGCCGCCGAACTGCGCGCCGATGCCGGTCGCCTGGGTCAGCTTGAAGATTTCCTGCTCCATCTCCAGATCGCGGAAGGCCTGGCCGAACTTGTTGCCGCTGGTCGGCAGGCCGTCGAGATAGTGGGTGCTGGCGAGCTTGACGGTTTTCAGCGTCAATTCCGCCGAGGTGCCGCCGATGACGATGGCGAGATGGTAGGGCGGGCAGGCTGCCGTGCCCAAGGTCTTGATCTTCTCGGCGACGAACTTCAGCAAGGACGCCGGATTCAGCAGCGCCTTGGTCTCTTGATAGAGATAGGTCTTGTTGGCCGAGCCGCCGCCCTTGGCGATGAAGAGGAATTCATATTCGTCGCCCTTGGTGGCGTACAGGTCGATCTGTGCCGGTAGGTTGTCGCCGGTGTTGACCTCGTCGAACATGGTGACGGGCGCCATCTGCGAATAGCGCAGATTGGATTCGGCATAGGTGCGCTTGACGCCCTCGGAGATCGCCGCCTCGTCGTCGGCGCCGGTCCAGACGGCCTGGCCCTTCTTGCCCATGATGATGGCGGTGCCGGTGTCCTGGCACATCGGCAGCACGCCGCCCGCCGCGATATTGGCATTCTTCATCAGTTCGTAGGCGACGAAGCGGTCGTTATCGGAGGCTTCCGGATCGTCCATGATCTTGCGCAGCTGCTTCAGATGATCGGTGCGCAGCAAGTGGGCGATGTCGCGGAAGGCGGCCTTGGTCAGCACCGTCAACGCCTCGGGCTTCACCTTGAGGATTTTCTGGCCGTCAAACTCGACAGTTTCGACGTAATCGCCGTCGAGCTTGCGGAAGGCCATCGCCGCGTCATGGGCGAGCGGGAACATCTTGTGAAAATCGGTATCAGCCATGAAAGCTCCGGGGTGACGGAGTGGACGGGATCGCGAGCCGGGGACGGAGGCGCCGGACGGCGCGGTCAGAGACTATTTTTTGCGGAAAGCGTCAAGCGAGACGACTTTTTCGGCCGCAACGGCCGGGGTATCCGCCGGCGCGTCGGCCGTGGCGGGCTCCGGCGCGGGGACCGGCTCGTCCTTTTTGGCCAAGGCGGGCTTGGCCGCGCCAAGCTTGGCGGTGTCGGTCTTGGCGGTCTCGATCTTGGCCGGTTCGGCCTTCAAGGCAGGCTTCAACTCGATCGGCTTGGCCTCGTCCGCCGTCTTGGCCGGTTTGGCCTTCGGCAACTTGGTGCTGTCGGCGGCGGCCGCGGCGGCGGTGAAGCCACCCGACAAGCCGGCCGGCGCGTCGGCGTCGAGCGCCTGGAATTGCAGGCCGAACTTCACCGACGGATCGACGAAGGACAGCAGCGACGCGTAGGGCACCTGCAGTCGCTCGGGCATGTTGCTGAAGCTGAGGTTGACGACGAAATGGTCGTCATTCACCTCGAGGCCCCAATATTGATGCTGCAGTACCACCGTCATGTCGTTGGGATATTGCCCGCGCAGCGTATCGGAGATATCGACGCCGGGATGATCGGTACGGAAGGTGAGATATAAGTGATGGTTGCCGGGCAGGCCGTTCTTCGAAACATAGATCAGCGCTTCGCGGACGACGCCACGCAAGGCGCTTTCGACCATCTTGTCGTACTGCAGGGTGTCGCGGGCCATGAGGGGGTGAATTCCGAAAGACTGACTAGGCGGGGCTCAACGAGATGGCAGGCACGCATCGAAGCAAAGTAGGTGGGGGGCTTCTGTTGCCCGGCGCCCCCCGAGCCGCGCTTACCTAATTAGGCAGCGAGTGCAACGCGATTGTCGTTGGCACTTATCAAACGACCCGATAACGGCGGTATCATGCCGAGCAAAAGACTTATCTTTACCGCACGTGTCGATCCTATTTCGCCCCCATGAGCCCTGCTCGCCGAACGCGTTCGGAGAGGCGGGGTGAAATGGTGGAGGCGCCGGGTACCGCCCCCGGGTCCACAATGCTTATTCCATAAGCCGTTTATCGCCATAGTCGGTTGCCCGACAAAGGAAATATAAGGCTTTCCCGGTCGATTTGAAAGGGCGGGGAGGACGGAGCCTCAGCGAGGCCTCTCATGGGGTTCCTGGGGTTTTCCACAGGGCCTTCATATATTGTTCAGGAAGTTTCCTTCCGCGTTTGCTTCCGGCCCTTGAGCCGGTAAAGTTCCGCCCCGCCGTCCGGCTGCGCGTCTTTGGCCGCTTTTTCTGGAGTGTTTTGATGCCCTTGAGTCCCGAGCAGCAGGCCGAGATCGACTCCGCCCGCGCCCAGTCCGCCGCCACGCGCCGCCCGACCGCGCCCGCCCTCGAGGAAATCCTCTACACAGCCCTGCCAGTGCTCGATCACGGCTTCGTCCGCGTCGTCGATTACATGGGCGACGATGCCGCCGTTGTGCAGGCCGCGCGCGTCTCTTACGGCAAGGGCACCAAGCGTGTCAGCGAGGACGCCGGCCTCATCAACTATCTGATGCGCCATCGTCACACCACGCCGTTCGAGATGTGCGAGATCAAGTATCACGTCAAATTGCCGATCTTCGTCGCGCGCCAGTGGATCCGCCACCGCACCGCCAATGTGAACGAATATTCGGCGCGCTACTCGATCCTCGACAACGAGTTCTACATCCCCAAGGCCGAGCATCTCGGCGCGCAATCGACCTCGAACCGCCAGGGCCGCGCCGACGCGCTGACCGGCAAGGA
>CANJIM010000127.1 GCA_947474495.1 Rhodospirillaceae bacterium
CGACGCGGTCGGTCGCCATCGCGGCGCCGGCCTCGGCGGCGGCAATGACGAGCGCGAGCAGACCCTGAATCAGATGCTCGTCGAGATGGACGGCTTCGAGGCGAACGAGGGCGTCATCCTGATCGCCGCCACCAACCGCCCAGACGTGCTCGATCCGGCGCTGCTGCGTCCCGGCCGTTTCGATCGTCAGGTGACGGTGTCGAACCCCGACGTGCTCGGCCGCGAGAAGATCATGAAGGTGCATCTGCGCAAGGTGCCGATGGCGCCCGACGTCGATCCCAAGATCATCGCCCGCGGCACGCCCGGTTTCTCCGGCGCCGATCTCGCCAACCTGGTCAACGAGTCCGCTTTGCTGGCAGCGCGCAAAGGCAAGCGCATGGTCACGATGCAGGAGCTCGAAGAGGCCAAGGACAAGGTGATGATGGGCACCGAGCGCCGCTCCATGGTCATGAGCGAGGAAGAAAAGCGCCTGACCGCCTATCACGAGGCGGGCCACGCGCTGGTCGGCCTCAATTCGCCGGGCCACGATCCGCTGCACAAGGTCACGATCATTCCGCGCGGCCGCGCTCTCGGCCTGACCATGTCGCTGCCGGAGCGAGATCGCTACGGCTATTCGAAGAAAGAGCTGTTGTCGCGCATCGCCATGATGTTCGGCGGCCGTGTCGCCGAGGACATTATTTTCGGCGCCGAGAACGTCACGACCGGCGCCAGCAACGACATCATGCAGGCCACCAATCTGGCGCGCCGCATGGTCACCGAATGGGGCATGAGCGACAAGCTAGGCCCGCTGCGCTATTCCGACAACGAGGAAGAAGTGTTCCTCGGCCACTCGGTGACGCAGCGCAAGACCGTGTCCGATTCTACGGCGGCGCTGATCGACGAAGAAGTTCGCGCGATCGTCGAAGGCGGCGAGGGCAAGGCCCGCGCCATCCTGACCGAGCATATCGACGGCTTGCATGCCATCGCCAAGGGCCTCTTGGAGTTCGAGACGCTCAATGCCGAGGACGTCGCCAAGCTGCTGCGCGGCGAGAAGATCATCCGCGAGGATCATGACGAGACGCCGAAGGACACCGGCCGCCGCTCGACGGTGCCGACCGCCGGTAATCGCAAGGGCAACGAGTCCGGCCCGCCGGGCCTGACGCCGGAGCCGCAGCCGGGCGCGTAATCGCCATGCTGCATGCGCCGGGCGGCAAGTCCTCCGCACTCTCCAATCTAGTCGTTTCCGGTCGGGCCGCGCTTCATGTGCGGCCCGATCCGATTCTTTGGTCCGCCGATCGCGAGATGCCGGAGGACGGCCTGCCGTTTGCCGGCGGCCCGGCCCATGTCGAACGCGTCGAACTGCTGATCCGCGAGGAGAGCCATCCGGCTCACGCGCGCAGCTTCCATGTCTCGGTCGCCGACTTGCGCGGCTGGGCGGCAGGGCAGGGCGGCCATACGCTGCATGCCATCACCGAAGCGCTCGACAATCTTTCGGCGCCGCGCAGGCCCTTCGCCGGACTCGCCGACAAGCGTCCGCTCATCATGGGGATCGTCAACGTCACGCCGGACAGCTTTTCCGACGGCGGCCGTCACGCCACGACGGCGGCGGCCATCCGGCACGGCCAGGCGCTGGCCGACGCCGGCGCCGACATCCTCGACATTGGCGGCGAATCGACGCGGCCCGGCTCGGATCCCGTGCCCGAGGCGGAAGAGCTTCGCCGCGTCGTTCCCGTCATCGAAGGCCTCAAGGGCTGCGGCGCGGCGCTGTCCGTCGACACGATGAAGGCTGCCGTCATGACGGCGGCGACCCGGGCCGGCGCGACGATCATCAACGACGTGCGGGCGCTGGAAGCCGATCCCCAGGCGCTGGAGGCCGCCGCCGCGAGCGGCGCCTGGGTGGTGCTGATGCATTGCCTCGGCGCGCCGAAAACGATGCAGCAAGCGCCGCATTACGAGCATGTGACTCTCGACCTGTTGGATTATCTCGCCGGCCGCATCGCGGCCTGTGAGGCCGCCGGCATTCCGCGCGCCAAGATCGCCGTCGATCCCGGCATCGGCTTCGGCAAGACGCTGGAGCACAACCTGAAACTGCTGCGCGGCCTGGCGCTGTTCCAGTCGCTGGGCTGCCCGGTGCTGCTCGGCGTCTCGCGCAAGAGCTTCATCGGCCGCATGACCGGCGAGACCGACCCGAATGGGCGGCTGGCGGGTTCGCTCGCAGGTGCCCTCGCCGGGCTCGACGCCGGCGCCGACATCCTGCGCGTCCACGATGTCGCGGAAACCGTCCAGGCCGTTGCGGTCTGGAAGGCGCTCAAAGGCCTCTAAGGCCCAAGTGGCGCCAGCCCCTGATTCCGTTGTAGAATCTCGGCAAATACAGATTCACAACGGCTGACCTGCCCATGACCCGCAAATATTTCGGCACCGACGGCATCCGCGGCACGGCGAACGAAGCGCCGATGACCGCTGACGTGGCGCTCGCCGTCGGCCAGGCGGCCGGCGCCGAATTCACCCGCGGCGGCCACCGCCACCGCGTCGTCATCGGCAAGGACACGCGCCTGTCGGGCTACATGATCGAGCCGGCGCTCACCGCCGGCTTCATCTCGGTCGGCATGGACGTGACGCTGGTCGGCCCGCTACCCACCCCCGCCGTCGCCATGCTGACGCGGTCTTTGCGCTGCGATCTCGGCGTCATGATCTCGGCCTCGCACAATCCGTTCGAGGACAACGGCATCAAATTGTTCGGGCCGGACGGCTTCAAGCTGTCCGACGAGGTCGAGGCGCGCATCGAATCGCGCATGGCCGGCGAAATCGCCACCATGGTCGCGCCATCCAAGCGCCTGGGTCGCGCCGTGCGCCTGGAAGACGCGGTCGGCCGCTATATCGAATTCGTCAAGAACACCTTCCCCAAGGGCCTGACGCTCGACGGCATGAAGATCGTCGTCGATTGCGCCCATGGCGCCGCCTACAAGGTCGCGCCGACGGTGCTGCGCGAGCTCGGCGCCGAGGTGATCGCGCTCGGCGTCGCGCCCGACGGCTTCAACATCAACCATGACTGCGGCTCGACCTATCCGCAGGCGATGATGCGCGAGGTCGTGGCGCAGAAGGCCGATCTCGGCCTGGCGCTCGACGGCGATGCCGACCGTCTGGTTGCCTGCGACGAGAAGGGCCAGTTGCTCGACGGCGATCAATTGATGGCGTTGGTGGCGGGCAATCTGCACCGCGCCGGCCGGCTCGCCGGCAACACCGTCGTCGCCACCGTCATGTCGAACCTCGGATTGGAAAAGCATCTCGCCGCGCAAGGGATGACGCTGGAGCGCACCCAGGTCGGCGATCGCTATGTCGTCGAGCGC